>JAKPZU010000310.1 GCA_029559915.1 Bacillota bacterium
AAAAACACATCTGGTGATTGTTGACTTTCTTGATCCATACAAATATTTAAGTCACCACTGTGTTCTCCGATTGATCACATACGCGGAACAGGGATGGTTGAAACCAGTTATATAAAAGTATGATATAATATGAGCAGAGCAAGGGAGATGATATTTATCTCCCCTGCTCCCTTATAATAATGTATAACCTTTTGTATTATCTCGTGCAAGCACTTATATTTAAAAGATAAAGGAGAAAAAAATGAACATCAAACAATACTTTGAAGATAAGGGAATTGACTATAAAGTCTCTGGTAGCAAAAATGTTAGTAGGGGCTGGATCAATATTCAATGTCCCTTTTCTTACTGCACTGATCATTCAAATCACATGGGTATTAATCTACGATCAACTGGATGGCATTGCTGGATATGCGGAACGGGGCATCAAGACATTGCATTTTTAATCAAAGAACTGGAAAAGTGTTCTCTTGGTAAAGCGAGATCAATCATAAAAAAGTATGACGGAGATATACTTTACAGAGATGAGGATTATAAACCTGCATCAAAACTATGGATGCCCACCGGTATTAAAAATGATTGGAATCATTCTATTCATCTTGAATATTTGAAATCAAGAGGGTTTGGACAAAAGACAATTGACAAATTCCAATTACAACCGATTGGTGAGTATGGATATTATCGTTACAGAATCTTTGTCCCCATTTTTATCAATAACAAAATGGTCTGTTGGCAAGCCGCTGACATTATCAGGAACGGTTCTGAAAGAATTCCTTATCTCTCCTGTCCGCCAAATAAATCTATCATGCCCATCAATGAATGCCTTTACAACTATGATTCGATCAAAGACAAAGTAATTATTGTAGAGGGAGTCACAGATGTTTGGAGATTAGGCGACGGAGCGGTTGCAACATTTACAAAGAATTTTACCAGAGAACAAATCTTACTGCTGAAAAAGAAAAACATAAAAGAAGCTTTTGTCTTTTATGATTCAGATGCGGTCGGCCAATCAAAAAAACTAGCCAATACTCTCTCTGGTATCTTTGATCACGCTGAATATGTTGCTCTTGATAAAGGCGACCCTGCTGATTTGACCGATGATGAAGTAAAGAAACTCAAAAAAGAATTAGGCTTTAAAATCAATTAGT
>JAKPZU010000318.1 GCA_029559915.1 Bacillota bacterium
GTTTAGCGAAAAAACATATTTGAAAGATTTAGACAGAATTGATTTATCTAAATGTGACAGTAATATACAAACAGTAAAAGACCTTAGCTATATCAATGACAACTCCATTGAACACAAATTAGACATCCACTATAAAAACAATCATGTATCCAAACCCATCATGATTAATATACACGGTGGTGGATTTATCGCTGGCTACAAAGAAATGGATTCTTTGTTCGCTAACTATCTGGCTCAAAGAGGTTTTGTCGTTTTTAATTTGAACTACAGGCTGGCATATCCAAGTATTAATGTGTTCGATCAAATAGAAGATGTATCTAACGCAGTCAAATGGATTGTTTCAAATGCTAAAAACTATGAAGCTAACATTGATGAAATGTATATCGCTGGGCATTCAGCAGGTGGGGTTTTAGCGGTCGCAGAAGCATTGCTGTGCCATGACGAAAAAATGAGAGATGATTTCAACCTTGACGAAAGGAATTACACCTATAATGGCATCTTTCTTGATTGCGGGGCAATGCACTTTTACATTAATAACATAGCATATTGGGGAATGAGAAACATGGTATTCCCTAAAGGCTATAAAAAGATGGCTAAATATCACTATTTAATTTTCGAAGACAACCCCAAATTATCATCATTAGCCAAAACCATCTTGCTGACAAATGAAAAAGATGAATTAAGAGAAATGACGTATCACTTTAAAAAAGTGTTAGATGAATATCATGTTGAAAATCAATTAATTGATGTTGGATCTGATGGTCATCTGGGAATTATTTACAAACCCTATACCGATCAGAATCAAAAAGTGCTTGATGCTATTCAAGCCTTTTTTGAAATTTAAGAAAAAGGCGAATTGCATTCGTTTGCTACATGTTTAAAAAGGTAGAGGCTGTCTCGATACTTGTCGGACAGCCTCTTTTAATTAGCTGAGTTTCCAGGGAGGGTTAAAAACTCAGTTCTAATCATCAAAACAATCGTCGTCCAGCTCCTCGCCATCCCAACAGGCATCAACGATTCGCTGAA
>JAKPZU010000327.1 GCA_029559915.1 Bacillota bacterium
TCCCATCTGTTAATTGATTGAAAAGAAACTCCCAATAATTCAGCAAACTCAGTTTGAGTTAATATTAGTTTTTTTCTTAATTCTTTAATTGCTTCAGCGTATGTCATGGTATTCACCTCAACTTATATCAAAATTATACCACTTTTTTATCAAATTTACACGTTTTATTAATATTATTTTAATATAATTGTTTTATTTTTCTCAAATCGTTCAATTGTTGAGTAATCGTTCAAAACTAGCCCTAATCGTTCAAAAGTTGAGTAATCGTTCAAAAGTTGATTATAAAAAGAAAAATAGACCTATAAATAGCCTGAAATCTGACTATTACAGGTCCCTGTATTGCTTTATAAAACAGGCGGATAGGAGTTTTTCCCCTTTCTGCCAGCAAATAAAAAAGGTTTGACGTTGTATCAAACCTATGCATTTGAATTGTGTTAGGGCAACCTAAATGATACAATTCGTACCCCTGCCTTATTTTTTCGTACCCCTAGCCTAAAAGTTCGTACCCTTTAGGTCAATTTCGTACCCCAATAGATTCTATATTTATGCAGCCAATATCAACGCAATAATAGCAACAATTAAAGATCCTAAAGCTATAACTATAGCAGCAAAAGGCAATTTGATTTTGTTTAAGCGTTCGATTTTGTAATCATCTATAGCCTGTAATCCTTGTTGGGAAATCCCATATTTATCAATAGCTGTTTTAAAATCATTTTTTAAAGATTCTAAATCCAAATTGTCTGTTACGTAGATTAGCCCGCCAGCCATATTTATTATACAATTATATGTCTCTATAGAGATTTTTCTAATTACTGCTTCCTCTAGCTTTTTGCCTTCGGAGCATTGCACCTCAACTTGTCTTAGTATTACTATGATCTGCTCCGTAGTAAACTTTTTCCTTGCCATTTAACTGTACCTCTTTTTATGATTTTTATTCTATCATACTAACTTATTTACTGGTACAGTTTTTGGGGGTCAGACCAGTATTCTTCATTTTTTTCCGTTCACAGTATTTCCAAATAAACTACCAAAGAAACTCTTGTCATTGTCCTCTTTATCGTCTTCTTCACCACTCTCAGTTTCTTCTTCAACAATAGCGGTAACTTCTTCCATATACTCCGCGCTATTCCAAATCTCACTTCTATCTATAACAGTCCCTTGTTGGTTCATAAGTTTTCCTGAAACGCAAACAACGTCATCCTCTTCGACTTCGTCATTTTTACAATTATATTTATACTGTTTACCATTAGAAAATTTGACTGTAACAGAACAACCATATATTTCAGGCTTTTCTTCTAGTTCACCATGAACATCGAAAAACAAATCCAAATTGTATCCTTTAGTGGCTATACTTTCATGCTCTTCGGGAGAGATTAAACCAAACTCATCATAATCAAAACCCTCATTCTCAAGTACTTCTCGCATGACAATTCCATCTCCCAAAAACCATCCATTGTAAAAAGACAGAACATAAAAAATGCATTTTAAGGCATCTGAATCCATACTTTCATGACTTTCTAATTTTGCCAGTTCTCTAATTGTATTTGTTATGTCATCAGGATATTGGCTAAGTTGAGACACGCAACTAGCAATCCTATCGAATTCCTTAATTAACTCAATTAGGTAATCAGTATTAAACTCATCTTCGAAATTTAGGTTTTCAATCTTTTTATATATTATGTGTGCTTTTTTACTTTGAAATCCAAACTTCTCAAAAAATTTCCCGCAAATGAGGTCAAAAGACACCATTACATCTTCTCTATTACAAGCAATATCTTCTATGAGTTCGTATATCCCATCTTCAATAGAATTATCATTCGATTCAATGTCCTCATAACTCTCAATTATAGTTTTTATTCCACGCCTAAGAGTGCTATTTATCTCTTTGTAGTTCATCAAAAAAACTCCTTATTATTTCATAAAAAACATATTGAATCCTAAAATGGATTATTTTTGTTTTTTAAAGCCTTTTTTGCAATCCGCTCTTGCTTCTTTTTTTTCGGCAAGTTTTTTAGCATGTGCTGCAACTTTTTGTTCGAATTGCTCTTTTTCGACAATCTCTTTAATAAGCACATTAAACTCTTGTCCTTTCATCATGTAATCTGGATATGCCATATGGTGATTCTGATATTCATCCAATATAATCCTTACATATTCGCCACACACATTAATTTATCTCCGTTCTCAATATTTGAAGGTTGACTCACATATATGCTCTTAAGTTTCATTGCTTCTTCATATAAGGCATCTAGCGTTTTCTTCACATCATTCCTTCTTTCTACCTCTGACATATCGTTTACATTTTCCATAGTATTCTCCTTCTAATTTATTGTCTAATACCAATAAACAAACTCTACTTTTTTTCTTTACCGCCCTTATACAAAAGTGTATCCAGGGATATATCTATTATGTTTATCATCAACCAATTTGCTATTTGGTTTGATAATAAATCCATCTGGGATTTTGATCTTCCCCCCCATTCCACTTGAAAAGTAGCCATCCCAATAGAACTCAATCTTCTTTAGATTAAAGTTCTTGTCTATGATCATAGTTTCATAGATATCTATCATATCACTCTGACTTTCACTGCTTGTGGAACCAAGCCTTTGCAAGTAACCATACATGTCTCCTCCACTTGAATTGTGAGCAAACAGTATTTCGCCATTCTTTCCTTCTAATTCCGGGATAATTAACATTGCATTACTGGCAACAAGCATTTTCCGATTCCCATTATCCACGAAACCGCAAGGCTTATCAGCACTAAACCCCGTACCATTATATTTGGCTTCTTTAGCAGGCATCTTTTTCACCTTGTTGCATATGTAGCGAATAAAATCACAATATGGTGTCATTACTCCGACCATTTCGGTTCTTAAGCCAATCATGTAATAATATATTGCCTTCACATATTCATGTTTTATTGCATACAAGGTCCCAAGGGTAATACTTGTCGAGCCATAGAAACTAATATATTGTAAATACATCTCTTCTCCTTGGCTCTTTATACTATCCTTATCATCATTTTTCAGCTGAGTGAAAAACTGGTTTAGTTCCTGCTCTACTCCATCTAAATCTTGCTCAACTCCATAGCAACCGAATATTCTCAGGTGCCACCAAATAATGAAATCGTTGGGTTTAACTTCCCTTTTGCCTTGATTATTTAGAAATAGGAACTTCACATTGTTTATTGATTCGGTGGATACCATACCAAACCCAGGACTTTGCTTTTGAGATTTTTTGAAAATGGCTTCGTTCATAGGAAAACCAAACATAGGATTGCGATACGAGTCATCATCGAATTCGTCTTCGTCATCAGATTCTTCTTCCTGGTCAATTGTCAAATCATCTTCAACAAGTTCTTCCTCATCATCAGTCTCACCATCTTCAATTTCAGTTTCATCGAAAATAGATTCCTCTTCGCTATCGTCTTCATCTACATACGAATCATCTTCGTCTGATTCATTGTCATCGATGTCCAAATCGTCATCTTCAAATAAAGCATCTATTGCAGACCTGTTATCTTTTTCTATATCAAAATCATCTGTATTCCAAAACAGTTCTTTGAAGTCTGCGTTCAGCGCATTCCACTCGTTGGAAAATAGTTTCCCACTCTCAACTAATAATTTCGCTTTCTTGCGGTAGGAGAGTTTCATCGCCTCGTGCTCTTTAAGAAATACGACATCATTATTACCATCGCCAGTAAACAAATCAACTTGTGCGACCATATCAAAATTGGAGAGTATTTCGTAACATAGTGCAAAATACTTGCTTCTATTACATTCTACTTTTTGATTATCTTGATTATAGTGTTGATAGATAGCCTTAATGCTCTGAAAATCACTCGTTGACAAATGTTTTTTTGCATCCATAAGGTTTACAATTCCATTTACTATTTCACTTCTTGTAAAAACCTCAATAGCATGGTCATCGTTTGTAACTCGTTGCATTTTTCTCATGCTCGCAAAAGCACCACCCATTGTTTGCTTGGGAGAACTATCAACCGTACTACTACCCATTACTCCTAATAGTTCTCTTCTCTCCTCGTCCGACAAAAGTTGAGCTTGGAGTTTTGCATGTACTTGCATACTTAGTTTTTTAGAATAAAATATTGTGAAAACCAAGCATAAAATTTCACAGACAAGAACGGCAATCCATGACTCTTGAATGAGAGGTATCGTAAATGCCATAATAAGCCAACCAAAAGTAATTGCCACATGAATCAAGCAAGATATTTTGTACGATTTACGAGCCAATTCTGGGAGTTTTTGGTACTCAGTGTTATACTTTGTAAAAACGAGCAAAATACAAATCAACTGAACGGTTGAAAACATGAACACCAAAAAAGTAATTAGTCCCCACAAAAACCACATACAACTACCTCCTTATTGAAAATCTACTCGGTGCTTTTGAAAAATCACTCCTATTAGAATAAGGATTCATATATAGGATAATATCTTCATTTAAGTTAAGGCGGACATTTTTTATTGAAATCTGCCACTTATCAAAAATCACTCCGTTATAGTGCATGCTGCCCAACCTAACTTTATTCGCAATCCTTTCATCGCTTGATGCGCACTTTAACATTTCGAGATACATATACTCTTCGTTGACCGAGCGAACGCAAATAGGGTCATCAGGACTAGTTCCATATTCTACAGACAACTTGCTCCGTTGTTCCGTTTCGGTCTTTCCAACCCCACCGCTAACGGTTGAAAATCCGCCAATATCATTTGAAAAAGAGAGAACTTGAAATGTCTTATCAGTGGTTATTCTTATAATTGCATATTTATCCTTTGCGATTTTCAATGCCGAAATCAATACCATTCCAATCGATGGAACAAATGAAAAAGATAGAGCCTGGCTTTCCCCTATTTGAGGGTTACTAAACTCAAACACACAAGTTTTGGGGGACTGACGAAAACTAATCCGCGAGATTGGTGCCACCACTGCGGAACCCCATCTTCCTTCTTTTTTTATTGTTTCTTCTGCCATTGAAGTGAATAAAAGACTAAGTACTGGCACTTGTTTACCACCAGGCAAACTTGCCATGACATGTGGGTCAAGCACCATTTCTTCCATCCCCTTTTTGGGCGAGCAAGCCACTTCACATCCCGCCACATGCTGCGCATATCCAGTCGCTGTGGTTAAGAAACTTTTAAGGTCATCCAATCTGTAAATTTTGTTTTGTGAAAACTTAAACTCCTTATTGGTACTGCCATTTGAATTATTCGCAGTACCAGTGTTGTTCGTCTTATTACCACCAAACAAGTCAC
>JAKPZU010000328.1 GCA_029559915.1 Bacillota bacterium
TTTCCCACTGCCGTGAAAAGTGAAGCCATGGTTTGCTTCATTGGATCGAACATGGTAAAAGGCAACATCAGTCTGAATGTTGTCAGCATGGGAATCCAGTTTTCACCCATGACTATCCTGATAAACTCTGGTGCAATCAAAACAAGAATCCCCACAATGAAAAAACCACCCCGGGCTATTAAAGAATTTGTCTCAAAGAAAGCTTCTGAAAGTCCCTTCCTATCTCCTTTTAATTCAGCATAAGTATTGCCTGCCACTTGCTTAATTGGATTGGATAAGAAATCGCTTGGAAAACTTGCAAAAGAATAAGCCCGAGAGTAAAAACCAAGTTGTTTTGACCCCAGGTATATTTTTGCCCATAATTCATCCCCTTTATCCAGTGCATTTAAGAGCAATCTTGCTAGCACCTCGTTGCTTCCAAAACCAAGAAAATATTTAAAGCCTGAAACAGACCATAACAGGCGGGGATGCCAGATTGGTTTCCAAAAGTAAAAAATCACTATGTGCATTATGGAATTTACGATATTTGGAGCCAACAACGCCCAAACAGGTTGATTTAATAAAGCTAGCGGTATAGTTATGATGAAAGTAATAAAAACAGTGAGAATACCTAAAACAGCGAACCTCTTAAATTTCACTTGCCTTTGAAGGTAAAGATTTGGTGTTAATGAAAGGTGGTAAACAGTGAAAGTCAAGGTCAAGACAATGTAAGTTGTTAATAAACCCGCCTCGGTTCTGTCTATAAACAGGAACCCTCCAGCTAACATGAGAATGGTCCATATCACATTCAACATTAACTGGAGTGTGAAATGGATTGCTGAGGCTCTCTCAATATCTTCTGTCTCTTCGCATCTGTGGATGAAAGCACTTCCTAGACCAAATGTAGCTATTGAACTGGCAATAATTACAACTGAAGCTGCACCAGCATAAATGCCAAAAGATTCCACAGGAAGAAGTCTTACCAAAATAACATTTTGGGTAAAACCAAGAAAATTCCGTAAGACACTGCTTGTAGCAGTCCATTTTAGCGAATCAACGCTTCTTTTTTTGAGATCAGCATTCATAATGGACTTATTTCGGTAGTTTGGGAAAATTTTTTCTCGATTTTTTTTGATTTCTGTCAAAAAATGAAGTATAACCTACAATTACTTTTATGCATTTAAAAATGAATACCTTTATTTCAAAGAAATACACTTATAGAGAGGGCATCTAACATTTTCATGAGGTATACTTTTCTAGGTCCAGATAATAGCAAATAGTAATCACCAACAAAGAGATACTGCTTTCCATGATTAACAACAATTCAACCGAAAAAGTATTGCATGCTGAATCAAAAAAGCTTTTCCTGATTTTTGGTGGAATTGGTGGAGGGATGGCTATACCTCCTTTTGAGTTTTTTAATTCTGCCAGGATTATAAATGAAAACAAGATATTCATCAGGGACCTCAACCAGTGCTATTATCAGGCAGGCCTGGCAGGTATTTCAAACGATATAAATACCACAGTTGATTACTTGAGGTTTGAAATAAACCAAATTGATCATCAAGACTTGTACTTTATAGGAAATTGTGCGGGGGGATTTGCAGCAATTATGTTCGCAGCCTTACTAAATTACAGAGATGTAATAGCTTATTCACCATTAACGTTTATAGATCCATTCAATCGCATTCGATTTAGAGATTTCCGAAATACTAAGAAAAAGATTATTACGTACGTGCGTACCTTAATGAAAAGAAAAGTGTATGATTTAAAGCCATTACTCAATAAAAATCACCAAAAGATGAATATTCACATTTTTGTAGGTACTGGTTTCCGGGCTGATTATATTCATTCATACAGGTTGGCCGATATTCAAGGAGTGACAATTCATGAGATCAAAACAGATACCCATAATGTGGTTAAATTATTGCG
>JAKPZU010000329.1 GCA_029559915.1 Bacillota bacterium
AAAAAATAAGAAAAGAAATATTTGCTATCTTGAGCAATAGAGAATATCTTCTTTATGAAAGAATAATACATTTAGGAAGATATCTAAAGATTATCGAAACCAGTATTAATGCAAAGTATGAAGACTTGGATTTAACCATTAACAAAATCGAAACCAATATTGATGAAAGCTATCAAATACTCTTTGAATTGATTGACGAGTTTAACGGTCGATATAAACGACTTTCCGAGCAATTGGAAGAAGCTAGAAGCATTTATGTATTAAAGGATATAGTCAGTACATACCAAGAAGTCAAAGCTAAATTTAATCAAACAATCGAAAAACATGAAATCTGGTTTGA
Source organism: Bacillota bacterium (assembly GCA_029559915.1). Taxonomy (GTDB): domain Bacteria; phylum Bacillota_I; class Bacilli_A; order Izemoplasmatales; family Hujiaoplasmataceae; genus UBA2289. The sequence continues at coordinate 341 of JAKPZU010000329.1, forward strand.
AAAGATGTTGATAAACGATTTATTCTTCAAACAATTTCCTTTTCAAAACAATTTTCCGATTTCCGATCAATATCTTGCACTTTGTGGCACATATGTTTTACTAAGGTATATTTCGATGAATTTGATGTCTGGTAAAAATACTTTGGATGACTTCATCGATATCACCTCAAAGAGCTTTACAGTAATCAGTCATTCTGAGTTTGATAAGCTTTTAGCGAGCTTAATGAAACGTTATAACCTTAATGATTCTGACAATTTAGCCAAAATATTGCAAATATAATTTATTTTTTCATTTTTGAATAAAAATCCTTGCAAAATTTTTTATTTAGCGTATTATGGTATATAGCACGATATAAATGTTAATAAATTTTCTTTGAAGTTACATAAGTTACCTCAAAAGTTATTAAGCAATTTGTAGAAGTGAAATATTAATAGGAGGTAACAAACATGACTGGTAAAGTTAAATGGTTTAACGCTGAAAAAGGTTTCGGATTTATCACTACAGCTGACGGTAAAGATGTATTCGCACATTTTTCTCAGATTCAAAAAAGTGGATTCAAAACCTTAGAAGAAGGCGAAGCTGTAAGCTTTGACATCACTGAAGGACAAAAAGGTCCTCAGGCTTCAAATATCGTTAGTTTATAATTAAAATATTTGAGACTTAAAAGTGAAGAGAAATCTTCACTTTTTTTGTTTTTTTTCTTCGTGTAATTGTTTTTTGATGGAAAATGATTTATTATTAACCTAAAGAAAAATTAAATAATATGTGGAGGAAAAATTATGACTAGGAAAAACGTATGGGTTTTCTTTTTTTTATGCGGAATACTGTTTACTCTAGCCGGATGTGATTTTCTAAAAAAGACTACGACTATCGAAACTACTATACCAACAACAATAGAAACGACAACCGAATCAGCGCTTACTTTAAAATTGAAGGCTATTTATAATTTGGCTGTTGAAGAAGCTGATTTTACCGGTACTTATGAAGAATGGTTAGAAACTGTCAGGGGACCTCAAGGTGTGCCGGGAGAAAATGGTGAAGAGATAGAACTTCAGGTTGCTTCGGGATATATTCAATGGAGATATGTCGATTCTTCAGTTTGGACAAATCTTGTTTCCTTGGAATCTTTACGAGGTGAAGATGGAATTGATGGAAAACAAGTCCTTTTTAGAGTCGACAGCGGCTATATCCAATGGCAATACTCTGGTGACTTGGCTTGGATAAACTTGATATCCATCGACTTATTGATAGGTGAGAACGGAAAAGAAGTGACATTTCAAGTTGACGGTGGTTATTTGCAATATCAATATGAGGGAGATTTAATTTGGACTAACCTTATCGAATTAGCTTCCTTGATCGGCCCCCAGGGACTGCCTGGGCAAGAAATCGAGCTTAGAGTCAATGATGCATACTTGGAATGGCGTTATTCAGGCACAGAAATCTGGTACTTTCTCTATGACTTAATTACTCTTAAAGGTCAAGACGCTACTTTTCCGGTTATTACAATAAGTGAAGACGGATATTGGGTAATTGACGGAGTGGTTCAAACCCAAAAGGCATATGCTATAGATAAATACATAGTAACTTTTGACTCTACCGGTGGTTTGATGCCTGAAGGGTATCCATGGACAATTGAAGTTGATAAGGGTAATTCTTTAAACTTACCGACTCCTACTAAAGCAGGCTACGTTTTTAAGGGTTGGGTTACGGGATATAGCATAAACGACGTTTTGTTCAATAACTATTTGCCAATCACTAAAAATGTAGATTTATTTGCGAAATGGGAAGTAGATGAACAATTATTGTATGATTTATTCGAACAAGTTAATGAAGATCATTTCTTTGATTATACAATGAATGTTGATTTTACCAACGGTATAGATAGTTATTACTATGACGTTTATAATAATTATTACCTATATAGTTCAGCCGTTGAACCTTATGATTATCTTTACAGTCATACGTTGGTCAACATGCCATATATATTTCCGTCAGATACTATTTCTACGACATATTCACAATATGATGATATTAGAGGAGATTATGTCTCGGCGAAAACTAGAAATGGCTCAGCATGGTATTTTGAGCGTTACGAAACTTATGAGAAATACGACCATTTCCTTAATGGTATCAATCCGTCTTCGTTCCAGATTAGACCGGAAGGGTTAATCTATGATTATACAGGAGATATGAGTGTCTTTGAAGAACCTTTTATAAACTTATTTTCTATGTTTGGTCTCGGAATGACAGGACTAATAAATTATAGCGAACAGTATTGTTTTTTGGATTTGATTGATCAAACAATCACTTATTACGCTGTTGGGACAAGTGATATTCCGACAATAGGAATTTCAGACTTTGTCTTCTCTGTTATATATGATTTTAATGATTTTGATAGTACTCTGGCAACTATTCCATCTGAATCAATCAAACAATCAGTTTTAAATAGATTTGATATAGCAGTTACAAACAAATATTCTGATGAATACATCGAATATGTTTATGAAGAATCTTTATTGGAATTTGATGCTTTGGTATTGGAGAAACAAACTTTATTGAATTCAATTTCTACCATTGTGGACTTAGGTAATTTTTATCTATATGAAATCTCTGAAATAACTAACTTTAGTTTTGTTTATGATGAAATTTCCATGTACAAGAATGAAATCCTGAAAATGATGGCTAGTGATTTGGCTTATAAAACCACCCAAGCCTCCGTTGAATCAATTGCTGAGATGAATCTACTTTATCAACAATATGAAGCCTTAATCTTAAATTTGACAGATTTAGAAGTTTATGAAGATTATGGTATGGTTTTGTATTATGAATACCTTAATCTTTTGGAAGCAGCTTATGTGATTGACTTGGAAAAAATTGCTTTTTCAATTTATCGAGAATCCATCGCAAGTAAAATCTATCTATTCATGGCTTATTTATCAGAAACATTTGCGGATGAATTGGAAAGAGAACAATACTTACTGTTGGTTGATAATTGGATAAATAATATAAGGTTGCAATCGACAAAAGAAGATGTTCTATTGAGTTATAATCAAGCAATAACCGAAATAACCAGTTTTGTTTATATGCAGAACATACCGATGGGACATGTATATTTTTGTTCTGATGACTTTATTGGTTTGATGATTAACAACAGTTATTTATCCGCTGATTCAATGGCTTATGAAACTTATGTGCTAGATATATCTCAAAATCTTTACAATTACATTGATCTCAATTTGTGGATTCTTGAGATGATTAATCTGTATGATTTATCTCAATCATATCTTTTGAGTGAGATGATATTGTCAGAAACACCGGAAATTACAGCGTACGTAAATGATTTGTACACAATGATTTCTGATGATGATGTTCTTACTCTCCAAACTGAATATGATAAGTTGATGATTCTTTTGCCGGAAGCGACAACTACATTTTGCTTCCAACAATTAGTTGATGTGTTCAATACAAATGCGGCCAATATCCCGTTTGACGAATGGAAACTGGCAAAAATTGATGCAAATTCTATTGTTGAAGGCGAGTATAATTATTTGATTTTAACTGCATCTAATGAATCGGAATTATTGCTTACTGAAGACTTGAATGATTTTTATCTTGCTTTGACAAGCATTATAGAAAACGATTTTACAAGTTTGAAATCATTGAGAGATTTAACTCTGAGCAATTTTGCGCTCGATTATGAACCGGCACCTGAGTTTGCTGAACTGGTTTCTTTAAGAATAGAATATCTGCAATTATGGGAAGAATTTTATTTGGTGGGCATTCCTTATTTGGATACATATTATCAATCGATTGATGCTTTGGAAAATATTTATCTATGGTACAGACAAGAAATTAAGTATGCTTCAACTGAGATTGATATTACAAACCTATATCTAAATGGTGTGCATGAACTGATTTATCTGCCGGTTGTTTATTTGCGTTTTGATATGTATATCGATAGTCTTATAGCTCAAGAAACGGCCTATGTAAATAACTGGTACGGTCAACACCCAATCTATGATACTCAAGTATTTATTTATCTTGATTTGTTTATTGAAGATATTTACTCTAGTGCCACGCCTTATTATGCTTATGACGTCTATTTGTACTATAAGGATACTATTGATCAAATAATTCTTTACGAGATGCAATACGATTATCAGAATATTTTGCGTCAGGACTATCTGGATTATCAACTTATCTTAGATTCCTCTTACTTATCTGAACTTGGAGATATTTATAATTACTATTATAATTTATTAGATATTGAAATCATTTGGAGTAATTTTCAAATTCATATCGATAATTTCCATCTTGAAGTTAACGCCCTGCTTCCTACTCAATGGGAACTTGATTTAGAAGAAGCGACGTTTACAATAAATCATGAATATGATTACCGCATGCTTACAGCCTCAATCGCTTCGCAGCCATTGTTAACGGAAGATTTAGATGAATTTAACTTAGCTTTATTGAATTTAGAGATTGATGATTATGAAGGATTGCAGTTGCTCATTGACAATACAATTAACAACTTTACTCTAGACTATGAAACCAATCCACAGTATTTAGATTTATATCAAGCTAAATTAGAATATTTACAAAAGTGGGAAGAATTTTATTTGGTGGGTATACCGTATGTTAATACTGAATTTTCATCATTAGCAGAACTTGATGATTTATATCTTAACTATCGACAATCCTTAAGATTAATGACAACCATCAGTGGTTTGGAATCGGTATATAATCAAGGCGTTTCTGCATTTTCAAATCTAATGTTTGATTATATTTCCATTACCCCTTTAATTAATGAATTTCTCACATCCATCAATAGTTATGTTGATGCTTGGGAACTAGAATACTCATTGACCAGTACTAGCGTGGACAGTCTGGTTAACAATTTTACAGTTAACATCTATGGATATCCTTCCCCATATGCAGCTTATGCTTATTATTTGGAATGTAGGGAACAGATTGATATTCAGATATTAGCGTACATGGTTTATCATTATCAAAGCTTGCTAGATATCGCTTATAATGATTATTACGTTACAATTGATCCTATTTATCATATGGATTTAGAAAGCATATATTACAGTCATTATGATATTTTGGAAACCGAAACCGTTTGGGCAAATTTCCAAGTCATCATTGATAACTTCCATATTGAAGTAGCAGCTCTAGTTAATCCATAATAACTTATTCAATTTTTAAGATAGAACGTTTCCCTCGCAGAAACGTTCTATTTTTTTTGTGAAAAATATTTTTTGAAGCAAAAAAGGTCTTAAAAAGAATGAAAAATAAAAAAAATAGCGATTTACGGAAAAAAATTCTTGCATTAGTTTTTAAAATTTGGTATCATAGTAAAGCCTATGAAAATAGGAAGGCAGAGATTTGTGAGGTTGCTGACACACACATAGCCGTTGTTATGACGTTATGTCGGAGGTCAGGGAATTTACAATGAGCCTGTGTATAAGCTTTAATTATATGCAAAGGAGGAGCTTTAAATGGCTGCAAATCAAGTAATTAGAATCAGATTGAAATCTTATGATCACAGATTATTGGATCAATCTGCAAAAAGAATCGTTGAAACAGCGAAGAAGACAGGGGCTAAGGTAAGCGGGCCAATCCCACTACCGACTGAAAAAGAAATTTTCACAATTTTAAGAAGTCCACACGTCAACAAGGATTCACGTGAACAATTCGAAAGAAGAACTCACAAGAGATTAATCGACATCGTGAACCCTACGCCAAAAACAATTGATTCATTAATGCACTTGGATTTACCATCCGGTGTAGATATCGTCTTGAAGTAAGAAAATATTAAATAGGAGGTGTACTCATGGCAAAAGGTATCTTAGGAAGAAAAGTAGGAATGACTCAAGTATTTGATGAAAACGGAAAAATGATTCCTGTTACAGTAATTTCGGTGGAACCGAATGTTGTATTGCAAAAGAAAACCGTTGAGACTGACGGATACAGTTCAGTTCAATTGGGTTTCATGAACAAAAGAGCTAACTTGGTAAACAAGCCTTTAACAGCTCATTTTGAAAAAGCAAACACAACACCTAAGCGCTACATCAAGGAAATACGTCTTTCAGGTATGGAAGAGTATGAAGTTGGCCAAGAGGTAAAATGTGATATATTTACCGCTGGTGATTATGTAGACGTAACTGGAACATCAAAAGGAAAAGGTTATCAAGGTGTGATCAAGCGTCACAACCAGAAAACCGGTCCTAACGCACATGGATCTAAATATCATCGCGGTGTTGGTTCAATGGGTGTTATCGCGCCTAACCGTATCAGAAAAGGCAAAAAAATGCCTGGTAGAATGGGACATGAAACTGTCACTATTCAAAACTTGGTTATCGTTCGCGCTGACGCTGAAAAGAATATCATCCTTGTAAAAGGTAATGTTCCAGGGCCAGTCAAATCATTAGTTATCATTAAAAACGCATTTAAAAAACAAAATTAATTGATATTATTCGGAAGGAGGAAAAGCTATGCCTAAATTAGCAATGTTAAATCAACAAGGTGAATCAATTGGTAGTCTTGAGTTAAAAGACGAAGTGTTTGCAGTTGAAAATAACAATCAAGTTATCTATGACGTAATCAAGCAACAAAGAGCTGCTATGCGTCAAGGAACTGTTATGACTAAAAATAGAACAGCAGTCAGAGGCGGCGGAAGAAAACCGTACCGTCAAAAAGGAACTGGACATGCACGTCAAGGCTCAATCAGAGCACCGCAATATGTCGGTGGTGGCGTTGTCTTTGGACCAACACCAAGAGATTATTCATATAAGATAAATAGAAAAGTACGTCGCTTAGCTTTAAAAATTGCATTATCAGAAAAGTTAAGAGGAGAGAATTTAATCGCGGTAGAAGAAATCATCTTAGCTTCTCATAGAACCAAGGAAATGGTTACCGTATTAAACAATTTAAAGGTAGAAGGAAAAATCGTCGTTGTTTTGGGTGAAGATTCAGATTTGATCAATACATCAACCAGAAACTTACCAAACGTGAGAACAATCCTTTACAATCATATCAGCGTTTATGACATATTGAATGCCAATAAACTTGTTATGACCAAAGAAGCTTTAGAAAAGATTGAGGAGGTTTTGAGTTAATATGGATAAATATCAAGTAATCAAACGCCCAATCGTTTCTGAAAAATCAACTAAATTGGCTGAACAAAGAAAATATACTTTCGAAGTTGACAGAAAAGCCAATAAAATTCAAATCAAAGAAGCTATCGAAGCTATCTTTAACGTCAAAGTAGAAAAAGTGAATGTCGTTAATACAAAAGCAAAAGCAAAAAGAGTAGGTCAATACTCCGGCTTTACCGCTGCTGTTACAAAAGCAATTGTGACTTTACAAGAAGGCCACAAAATCGACATCTTCACAGCGTAATGGAAGGAGTATAAATAATGGCTATTATCAAGTATAAACCAACTACTAATGGTTTGCGTGGCATGTCAAAGCTTGACTACACAGAAATCACTGCCTCTAAGCCAGAAAAATCCTTAGTTACCACATTAAAGAAAAACGGTGGTAGAAACAACCAAGGAAAAATTACAGTCCGCCATCAAGCTGGGGGAGCTAAAAGAAAATACCGTATCATTGACTTCAAGAGAAACAAAGACGGCATCATCGGAAAAGTAGCGACAATCGAGTACGATCCGAACAGAACGGCTAATATTGCCTTGATTAATTATGCGGATGGTGAGAAACGTTATATCATCGCTCCAAAAGGTTTGGAAGTCGGTATGACGGTTCAATCAGGTAAAGATGCGGATATCGTTGTCGGTAACGCCAAGGAAATTATGGAAATCCCTGTTGGTACAGTAATCCATAACGTCGAACTTTATCCCGGAAAAGGCGGTCAATTGATCAGAGCTGCCGGAACCAGTGCACAAATCTTGGGTAGAGAAGAAAAATACGTCTTAATCAGACTTAAATCTGGTGAAGTTAGAAGAATCCTCGGAAAATGCCGCGCAACCATCGGTGAAGTCGGCAACGAGAACTCATCACTTGTTTCTATCGGTAAAGCTGGTAGAAAAAGACATATGGGCGTTAGACCTACAGTTCGTGGTTCAGTTATGAACCCAGTAGATCATCCTCATGGTGGTGGTGAAGGTAAACAACCAATCGGGCACAAAGCGCCACTTACTCCTTGGGGTAAAATCGCTCTTGGCAAGATTACAAGAAATAAAAACAAGGCTAGCAGTAAATTAATTGTTAGACGTAGAAATAAATAAGGAAGGAGGAACTCATAATGTCACGTTCAATTAAAAAAGGTCCATTTTGTGATGATCACTTAATGAAAAAAGTGGAAAAAGCAAATGCAACAAACTCTAAGAAGGTTATTCAAACCTGGTCGAGACGTTCTACAATTTTCCCTAACTTCGTTGGCTTAACCATCGGTGTGCATAACGGTAAGGTTCATATTCCGGTTTATGTTACAGAAGACATGGTAGGTCATAAATTAGGAGAGTTCGCTCCGACAAGAACTTATCGCGGTCACGTAGATAAGAAAGCAGTAAAGGGAGGTAAATAACAATGGAAGCTAAAGCAGTTGCTAGAACTATTAGAATTTCACCTCGTAAAGTTAAACTGGTTATCGATTTAATCAGGGGTAAGAAAGTAAGCGATGCTTACGCAACTTTGAGAAACACTCCAAGGGGCGCATCTGAAGCCGTGGAGAAAGTCCTGAAGTCAGCCGTTGCCAACGCTGAACATAATTACCAACTTGATCAAGATAAATTATTCGTTAAAGAAATTTATGTTGGTGAAGGTAAAACTTTAAAGAGAATGCAACCACATTCTCAAGGTAGAGCCTTCTCAATCTTCAAGAGAACTAGCCACATTTACATCACCGTGGCAGAAAAGGAGTAATGGGAATTTTATGGGACAGAAAGTTAATCCAATCGGACAACGTATAGGAATCATTCTTGATTGGGAATCAAGATGGTATGCCGATAAAAACGAAGTAGCCGATTTATTGCATGAAGATATTAAAATTCGTGATTTACTCTATGATCTGTACAAAAACGCTAGCGTTTCTAAAATTGAGATTGAAAGAAGTAAAAAACGAGTTATCATTACCGTCAATACAGCAAAACCTGGTATGGTTATCGGTAGAAATGCCGAAACTAAAAAGGCTGTTGTCGAAAAATTAGAAAAATTAACTAAAAAACAAGTATTCTTGAATGTTGTGGAAATCAAACGTCCAGAAAAAGACGCAAGATTAGTTGCGGAAAACATCGCTTTCCAATTGGAAAACAGAGCTTCTTTCAGAAGAGTGCAAAAAGTTGCGATTCAAAGAGCTTTGAAAGCAGGAGCAAAAGGTTGCAAAACCTTAATCTCTGGCCGTCTTGGCGGTGCGGAAATGGCACGTAGCGAAGGATACAGCGAAGGAAATGTTCCTTTGCATACTTTGAGAGCCGATATCGATTATGCATTGGCTGAAGCTAATACCACTTATGGTAAACTAGGCGTAAAAGTATGGATTTATAAAGGGGAAATATTACCTTCTAAGAAGAAGGAGGCTAAGTAATATGTTAATGCCTAAGAGAACAAAATATCGTCGTCCTCATCGCGTTAGCTATGAAGGGCCGACTAAAGGAAACGCAGAAATTTCCTTTGGCGAATACGGACTTAAAGCTCTTGAAGGTGCTTGGATTACAGCACGTCAAATCGAAGCTTGCCGTATCGCAATGACACGTTACATGAAACGTGTTGGTAAAGTATGGGTTAAAATATTCCCACATTTGGCCAAAACCAAAAAACCTTTGGAAGTCCGTATGGGATCTGGTAAAGGTTCACCGGAAGAATGGGTAGCAGTTGTAAAAGAAGGCATGGTCATGTTCGAAATTGCCGGAGTTCCTGAAGAAGTAGCTAAAGAAGCTTTAAGATTAGCCGCTCACAAACTGCCTATCAAAACAAAGTTTGTTAAGAAAGAAAGTGGTGATTCTCTATGATTTACGCTAAAGAAATTCGCGAAATGGACACCGCAACCATTTTAAATGAAATAGAAAACCTGAAAAAAGAATTATTCGATCTTCGCTTCAAACAAGCGACTGGTCAATTGGAAAATACTGCACGTATTTCAACTATTAAAAAAACCATTGCTCGTATGAAAACCGTTCTTACTGAGAGAGAAAGCAAATAAGGAGGAAATGAATATGGAACTAAAAACTAATAGAAAAGTTTTTACCGGAACTGTCGTATCTGACAAAAATGACAAGACAATCACAGTTCTAGTGACCACTTATAAAACACATCCATTGTATGGAAAAAGAGTAATTTCTTCTAAAAAATTCAGAGCCCATGATGAAAATAATGAAGCTAAAATGGGAGATATCGTAAGAATAACAGAGTGCCGTCCACTTTCAGCAACTAAACGTTTCCGTTTAATTGAAATTGTGGAAAGACACGAAGAAGTTTAGGATTTTGGAGGTATTATTATGATACAACAAGAAACAAGACTTAAAATCGCGGACAATTCCGGCGCAAGAGAAATTCTTACCATCAAAGTTTTAGGCGGTACAAGTCGTAAATACGCTAGTATCGGCGACATCATCGTGGCAACTGTAAAAAGCGCTACTCCAGGCGGATTGGTTAAAAAAGGCGACGTGGTTAAAGCAGTTATAGTACGTACTAAAAAAGAAATCCTTCGTGCAGATGGATCCTATATTAAATTCGATGATAACGCAGCAGTAATCATCAAAGACGACAAATCCCCTAAGGGAACTCGTATTTTCGGACCTGTTGCAAGAGAGTTAAGAGACCAAGAGTTTACAAAAATAGTTTCTCTAGCTCCAGAAGTATTATAAGGAGGAGAGATGATATGAAACTTAAAAAAGGCGACAAAGTCGTAATAATCTCCGGTCAAGACAAAGGCAAACAAGGAACAATCATCAGAGTCTTAACAAAGACAGACCGTGTTGTACTTGAAGGCGAAGGCTTGACTAAAATCAAAAAACATTTAAAACCTTCTCAAGTTAATCCTGATGGCGGTATCGTTGAAATTGAAAAACCAATTCACGCATCCAACGTCATGTTGCTTGATCCGAAGGAAAAAGCACCGACAAGAATCGGTTATAAAACAGTAACTGAAACCGTCAAGAAAAAAGAAGTAACAAAGAAAGTCAGATTCGCAAAAAAATCTGGCAAAGTTATAGACTAAGTGAAGGGAGAAAAATATGAATAGATTACAAGAAAAATACAAAAGTGAAATCACACCAGCATTAATGGAAAAATTCAATTATTCTTCCATCATGGAAAGTCCAAGAGTCAGCAAGATTGTAATTAATATTGGTGTTGGAGATGCAGTTGCAAATCCTAAAGTATTAGATGATGCTGTTAATGAATTAACCTTAATCACTGGACAAAAACCACTTGTTACCAGAGCTAAGAAATCAATCGCTACATTCAAACTTCGTGAAGGCATGCCAATCGGCTGCAAAGTCACATTAAGAGGCGACAGAATGTATGATTTCCTTGACAAGTTAGTAACTATCGCTTTACCAAGAGTTAGAGACTTCAGAGGCGTTAACCCTAAAGGTTTCGACGGTAGAGGCAACTACACTCTAGGTATCAAAGAACAATTGATTTTCCCGGAAATAAACTACGATAAAATCTCAAAAATCCGTGGTATGGACATCGTGTTCGTAACCACAGCTAAAACAGACCAGGAAGCATTCGAATTACTAAAATTATTCGGCATGCCTTTCAGAAAATAAGGAGGCGCACAAATGGCAAAAACATCTAAGATTGTAAGTTGTAAACGTGGATCAAAATTTCCAGTAAGAAACTATACAAGATGCGAACGTTGTGGACGTCCTCATTCTGTATATCGTAAATTCAAATTATGTCGTGTTTGTTTCAGAGAATTGGCTTACAAGGGTCAAATCCCTGGTGTAAAAAAAGCAAGTTGGTAGTAAATTATGAGAAAGATTAATTCCGATAATCAAGGAAGGAGGCATTATTAATATGGTCATGACAGATCCAATTGCGGATATGTTAACAAGAATTCGCAACGCAAATCAAATGAAACATAAAACTGTTGATGTCCCGGCATCAAAATTAAAAATGGAAATCCTCAATGTTTTAAAACAAGAAGGTTACATTTCTGATTTTGTCCGCATCGATGACGGAGTACAAGGTACTCTAAGAGTAAGTTTAAAATATTTAGTTAATGATGAAAGAGTTGTTAGAGGTTTGAAGAAAATTTCCAAACCTGGTTTACGTGTGTATGCTAAAACGGATGACCTTCCTCAAGTTCTTAATGGACTGGGAATAGCTATCATTTCTACTTCTAGAGGTATTATGACCGATAGAGACGCTAGAAAAAATAAAGTTGGTGGCGAAGTAATAGCATACGTATGGTAATAGAAAATAAAGGAAGAGGTGCAAGAAAATTATGAGTCGAATTGGTAATCATTCGATACAAGTTCCTGCAGGCGTTACTTTGGAGATTGCAAAAAACAATCACGTTACAGTAAAAGGTCCTAAAGGTCAACTTGGCTTTACTTTCGATAAGAATATCGGAATTAAAGTTGAAAATAACGAAATTTCTGTAACCCGACCAAATGATTCATTACGCATCAAGGCCCTTCACGGGACGACAAGAGCGTTATTGAATAATATGGTTATTGGTGTAAGTGAAGGCTATACAAAAGTCCTCGAAATCAAAGGTGTCGGATATCGTGCCCAACTAAAAGATGCAAAAACATTAGTGCTTAACGTCGGATACTCAAATCCTGTGGAGATGACTATCCCGGAAGGCCTTACAATTGAAATCCCTAAGAATACCGAAGTTCATGTAAAAGGTGCCGACAAGCAAATGGTCGGTGAATTTGCGGCTAACGTTCGTAAGGTTCGTCAACCTGAACCATACCTTGGAAAAGGTATCAGATACAGAGATGAACATGTACGTCGCAAGGAAGGAAAAACAGCTAAGTAATTAGCTAAGGTGAAAATATGTTTAATTCAGTAGATAAAAACGCTCAAAGACAAAAAAGACATCGTCGCATGAGATTCCAAATCAAGGGAACTCCTGAAAGACCACGCTTGAATGTTTTTCGTTCTAACAAACAAATTTACGCACAAATCATTGATGACGTAAACCAAATTACATTAGCTCAAGCAAACTCTAGGGAAATCGAAGGAAGCACCGGCGGCAATGTCGAAGGCGCAAAATTAGTTGGTAAATTAGTTGCTGAAAGAGCAATTGAAAAAAATGTTAAATTAGTGGTTTTCGATCGTGGTGGATATTTATATCACGGTAGAGTCAAAGCCTTAGCCGACGCTGCTAGAGAAGCAGGGCTGGAATTCTAATGAAGGAGGTAATCTAATATGGAAGATAATGCTCGTAACAATAAAAGAGGAAGAAAACCTCATTCACCTAAAAAAGAAGTAAAACTTTATGAAGAAAGAGTTGTAAGCATCGGCCGTGTTACCAAAGTAGTTAAAGGTGGTAGACGTTTCAGTTTCTCAGCTCTTGTAGTTGTAGGCGATAGAAAAGGTAAAGTCGGATTCGGAACCGGTAAAGCCAGTGAAGTTCCAGATGCTATCAAAAAAGCAATCGCAGACGCAGAAAAAAATATTATTACCGTACCGATGAACGGAACGACAATTCCTCATTCAGTTACAGGTAAATACGGCGCTGGTAAAGTATTCTTACGTCCAGCAGCAGAAGGTACCGGTGTTATCGCCGGCGGCCCTGTTCGTGCCGTACTTGAATTAGCCGGAGTAGAAGACGTACTTTCTAAATCCCTAGGATCAAATTCTCCTATCAATATCGTAAGAGCAACTGCAGAAGGACTTAAAGCTTTAAGAACAGTTGAAGCTGTTGCGGAAATGAGAGGAATCAAACCTGAGGAGGTAAGAGGCTAATGGCGCAAATTAAAGTTACCTTAGTAAAAGGTTTGATGGGTAAAAAACCTAATCAAGTAAAAACAATCAAGGCTTTAGGACTTACTAAAAGAAATTCTTCCGTAGTTATGGAAGATAACGAAATGATCAGAGGTATGGTGAATACTGTCGGTCATTTAGTTAAAGTCGAAGAAGTAAAGAAATAGGAGGTGCAAAAAATGACATTACATGAATTAAAACCTAATCCAGGTGCAACTCACTATAAAAAACGTGTTGGTCGTGGCACAAGTTCAGGTACTGGTAAAACTGCCGGACGCGGTCAAAAGGGACAAAACTCCCGTACTGGCGGCGGCGTAAGACTGGGATTTGAAGGTGGACAAACACCACTTTTCAAACGTCTTCCTAAAAAAGGATTCACCAATCCTTTCCGTAAGGAATACGCTATCGTAAACTTACATGACTTGAATGCTTATGAAGCGGGCATGATCATAACTCCTGAAGTTTTATTGAACGACAGAGTTATCAGCAAGCAATTAAGCGGAGTTAAAATACTAGGCGAAGGAAAATTAGAAGTTAAACTAACTGTCAAAGCACATAAATTTTCAGCTTCTGCAAAAAAAGCTATTGAAGATGCTGGTGGCGTGGTAGAGGTGATATAATGGAAACTATAAAAAAGATTTTCGCTAATAAGGAAGTCTTGAAGAAAATTGGTTTCACATTATTGGCCTTTCTAGTTTTCAAATTACTTACCTATGTGACAATGCCTTTAATCGACGCTTCTTCTTTGTCATCACTGTTTGACAACAGCGGATTCTTGGGAATCGTCAACTCGATTTCCGGTGACGCATTGCGTAACTATTCAATCGTCGCTTTAGGTATTAGTCCTTACATTACTGCTTCAATCATCGTCCAGATTTTACAAATGGACATCATTCCAGCTTTAAAAGAATGGAGTGAAGAAGGTGAAGTCGGTAGACAAAAAACATCAAGACTTACAAGATATTTGGCGATTGTCCTAGCTTTTATCCAAGCTTTGGCAATGACCTTCGCTTTCCATAATTCACAGGATCAATTATTCCTTGGCAGTGTCACCTCTTGGGTGGGACCAAACACCGGTTTATGGTTCTTGGTATATTTCTATATTGCGGTTGTTCTTACAGCTGGTACCGCTTTTATGATTTGGTTAGCTGATCAAATCACAATTAAAGGCATTGGTAACGGTTCTTCAATGTTAATCGTTGCAGGGATTGTTATTTCCTTCCCTGGAACCATCGCATCCTTAGTTCAATACTATATCGCCGATCCAAGCAATGCATTGGCAGGAAACGTCTTCTCTGGTCAAGGCGCACTGGCAGGTTATTTATTATTCGGTGTCAGCATTTTAATGTTCGTCATCGTTTTGGTAGGTGTCACCTATATGCAAGTTGCGGTTAGAAAGATTCCAATCCAATATGCCAACCGTCCGGGAAGCGCTAAATTCAAGGGAGCGTCTGAATCAAACATTCCAATCAAGCTAAATACAGCTTCAGTTATTCCGGTTATCTTCGCATCAATCATTTTGTCGTTGCCAACGACGATATTCCAATATATCAACATTTCACCGACAGCGTCTAACTGGATTAACCAAATCTTTGCTTATAATCAACCGATTGGTTTTGTGTTATACATCGTTTTAATCTTCATTTTCACATTTTTCTATTCTTTCATTCTAGTGAAACCGGAACAGATAGCGGAAAACTTGAACAAACAAAACGCTTATATACCTGGGGTTAGACCGGGATTTGAAACTGAAAGTTATATTACCAAAGTATTGTTCAGAGTCACAGTCATCGGTGCGATTTACTTAGTAATAATCGCAGCGCTACCAATCATCACTTCGATGATTTTAGGACATACTTATGCCCAAATCGGTGGTACATCACTCTTGATTATCGTCGGTGTGGCTTTGGAAACGGCTAAACAAATCGAAACTGATACTCAAGAAAAAGCTTATGCTGGATTTATGAGATAAGAGAGAAAATGATTAATCTACTGATTATGGGTAAACCAGGAGCTGGTAAAGGAACCCAATCAACAAAATTGCTAAAGCATTACCAATTGACCCATATTTCGACCGGTAATATCTACCGTGATGAAATCAAGAAGGGTTCAGCTATTGGTATCGAAGCCAAGAAATATCTTGATCAAGGGAACTTGGTTCCCGACAAGATGACAAATGACATCGTCTGGGAGATTTTAAAGCAAAAGAATTACCCTGATGGTTTCATGTTGGACGGATATCCTCGCACCAGAACCCAAGCTGAAGCTTTGGATCAAATGCTTGCAAGACTGAATATCGGTTTGACGGCAGTAATCAACGTTGAGGTTAAAGATGAAGTATTGCTTCACCGGATGGCCGGAAGAAGAGTTTGCCCAAACTGTGGGCATACCTATCACACGGAAAATCATCCGCCGAAGCTTGAAGGAGTCTGCGACCATTGTGGTCAAGGGTTAATCCAAAGACCTGATGATTTAGAAGAATCAGTTATGAATCGTTTAGCTATCTACAATGAAAAAACCAAACCGTTACTTGATTATTACTCGGAAAAAGGACTTCTAACGGTAATTGACGGCGAACAGTCGACAAATAAGGTTTTTCAAGACATCATTAAAATATTAGGTGAGAAATAATGGTAACAATCAAATCCGCTCGTGAAATTGAATTGATGAAAGAAGCCGGCAGAATTGTCGCTTTGGCACATGAAGCTGCCAAAAATGCGATTAGACCGGGCCTCTCAACCAAGCAATTGGATGAACTGATTGAAAGTGTTATCGTTAGTAATGGAGCTATTCCCTCATTTAAAAATTATAACGGATTCCCCGCATCTGCATGCATATCGATAAACGAAGAAGTCGTGCATGGCATCCCTTCTGTGGCCAAGATTTTAAAGAACGGCGACATTGTCTCCGTTGACATCGGGGCTCAATATAAGGGCTATCATGGCGATAGTGCGTGGACATATGCATGCGGGGAAATATCCGAAGATGCAAAGCGCTTGCTCAAGGGTACGGAAGAAAGTCTTTTCAAAGGGTTGGAATTTGCCAAACCCAATAATCGACTGTCTGACATATCCCATGCAATACAAGTGCACGCCGAATCTTTAGGATTCAGCGTAGTGAGAGAATTTGTCGGTCACGGCTTGGGCAGAGCCCTGCATGAAGATCCGCAAATTCCCAATTATGGTTTGCCTAACAGAGGTATTGTTTTAAAGCCAGGAATGACTTTAGCGATTGAACCGATGATTAATTTAGGCAGTAAGGAAGTCAGAGTGTTATCTGACGGTTGGACGACGATAACCAAAGACAGGTCGCTATCGGCTCACTTCGAGCATTCGATTTTGATTACTGAAACAGGTTACGAAATCCTGACTAAAAAAGGGGAGTGATTTATTTGGCAAAAAAAGATGACGTTATAGAAATGAACGGAACGGTAGTAGAAGTTTTGCCCAATGCGCAATTTATAATTGAGCTAGAAATCGGACACCGCATAATCGGACACGTTTCTGGTAAAATCCGTATGAATTACATACGCATTTTACCAGGTGATAAAGTAAAGGTTGAGCTTTCAACCTATGACTTAACACGTGGTCGCATCACATATCGAATGAAATAAAAAATATAGGAAAGATTTTAAGGAGGTAATGGTATGAAAGTAAGACCATCTGTAAAAAAAATCTGTGACAAATGTAAAATAATCAAACGCAATGGCAATGTTCTTGTCATTTGCGAAAATCCGAAACATAAACAAAGACAAGGTTAATAGGAGGAAACAATGGCACGTATCGCAGGAGTAGACATTCCTAGAGAAAAAAGAGTTGTTATCGCTTTAACATACGTATACGGTATCGGCAAGACAAGAGCTGAAGAAATCTTAGCTGCTTGCGGTATCTCTGAAGATAAACGCGTTAAAGATTTAACAGATGAAGAAGTAGTAAAAATTCGTCAAGAAGTACAAAAATTTACCGTTGAAGGTGACTTGAGACGTGATGTCGCTATGAACATCAAACGTTTACAAGAAATCGGTAGCTACCGTGGCTTGAGACATCGTAAAGGGTTACCAGTACGCGGTCAAAATACACGCAACAACGCTAGAACTCGTAAGGGTCCTAGAAAAACAGTAGCTAACAAGAAGAAATAAGAAGGGAGATATGAATTAAATGGCACGTAATATTAAAACTAAACGTCGTGTGAAAAAGAATATTCCGACTGGAATCGCCCATATTCATTCGACTTTCAACAATACAATTATCACAATTACCGATCCGAAAGGTAATGCAATATCTTGGAGTTCTTCGGGAGCTATTGGTTATAAGGGTAGCCGTAAATCAACTCCTTTCGCAGCTGGATTGGCATCAGAAGCAGCAGCTAAAGCCGCTATGGACAATGGTGTTTTAAGAGTCGAAGTTGAAGTTAAGGGACCAGGACCAGGTAGAGAAGCCGCTATCAGAAGCTTGCAAGTTGCGGGTTTGGAAATTACAGCAATCAAAGATGTTACACCAGTTCCGCACAACGGATGTCGTCCACCAAAACGACCACGCGGGTAGGAGGTAATTTATGAAGAACTTGAAATTCGAAAAACCAAAGACAGAAACTGTAGAAATCGAAGACAATTATGGTAAATTCGTTATTTCGCCTCTTGAAAGAGGATACGGTATCACAATAGGTAATTCTTTGAGACGAGTTTTATTGTCTTCATTACCTGGTGCAGCAATCGTTAACGTCAACATTGAAAACGTAGTTCATGAATTCACACCAATCGAGGGTGTCGTTGAAGACGTAACTACGATTATTCTCAATCTTAAAGGTGTTATATTATCAATTGACAATGAAGATTCCGATGTGGAAAAACGTTTGGAATTATCAGTAGAAGGTCCTAGAGACGTTTTCGCTTCCGACATCGTTTGTGATGAAGAAGTCGAAATCATGAATCCAAACCACTACATCTGCCATATCAACAAAGGCGTTTTAAGAATGCATATGAAGGCGAGACGTGGCAATGGCTATGTTTCTTCCAAGCTTAATGCAGCTTATACCGACGATGTCAACGATATCGCAATTGATAGTATCTATACACCGATTACAAGAGCGAACTACACTGTCGAAAAGACCAGAGTCGAAGACTCAGGTGATTACGACAAGTTAATTATGGAAGTGTGGACTAACCGTTCAATCAATCCAAAAGACGCTATTGGCACCGCAGCGAAAATGCTGATGGACCACTTACAGACAATCATCGATCTTTCCCAAGCTAAAGTGGATGACGATTACATGGTTGAAAGAAAGACAGAAGAAACCAATAGAAACCTGGAAAAACCGATTGAAGATCTGGACCTCTCCGTTCGTTCTTACAACTGCTTGAAGAGAGCTGGCATCAATACTCTTGGCGAACTTATCGAAAAGAGCGAAGAAGACATGATGCGAGTTAGAAACCTAGGTAAAAAATCATTGAAAGAAGTTAAGCAAAAGCTTGAAGAGATGAATTTAAGCTTAGCTAAACACTAATCGATAGGAGGAAATCATGAGAGGATATACAAAACTTAATCGTAATAGCGCTAACCGTAAAGCACTTATTCGTGATTTGGCTACACAACTGATTATGCATGGTAAGATTGAAACTTCTGTTGTCAAAGCTAAAGAAATCAGAAGAACAGTAGAAAAATTGATTACCTTTGCTAAGAAGGGTGACTTAAATTCAGCTAGAATTGCCGAAAGAACTGTTAGAGAACTTAAAATTGACGATCAATACGCTTTAGTCAAACTCTTTAAAGAACTTGGACCGAAGTATCAAGATCGCAATGGTGGATATACACGTATTTACAAAATCGGACCACGTCAAGGTGACGCTTGCCCGATGGCTATTATCGAATTAGTATAATAAAAATTAAACTCGGAAAAATTTTCTATTTTCGAGTTTTTTTATTTGTCTTAACCAAATTATCCTTATATTCCCAACACTTCTTATAATTTATGATCAATAATGTTAAAATAGTAATATGAATAAGAGTAGGTGATTAGATATGAAACTAAGATTTCAAAGAGTCAAGAGTTTTATCGGCTTTTCTCTATCAATGAAAATTATCATCGATGGCGAATTGGTTTATAAACTTAAAAACGGCGAAGTATTTGAATATGAAAAAGATAAGATAGATTCTCTTTTAATCAAGACACATCGTTTCATTTTCGACCTGGAAATACCTCTTGACCTAATTGAAGAAAACGCTGATATTTTATTGGATTACCAACTGGGATTATGCAGAAATATCACTCAAGCTATAGTCTCTGAAAACGGCAGATTGATTGGCGTATATCCTAAAAAAAATATCATTGAAGAAAAACAAAAGAAGGATTTATAGATGGATAAGGAAAAAGAATTTTTAAAAGTTTTTAATGATTTGGAACAATATTTGCGTGTCACCTATTCCAAAGGCGACTATTCTTACACGGGTTTTGTGACAAAACTTTATCAAATAAAAAAATCTCGGGAAAATTACATCATCAATAACAATCAAAATTTTGAATTGATTAAACAAGCCGCTCAGATGCGAAATATCATCTCGCATAACAATGATGTTTTGGTCCCTAGCGATAATTTTCTGAATGATTTTAAGACGGTAGTACAGAAAATCACCAGACCCTTGACCGTAAGACAAATAATGACCAGATATGACGATTTGAAAACTTGCCGATTGACAGATACCATTGGCGATGTAGTCGATTTGTTGAAAACATCAGGTTTTTCAACCATACCGGTGATTGAAAAGGGAGAGCTTATCGGCATTTTCACTGAAAAATCACTTTACGATTATTTCTCCCTTCGTCAAGCAAAAACTATTACCAAAGCCATGTTGATGAAAGATATCATTGAAGCTATCGACCTCAATAACCATCCAAGAAAATATTATGATTTTATCAGTGTCAACACCAACATCTATGACGCTTATGCCATGTTCAACAAGGATATCAAGCAAAGACGGGAAATGTTATTACTGCTGGTAACGGAAAACGGCAAAGAGGGAGAACACCTATTAGGTATTGTAGCTTTGAGAGATTTGGAAAATCATTTAATAAATTAGGAAATAAGGAAATTTTTTGGTATAATATTTATTTGGACGGTGAGTTAAATGAGCTACATAGAAATTAAAAATCTAACTTTCTCCTATAACGAAAAAACCAATGTTCTTGAGGATGTAAATCTAGAAATAAACAAGGGCGAATGGATTGCGGTTTTAGGTCATAATGGTAGTGGAAAGTCTACTTTGGCAAAGACCTTGGTGGGTTTATTGGAACCGCAAAAAGGAGAAATCAGCATTGATGGTTTAATCATGAATGATGAATTCGCATATGAAATAAGAAAAAAAATCGGTATTGTTTTTCAAAATCCAGATAATCAATTTGTGGGTGTGACAGTGAGAGATGATATCGCTTTTGGTATGGAAAATTTATGTGTACCACGGGAAGAAATGTTGGAAAAGATAGGTTTTTACGCAGAAAAAGTAAATATGCTCAAATTCTTGGACAGCGAACCAGCCAATCTCTCCGGTGGTCAAAAACAAAGAGTTGCCATTGCCGGAATCTTGGCAATGCAGTCTGACATCATCATTTTTGATGAAGCAACCTCGATGCTTGACCCATTTTCGCGCGAAGAGCTGATTAAATACATAAAAACTTTACATCAAGATGGGTTGACGATAATCATGATTACTCATGATATCAACGAAGCCTTGTTGGCCGATCGAATCTTGGTGATGAATAAAGGTAAGGTTTATGCTTTTGAGGACACCGAAGAAATCATGAAGAAAAAATCAATTTTTACAGACAGTCATTTGGAATTACCCGTCTCACTTGATTTGGCCAATGCCTTGACAGAGACTCAAGAATATAAAGAAATTAGGGAAAAACTATGGGAATACGCTTTAATGAAGTAAGTTACGGGTATTCCTCTTTTGCCCAAGGATTATATACGGCAATCAAGGATATAAATCTCGAAATTACGGAAAAAAATGAATTTATTGCCCTGGTTGGGCATACTGGCTCAGGGAAGTCCACCTTAGCAAAACATATGAATGCTTTGATTTTCCCAACTTCAGGAACACTGGAAATTTTTGGGCATACCATCACCAATAAACGCAATAAAAAAATCAAATATAACGACATTCGCAAAAAAGTCGGATTAGTCTTTCAATTTCCTGAATATCAATTATTTGAAGAAACGGTCGAAAAGGACATTATGTTTGGACCGATGAATTTCCAGATTACCAAAGAAGAAGCTAAAAAATTAGCTAAACAATCCCTAAAATTAGTCGGATTGGACGACAGCTACTTATCAAGAAATCCCTATAATTTATCAGGAGGAGAAAAGAAAAGAGTCTCTATTGCCGGAATTTTAGCCATGGATCCGGATATATTGGTTCTTGATGAGCCGACTTCAGGTTTGGATCCTGCGGGAAAAAGAATTTTAATGGATTTATTTAAAAATATTAACGAAACGACAGGTAAAACTATTATCATCATCACTCATGACATGGATTTAGTTTATCAATACTTTAATCGGGTTTTGGTGATGAATGACGGGCATTTGATGTTTGACGGTAAAACAGAAGCATTATTCCAAAAGGAAGATGTGACTGATTATCATTTGGATTACCCAAATACCATCAAGGTTTTAAAATATCTCAATCAAGAACTCAATCTTAACATGAATGTTTTCCAGAAAACCACCGCCGAAGCTCTTGCGGAAATCAAAAGGGCGGTGAAATTATGAAAAGTATAATCATCGGCCAATACATACCAGGTAAAGGTTTATTTTACCGATTGGATCCTAGAACAAAAATCATCGCCGTATTATTGATCATGATCAGTGTTTTCCTGTTAGAAACAATCGAACAATTGCTGATTGGGCTTGCGACTGCCATTGTCTTGTTATTGATTGGAAAAATATCAATCTTAAAAGTTATCAAGGGTTTGAAACCGATTATGATACTTTTGATTTTCACCTTCATTTTTCAGATCATCTTGAACCGTGAAGGTGAAGCGATTGTTTCCCAACAAATGTATTTTACAGTATATACATTGTTGTTCTTGATCTTGGCATTCATAGTTTGGCGATTAATAGCCAAACTTATCAGATATCGTTTTACCTTGTTTTTCTTGTTTGCTGCAGGTGTATTCTTGATACTTTCATATGTTGATTTTGGCGCAAACATAGCCAATCCTTTTACTTTCAACATCTATCGAGCCGGTTTGGAAATGTCATTTTTCGTAGTTGTAAGACTGCTTATCATCATCACTTTGTCAACTGTATTGACGTTGACCACCAAACCAACCGATTTAACTCAAGGTTTGGAAAAATTGATGCACCCAATGAAAAAGATTGGTTTTGATTCTGAAAGTTTTGCCTTGATTATCTCAATCAGTTTACGTTATATTCCGACCATCTTTGATGAAGCCAATAAAATTATGTTGGCTCAAGCATCAAGAGGTGCTGATTTTTCAGAAGGAAAATTGAAAGACAAACTGAGACAAGTCATCTCGCTTTTAGTACCAATGTTCATCATCGCCTTCATGCGCAGTGAAGAATTGGCTAATGCTATGGAATCCCGCAATTTTGTTCCAGGAGAAAAAAGAACAAGAATCAATGAACTCTACTTTTCACATGGCGATATCATTGCCACGATTTTCAGTTTTCTGATTTTAGCGCTGGCAATTGTATTGAAGGTGATTTAAATGCTTGAGAGACTTCATCCATCAGTAGCTTTGAAAGTTGATGATTTGATAATATTGGACCATGATGAAGTTAAAAAATTTTTATCAGAGAATCAAAAACTTATTAAAGACATCACCTTTACTGATCATCACTTTTTCCACATGAATTATGGTTATAATTCTTTAGGTAATCCCATCAAGATTTCCTACAAGGACAATCTTATTCAAAGAATTATCATCAAAACGAGAGATTACCCTGAAAAACGTTTGAAATTGGTAATTGCCTACGATGGATCAAATTATCATGGCTGGCAAATTCAAGATGACCTCTCCACCATCCAAGGCATCCTTTCCCAAAAAATATCTGAGGTCAATAACAAGCCAATCTTGATTCAAGGAGCTTCTCGAACCGACGCTCAAGTTCATGCCAATCAACAAGTAGTCCATTTTGATGATGAATCAAACCTTACCGAAACTGAATGGTTAAGATATTTAAATCATCAATTACCAGAAGACATTCTTGTGGAATCAGTGGAAAAAATGCATCCGCTCTTCCACAGCCGATATGACGTTTACGAAAAAGAGTATGTTTACCAAATCAAACTCGGAGATAAGAGTCCCTTTCTAATCAATTATTCATGGAACCAAGAATATCTTGATTTCATTAAGCTTGACGATCAATTGAAAAAAACTGTCGGAACCTATGACTTCACCTCTTTTGCCAAAGGCACAAAAGGTGATAATACAAGAACCATTTATCAAGCCGGCTACAAAATCCATGACGATATGTTGAAGATTTACATTTCCGGAAATGGCTTTTTACGTTATATGGTCAGACTCATTATCATGCATGTCATTAAATACGCCACAAATAAAACGGATATCGATATATTGGATGTCATCAAAGAAAAGTCAAGGAAGCACACAAAAGAAATAGCCCCGGCTCAAGGTCTATATCTAAACAAAATAAACTATTAAAAAAGGCCTAAACATCATCTGTTTAAGCCTTATTTTTTATTGAATTTTATCCATTTTGGCAATTCTGGATTTAAGCACTATTTTCTTAATTACCGCAACGAACAATAGAATGATGATGTTGATGGAGACGATGGCTGCCCCGCTTGGAATATTCAGCGAATAAGCCAACCATAATCCGAAAAATACTGATAGTTCCGAGAAAATGATGGAAATGATCAAGGTCGATTTATAGGACCAACCCAACTTCATCCCCGCAGCTACCGGAATGACCATCATTGACGATATCAACAATACCCCCGCTGATTCCAAAAGTACTGAAACAACGATTGAAAGCATAATGATAAATACAATTTGGAAGAGATTGACATTGATGCCAAGAAACTTAGCACTTGACTCATCAAAACTGACCGACAAGATCTGTTTACCAAACAAGATAAACAGGATTGCGACTATCAATGCTGTTATCAGAATCAAGACGATGTAGTAATTGGTAACAGTCAAGATTGATCCAAACAGATAGTTGTAAAGCGAACCAGTTTTCTTGGATAGCGAGAAGAAGATAGCGCTTAATGCCGCTCCCAAGCTAATGACGATGACCATCGATATTTCCTGAAAGTTATTATAAGACCTTCTGAACATTTCAATTAACAAACCACCGATTATGGAAAATATGATTCCCAGATAAAGCGGTCTTTCAAAGAAAGTGACAATGCCGATTGATGAAAGAAATAAACTGACCGAGATACCGACAAGTGAGAAGTGGCCCAAGGTATCGGCAATGAATGACAATCTTCTAACAACAACAAATGTTCCTAAAAGCGGAGCCAATACCCCTAGCATTATACCTGCGATCAATGCCCTGAGCATGAAATCCTGTTGGAAGAGATCGGTGATAAAAGATAAAAACATCTTATAACACCCCCTCTTTAACTTCCACGCCGCGTTCTTCAAAGCTAGTGGTCAAATCACCGTACATTGAAAGCAAATGGGTATAATTCAATTCTTCAATGTCATCATTATGGGTAATCAAAATGATAGTTAACCCAGCTTGATGCAATTCTTCAATGGTGTTATAAAAAAAGATTTTATTTTGCTTGTCAATTGAAGCTGTTGGTTCATCCAAAATTAAAACTTCAGGATTATTGAGCATCGCCCTAACGATGAAGACTCTTTGGAGTTGTCCACCGGAAAGCGAGTTGATGTTTTGATTGATGATATCAAAGATACCCATTTTTTCCAATAATTTGAGACGGTTGGATTCATTGGTTTTTTTAAGAGAAGATATTTGTAACAATTCACCGACCGTAATCGGAAATTCATAGTTGAAATCATCAAAACTTTGACTTACATAACCGAACCTCGTCCAGGATTTAAATGCTGTAATATCAACTTTGTCATAGAAAATCATACCAGCTTTAACTTGATTGAAGCCCAATAAACATTTGATGAAAGTCGATTTTCCAGACCCGTTTTTACCTCTTATGACTAAATAATCTCCGCTATTCAAAGTCAGAGACAGATTGGAAATGATTGTTTTAGCACCATAGGCAAAGGATAAATTGTTGATATTAATCTGCATAGTCTTTTTAACCGTCCTCTTGATATATTGTAACACACTAAGAGATTTTAATGAAATAATTTTATTTAAAAAAAGAGGTAATTATGAGATAATGGTATAGTAAGCGGGTGATGAATGATGAAGGGCAAATTTATAACTTTTGAAGGCACTGAAGGTTCAGGAAAAACTTCTGTTATAAAAGAAGTTAAAAAACATTATGAATTAAAAGGCTATGCGGTGATGGTTACTAGAGAACCTGGCGGTATTTCTATATCCGAAAAAATCCGCGATATCCTTTTGAATAAAGAAAATACAGAAATGGATCCTCGCACCGAAGCTCTGCTTTTTGCGGCTGCCAGAAGACAACATTTGGTTGAAAAAATTAAGCCTGCCTTGGCTAAAGGCATGATTGTCCTGTGCGACAGATTTGTGGACAGTTCCTTGGTGTATCAAGGCTATGCCAGAAACATCGGGATTGACAAGGTCTATGACATCAATTATTTTGCGATAGAGGACGCTTTACCTGATTTGACTATCTTTGTTGACGTCAGACCGGAAGTGGGCTTGAAAAGGGTATTCCAGACCCCTAACCGCGAAGTCAACCGACTTGATTTGGAAAATATGGAGTTTCATAAGCTAATTTACAGTGGTTACTTAGAATTAGCCAAAAAATATGATAGAATAAAAAAGGTCAATGGCGAACAAAACATTGAAGAAGTAGCCAAAGAAGCCATTAACTTGATTGATAAAATCCTATAAGGAGCATTTATGTTCAAAAACTGGGAGGAAGTAAAAAATACTCAAGAAGGAGTTGAGCGCATTCTCACCAACAGCATGAGAATGAATCGTGTATCTCATTCTTATATATTTGAAGGCCCAAAAGGCACAAGAAAAAAATGGGTTGCGATTTTATTCGCCAAAACCCTTTTATGTACATCTCCCAAGGATAATAACCCTTGTAATGAATGTCACAACTGCCGCAGAGTCGATAACTTGACTCATCCGAATCTTTTTATTATCGATCCGCCAGGAAAGGTAATAAAGAAAGAGGTAATAAGTTCCTTGATTTTGGAACTTTCTAAAACTTCACTGGAAAACGGGCCAAGAATCTACCTTGTCATCGATGCCGATCGCTTTAATCAAAGTTCTGCCAACACCTTATTGAAAACAATGGAGGAGCCGGGCCAAGAAGTCTATCAAATATTGATTACCGAGAATTACCACTCCCTTTTATCCACAATCATTTCTAGGGCTGAAACCTTGCATTTTTTACCAATCAATCGCAAGATTATTCAAAAACATCTAATTAAACAAGGCTTGAGCGAATCTTTGGCCAATATCATCAGTCAATATACTTCAGATTTGGATACTGCGGAAAAATTGGCGCGAAATAAAGAAACTGAAGAAATTTATCTCTTGGTCACAGAGATTTTTCAAAATCTTTTATTAAAAGACCAATCTTCAATCATTAGCTTGTATCACGCCGATAAAATCTTCAACAACAATGAGTCGGTGGATATTTTTTTAAATTTGCTGATATATTATCAAAAAGACATATTAAGCTATAAACTCAATGTTGAAGATTTCATCATGTTTATCGACCAAAAAGAAACAATAGCCAAATTGGCAAAACGAATCAGCAAAATTCAAGCACAAGAATATTTGGAAGAGATGCTTGAACTGGCAATAAAATTAAAGTACAATATCAATCTGCAACTTGCATTCAACAGACTGCTGATGATATTAGAGAGAGGATATAAATATGCAACATACAGTCGTAGCGATACAGTTTAATTATTTAGGAAAAAAGTATTATTTTTCAACAAATAATCTTGATCTGCATAGAAAAGATTTTGTAGTGGTAGAAACAATCAGGGGACTGGAATTGGGTGAAGTGGTTTCTGATGTCATGCAAATCAGTGATGAAGAAATAGTATCACCATTGAAACCTATCCTGAGACTCGCCAATTATGAAGATTTGAAAACTCATAAGGAAAATGTTGACAAGGAAAGTCAAGTAATGAAGAAAACTGCCGATTTGGTCAACATGAACCGCTTGGAAATGAAACTTCTTAATTGCGAATATACTTTGGATAGATCAAAATTAATTATTTATTTCACTGCTGAAGGGCGTGTGGACTTTCGCGAGTTGGTAAAAGACTTAGCCAACGAATTTCATGTCAGGATTGAACTCAGACAAGTTGGCGCAAGAGATGGAGCTAAAGTCATTGGCGGCATCGGTCCTTGCGGCAGACAAACTTGCTGCACAACTTTTTTAAGAGAGTTCGAGCCGGTTTCCATCAAGATGGCCAAAAATCAGAACCTTTCCTTGAATCCAAGCAATATCTCAGGAATCTGTGGCAAATTGTTGTGCTGCATCCGCTATGAAGATGATAATTATCGCGACTTCAAGAAGCAGATGCCAAACCTCAATTCGCTTGTTTGGACTTTGGATGGCAGAGGCAAAGTGGTTGACATCAATTACAGCATGCAATCCTTGACCGTCCAATTTAGAGATGGAAATAGTAAAGTCTATGATATCAATGACGTAGCCGATACCAAAGAGGAATTGTCTGATGACGTTTCAGTGTTAAATAATCTAGAGGGATAAAATGGCAGAAATCTTTACCCATGATTTAATGGCTTATGACGGCATAAAAATCCTGCAGAAGGATAATACCTTCCGCTTTTCCCTTGATTCATTGTTATTGGGAGATTTCATCACCATCAAGCCACGAGATAGATTGCTATTGGAACTCGGTTCCGGTAATGGGGCTATTCTCCTCTATCTTTCCCTAAAAACAAAGATTAAATTAATTGGAGTGGATATTCAAAAGGGAGTTGTCGAACTTGCCAAAGCAAGCGTCAGTTTAAACCATTTGGACAATCAAATTGAAATCTTTCACCAAGATATCAAGAATCTCCATAATTTCTTTCAACCCAGCAGTTTTGACATCTTAGTGTCCAATCCGCCATTTTTTAAAGTCGATGGCGATTTAATGATTAATGAAAACGAATTTCTTTCGCTGTCAAGACATGAAGTAGCAATTACTTTTACTGAGATTTTGGAGCAAGCCAAGAAGTTGTTGAAGACGAACGGTTCTTTCTTCTTTATTCATCGAGCTGCAAGGCTGGAAGAGATAATCTTAGCTTTGGCAGCAAAAAAATTTGTAATCAAGAAACTAAGGTTCGTCTACACGAAACCTAAAAATGAAGCCTTGATGATTCTTGTCGAAGCCAAATACAACGGTAAAACCGGTAGTATGAAAATTATGGAACCACTCTATATATATAATCAAGAAAATCAATATACGGATGAAACTCTAATGATATTCCATCTCGGAGATGAAGCTTATGATCAAAAGTAAGAATTACCAAAACGAAGCAGCAACCCTCTATTTGATCCCAACTCCAATCGGCAATTTGGAAGACATGACTTATCGAGCCTTGAAAATCTTGAAATCAGTTGATATATTGTATGCCGAAGATACTAGGGTAACCAAAAAACTTTTAAGTTATTATCAAATAGACAAAACGCCTATTTCATATCATGAACATAATGAGTTGAAAAGAGCTGAAGAAGTCATTGAACAACTGAAACAGGGAAAGAATATCGGCCTGGTGAGTGACGCCGGCATGCCTTTGTTGAGCGACCCAGGGTTGATATTGGTCAATGAGGCAATCAAAAACAATTTTAACGTAGTATCCTTACCGGGTGCAAATGCTTTGCTGCCAGGTCTGTTGATGTCTGGGTTTTCTACCATTCCCTTTACTTTTATCGGCTTCCTCGAAGCAAAAAGCAATAAACGTCTCAGCCAATTGGAAAGGATAAAATACTATCCCGAGACATTGATATTCTATGAGGCCATTCATCGAATCAAATCGACAATGAAGGATATGTATGAAGTATTGGGCGATAGAAAGTTCGTTATTGCCAGAGAAATATCTAAAGCCTTTGAAGAAATAATCAGGGGTAATCTCGGTGAATATGACGAATTGGATGAACTGAAAGGTGAGTTGGTGATAATTGTTGAAGGATACCTGGAAACCTTCGACAACTCACTTTCAATCGTAGAACAAGTCGATTTCTTTATTGCTTCAGGCTTAAGAAAAACTGAAGCTATGAAAAAAGTCTCAGAGATGACGAAAATACCAAAAAATATCATTTATCAAGAATATTTGGAAAAGAAAATCAAGGAGGATAAATAAATGAAAATAGCTTGTTTATTGGCCGATGGTTTTGAAGATATAGAAGCTCTTGGCACCAGTGCTCTTCTCAGAAGAGCTGGATACCAGGTCGATTTTTTTAGTGTCAATGGCAACGACAAGGTTACGGGTTCATATAAAACCGTAGTTACCGATCTTTTGATGATGAATTGGCTTTTACCTCATGAATATGACGCTTTGTTTATCCCTGGAGGAAGAGCCGCTTATTTCCTAAGAGAGAATGAAGAAGTAAGGAAAGTAGTCAAGGAATTTCACAAATTGAATAAATGGTTATTTTCCATCTGTGCCGGGCCAACGGTTTTTGGTATGCTTGGTCTTTTGGAAAATAAAAAATACATTTCTTTTCCGGGTACGGAAAAAGAGATGGGAGAACAGGCAATTCGCGTTGAGAAAAAGGCGGTTTCAGACGGCAAAATAGTTACCGGAAAAAGTGCAGGAGCAGTTTATGATTTCGTTTTCGAGATAGTAAAAAACGTTGAAGGCGAAGAAGCTCTGGAAAATTTAAAAAAGAGAATGTATTACTAAATATTAGAGGTGAATCATTTGAAAACATTTTATATAACTACACCAATTTACTATCCAAGTGGCAAGTTCCACATTGGATCGGCTTATACCACCTGTCTTTGCGACACCTTGAAAAGATATAAGATTTTGCAAGGTTATGACAGTTATTTTTTGACCGGGAATGATGAACATGGTCAAAAAATCGAAGAAGTTGCCAAGAAAAATAATATGACGCCACAAGAATCAGTGGATTATTATGCAAAATTATCCCAAGATTTATGGAAAAATCTTAAAATTACCAATGATGATTTCATCAGAACGACAGAAAGAAGACATGAAACGGTAGTTGAGGATATCTTCGAAAAATTATTGGCTAACGATGACGTCTATCTTGGTGAATATACCGGCAATTATTGCGTGTCTTGTGAAACGTATTTCACTAAGACTCAGCTTCTTGAAGGCGATAAATGTCCGGACTGCGGCTCTGACACTAAACTGCTCAAAGAAGAGACATATTTCTTGAGATTGGGTAAATATCAAGACCGGTTACTCAAATTTATTGAAGATAACCCTGACTTTATCGTTCCTGAAACCAGAAAGAATGAAGTAGTTCAATTTATTAAATCCGGACTAAACGATTTAAGCGTCTCCAGAACAGCTTTTTCTTGGGGTGTCAAAGTGAAGTCAAATCCCGCACATGTGGTTTATGTCTGGATTGATGCCTTGAGCAATTATTTAACCGCTTTGGGATACGGATCAAAAAATGATGCCCTATATCAAAAATATTGGGTTAATGGCGATGAAGTAATTCATGTCGTCGGTAAGGATATCCTGAGATTTCACGCCATCTATTGGCCTATCATGTTAATGGCGCTTAATATTCCTATCAAATTCCGTCTTTTCGCCCATGGTTGGTATTTGATGAAAGACTCCAAAATATCCAAATCCAAAGGCAATGTAATTTATCCGGAACAATTGACGGAAAAATTTGGTCTAGATGCTTTTAGGTACTATATAGTCAGAGAATTGACATATGGAAATGACGGTTCTTTTTCTCCTCAAGATTATGTAGCGAGAATTAATACTGATTTGGTTAATGATTTTGGTAATCTAGTTTCAAGAACCATTTCCATGGTGAATAAGTATTTTGGTGGTAAGGTATCTAAAAAAGCACACAATCATGAATACAAGAAGTTTGAAGAAGAATTGGAGAATGTAGCTCAAGAAGTTTTTACCAATTATCAAACTAACATGGATGAATTCAAGGTAGCAGCAGCCCTGCAAGAAGTCAGTGTTTTGG
Organism: Bacillota bacterium; assembly: GCA_029559915.1. Lineage (GTDB taxonomy): Bacteria > Bacillota_I > Bacilli_A > Izemoplasmatales > Hujiaoplasmataceae > UBA2289. The sequence continues at coordinate 32,525 of JAKPZU010000329.1, forward strand.
TCAAAAGAACCAACAAATTGATAGATGACACTTTCCCTTGGGAACTGGCTAAAGACAACGCAAAATCCGATGTTTTGGAATCGGTGATGTATCATCTGTTGGAAAGTATCAGGTTAATTAATATCATGTATTTGCCAATTTTGATAGATTCAGCACCAAAGGTATTTGCAATGCTCAATATCGAGAGCATCAATCAAAACTTCTGCAGCATGCACTTTGGAATTAAGCCGGCTTATCAAGTAGTTGAGAAACCAGAACATCTTTTTCCTAGACTTGATCAAGAGAAAGAAGAGTTGGTAATCAAAACCATGATGGAACAAAACAAGGCACCTCAAGTTGAAGTTGAAGAACCGGAAAAAATTGAAATTTTACCAGAAATAACCATCGACGATTTTGCTAAAGTCGATATCAGGGTCGGTAAGGTCCTTGAAGGCAAAGCTCATCCCGACGCCAAAAAACTTTTGGTATTTACAATCAATACCGGCGATAAAGTAAGAACCATCGTCTCCGGCATTGCCCAAGACTATAAACCGGAAGACTTAGTTGGAAAAAATGTTTTGGTCATCTGTAACTTGAAACCAGTAAAACTCAGAGGAATTATATCTGAAGGCATGATTCTTGCAGGTGAGGAAAAGAGCGGGAAATTACATGTTATTGAAGCTGCTAAAGAGATGAAACCGGGAGATAAAATCAGTTAGAAAATATCGTTTATTAACGGATAATAATTGTTGACTTAATTATAGACAAGTGATATGATAATAAAGGTACATTTTTTATTTTATAGCCCACTAGCTCTTTAATAAAAATTTAAGGAGGTAATAAAATGAAAACATTCATGGCAAATGAAAAGACAATTC
>JAKPZU010000258.1 GCA_029559915.1 Bacillota bacterium
GATCAAGTTCAGGAATTAGATTCATATGGGCTTCTGCGACTTTATATGTTAATTCAACTTCCTCGTCAGTCATCATGCCTTCTTTTTTTAAAAGCTCGGTGAAGACTAGATTTGAAAACATTGTGGAGTCACAGATCAAGAATTTTTCATCTTTTGTTTTCCACATTGACAAGAAAAGTTCGCTGTAAAAAGCACATTGACTGATGAAAGAGAATTTCTTTTTATCCGCATAAAAAAGCGGTAAGAAAGGACTGCTTTCTACAGGTTCTTTAACCATGGGTACGTTGTAATATGAAGAAAGTAGATGGGATAAGGTCGATTTCCCGCTACCGATAGGACCGATTATACCGATTCTCATGTTTATCACCTCAGTTGATAATTATTTTATCATATCTTACTTTCGTTTTATAGCGATAAGAAAAAGTTATGAAAAATATTGAACTTTCTTTGCAAAAATAATATTGTAAGTCTTTATTTATATTGATAATTTACTTAGACTAATCGTGATATAATTAATCTAATGAAGTGAAAATATGTAATTTACCAAAGGATTTTTAAAAATGAGAAAAATTATTAATATAGAAGATAGATATCAAGAAATTACATTTCGATATTTATACAAACAAGATCAGAAATATGATAAAGTCATGTTTTTCTTCCATGGTTTTAATGGCAATCGTTATGCGATCGACATCGAATGGATTGAAAGAATCTTGGAAAAAGGATATTTATTGGTTATCCTTGATGCGGAAAATCATGGCGATAGAATGAGCGACGAATATAAAAGATTAGACAACTCAAATCGTCAGAAACTGATAATTGAAACCGAAATCAACACTGCGAATGATGCAAAAAAGATCTATGCTTATTTATTAGAAAAGGATGTAATCAACAATGATATGCTTTTGGCTGTCATGGGAGTATCAATGGGCGGTGCCATAGCTTTGTATTTAACCACCATCTTCAAGAAGATTCAAATTCTTGTCAGTTTGATTGGTTCACCTTCATTTGTGGAATTCTACAAGTATAAGCAAAAAGTATATAAATTTGAAAATAACCAAGAATATAAAAAAAGATTGGATAAGTATGCTAAGATTGATCCTCTGCTGAATTATCATTTATTCTCGGGTAGAAAGATTTTACTTACAGGCGGTTCAAGAGATAAGATTGTACCAATGATTTATGCCGAAGAATTATCCAAGAAAATTGAAGCTATTTTCATTGTTTATGACCTGGAACATGAAGTCAGTAAAGAAATGATGGAAGATGTTTATAAATTCATCTAGAAAAGGTCGGTAAATATTATTATGAGAATTGCCAAAGGATTAAGATTAGCTGGATTTATTTATCGCCCCTTTACCAATTTGATTCCCATGAAGAAAAAGAAGATGAAGATAAAACCGCCTTCAAAAAAACTTTTAAAAAAATATACTTATCTTAAAAGAGAAGACGGCAGTTGGATGCAGATATTGATTAAAAAGCCAAAGAACCAAAAGGGCAAGGCGGGAATATTCTGGGTGCATGGCGGTGGGTATGTCACTGGGTCGCCGTCAATGGCGAAGATCTCCATGGCCAAACATTTGGCCAAGGAATATGTAATTGTCTCGCCTGATTATACACTGGGTGTATATAAACCATATCCAGCAGCGCTAAATGATTGTTATCAAGCGCTTCTTTGGATGAGGGACAATGCGAAAGATTTAGGCATTTCTCCTGATGAAATTGTGGTGGGTGGCGATAGCGCCGGTGGCGGCATGGCAGTTGCCTTAAGTCTTTATGCCAGAGATAAAGGCGATATCAAAATTAAATGTTTGATTCCAATGTATCCGATGATTGATGATAGAATGAATACAAATTCAATGATTGGCAACAAAGCACCGGTTTGGGATGAAAGAAACAATAGAAAAGCTTGGTCTATTTATCTGGAAGGTATTCCTGAAGACAAAGTATCGAAATACGCCGCTCCTGCAAGAGAAACTGATTATACCAAGTTACCTCCGACCATTACTTTTGTCGGCAGCATCGAACCCTTTTTCGATGAAACCGTCACTTATGTGGGAAACTTAAAGAAAGCTGGAATCAAGGTTGCTTTTAAATTATATGAGGGTTGTTTTCACGCCTTCGACGTGATGGTTCCCTGGTCAAAACAAGCCAAGGATGCAAAAGAATTCATCTTGAATAATCTGAATGCTTTTCTTAAGGATTAGTTAATTTTCTTAATGTATACTTTTTGGCAAGAAATCTATCGATTGACTAGGTTGAGATTATCTTCTTGGTTGCCAGAGTTTGGGATGCGATTATTGATCCATTGATTGGACATATTTTTGATAAAACCAAATCAAGAATGGGCAAAAGAAGAATCTTTTTGGGGCCTTGCTTTTCCACTTGTCTTAATCTCAATGCTAAAATCGTTCCTAACTTACCTTTTTATATTGACAGAAACGTCCAAATCTATGAAAATGTTCAGATAATCAATTTGAAATGGAAAATAAATAGTTACCGACCAAGATGGTTCATGTCGGTGAGTATTTAGACCTCCTTAAAAAGGAATAATGTTCAATTCTTTAAAAGGAACGATTACGATCGTTTCCTTTTTCGTTTTCAAAGAAAAATATCCGGGTCTTACGAACAATAAAAGCATACATTTCCCCTCATTTGTGGTATGATTGATGGGTATAAAGAAATGTATGTTCTTGGGAATCAGTTTTTATTCTTTACCTAAGGTGTATGTAAACTTTACATTTAAAGGAGATTAATAAATTAATGAATTTTCAAGAATTAAACATTGTCGAACCAATTTTACAAGCTTTAGTAACAAAAGAATACACTGATCCAACTCCAATTCAAATTCAAGCAATACCACTACTATTGGCGGGAAAAGATATTTTGGGAAGCACACAAACCGGTACGGGTAAAACCGCCGCTTTTGCCATTCCCATTTTACAGAATCTTTATTTAAAGAAAACAAATCAATATCCTAGGTTAATAAAAGCCTTGGTCTTGGCACCGACAAGAGAACTGGCTTTACAAATCCATGATAATTTCAAAGAGTACGGCAAAAACGTTAATTTAAGAACCACTGTCGTCTATGGCGGCGTACCGCAATCCAAACAAATCAAGGCCTTAAGTGATGGAGTAGAAATATTAATCGCCACTCCGGGGCGATTATTAGATTTAATCCAACAAAAGAAAATTACTTTGGCCAATGTTGAATACTTGGTATTAGATGAAGCCGATAGAATGCTGGATATGGGTTTTATCAAGGATGTGCAAAAAATCGTTTCTCTGGTGCCTAAGAAAAGGCAGACGATGCTATTTTCCGCAACGATGCCGGAAGCGATTCTAAAACTCGCCAACGAGATTTTGAATCAGCCGGAACGAGTTAGGGTCGCTCCTGAAGAAGAGACAATCGATAAAATCAAACAATCGCTTTATCTTGTCAAAAAAGCCAAAAAAATGGAATTGTTAGTTCATCTATTAAGTAAAAAAGAAGTGAAGTCAGTGCTTGTGTTCTCAAGAACAAAGCACGGAGCCAATAAAATCGTCAAGGGCTTGTTAGCTGCTGGAACTAGGGCAGAAGCTATTCATGGCAATAAATCACAAGGTGCCCGTCAAGAAGCTTTGTTTCAGTTCAAGGCGAAGAATTTAAGGGTCTTGGTCGCGACTGATATCGCTGCCAGAGGCATCGATATCGATGAATTGTCACATGTAATCAATTACGACTTGCCGGATGTCCCGGAAACCTATATTCACCGAATCGGCAGAACCGGTAGAGCCGGTTTGAACGGAGTAGCTATCAGTTTTTGTTCAGATGAAGAAGTCAATCTACTGAAGAGTATTGAACGTCATATCAAAATGACGATTCCCATAGTTGATGATTTTCGCTTTTCTTATGGTGCGGATAATCCTTCAAAACCAGTTGTTAGTCAATCAAAAAACAAAACTGAAAATCAAAATTCTAGGTCTAATTATCCAAAAACATTTACCCAAAAATCCAATAAATCTGGTAAAATAGAACCTAAGAATTATTCTAAACATGACAGTCGCAATCAAAATAAAACCAAAGCGAATAACAATAAATAAGATTTTATTGAGGTGATATTTAATGACATTTAGACCAATGCGTAGAAGCGATAAAATGATGAATGAAAAGGATACTTTAGAGTTGCTTATAAATGGTCAAGAAGGCATCTTGGGAACAATTGGTGCAGACGGCTATCCTTATACTATCGCCTTAAATTATGTGTTTTATAATGATAAAATCTATTTTCACTCTGCCAAGACAGGTCACAAAATTGATAACATCAACTTTTGCGACAAAGTATCTTTTACCGTTTACGATGATGTTAAAGTCTTGGGCGAAGAACTCAATACACTTTATAAAAGTTTGACTTTGTTTGGTAAAGCCAAAGTTGTCGAAACTACCGAAGAAGTGTTATGGGAATTGATTAAGAAATATGCAAAACTACCTGAAGAAAAAGCAAAGCAAATGATAGCCAAGGAAATAGATATCACCGCTTTAGTCGAGATTGAAATTGAACATCTGACCGGTAAGTATGGCAAGTAAATAATTGTCAAAGTTTACCCTCGCTATCTTGCACAAACAACAAAACTCATATATCATATTAATGATAATATAAATACAGTACTTGCACAAAGAAAGGACAATCATCATGACATTTTTTGAAAAGATCAAAAACTTTTTTAAAAGACCAGAAAAAACTGCCGATACCAGAAACTACATTTCAATTGCTTCTATGGAAAAAAAGTATGCCGAAGAAAATTATATCGGAGCAGCCAAAGATCTAAAGAGTTTACTGGAAGCTTATGGGAGAAGAAAAAGAAAAAATCATCGCTATAAAGGCAGAGAATTCATTCATTTCATCTTAAGTAATCGCCATAAAGAACTCAAAACCGCTGGCTATACTCATTGGCAAAACATCAATGAGTTTATCAAGTTGAATCATCAAAAAGTTTATCCATATCATCAAAACAATTTAAGAAAAGCTATGACTTTCTTTGAAAAAGAAATCAAGGGACTAGCGGATATTAAAATATTGGATATTTAATCCTTTTTAAAGGTGGTTTTTGAATATGAAAGTTTTGATAATCGGCGGCACGGGCACCATCAGCACCTATGTCGTAAAAAGTGCTGTTGAACAAGGAATGGATGTAACGGTGATGAATCGTGGCCATAACAACGATTCCTTGCCAAAATCAGTTAAATTCATCACCGGCAACATCAATCATGAAGCAGAGGCAAAAAGATTACTCGAAGGTAAATCTTATGACTCTGTGATTCAATTTGTGGCCTTTAATGTAGAACAAGTCAAACGCGACATTAGATTGTTTAAAGACATTGCCAAACAATATATTTTCATCAGCACTGCCAGCGCTTATCAAAAACCCGTTGAAGATTATCCAATTACCGAAAAAACACCTCTGATTAATCCTTATTGGGGTTATAGTCAAGATAAGATTGTCTGTGAAGAATATCTTAGAACAGTTATGGATTTACCGATAACAATCGTTAGACCATCTCATACCTATGATAACAAGATGATTATGTCAATCATTTCAAGATGGCAATATGAATATGCTCATATCCATAGACTTCTTGAAGGCAAGCCAATAATCATCCCCGGTGATGGCACCAGCGTCTGGACCATCACGCATGCTAGTGATTTCGCCAAGAGTTTTGTGGATTTGATTGGTAATCCCGCTAGTTATAATGATGTTTTCCATATCACATCCGAAAAACTTTATACTTGGGAACAATTGACTAAGATTTTAGCTGACGCTTTAGGCGTCAAGGCTAAAATCATTCATATTCCCACCGAAGTTATTATCAAACATCTGCCAGAGATGGAAGGTCCATTGCTTGGTGATAAAGCTTGGAGTGCAATTTTTGACAATTCCAAGATAAAAAGCATCAGTAATAACTACTCTTCAACCATCGGTTATGAAGATGTAGCTGAGGATGTAGTGGGGTATTTCAAAAACCATCCGGAAAAACAATTAATCAGTCCTGAGTTTGAAGCGATGTGCGATAATTTGATTGCGATATATCAAAAAGCAATAAATTAAGATATAATTAAAAGATGTTAGTTGATAACGTCTTTTATTTTTTAAGAAGGTGGTAATGATATGAAAAAGATTCTGATAGCGATATTTTTGCTAATACTGGTATTTGTAGTGGGATGTTCTTCAAATACGACACTTACGACATTTTTGACGACTACAGGTATCATAACAGACCCGACTACTTTAAATCCGACTACTTTAAATACAACTACTTTAAATCCAACTACTATAGCACCAACAACCGTCAATTCTACCACAACCTTGACTTCAACCGAATCCTCAACCATAACTACCACCATACCAATTGATGATACCATCGGTGAAGTATTGGGTGTATCTGACCAAGAGGTAATCGTTGGTCATTACTTTAATCCATTGATGGGTGTAAAGGCCATGTCAGCTTTTGATAAGGATATCACGGCTTTTATTAAAGTCAGCGGCTACGTCGACTATGGTACAGTCGGTGATTATCCACTTACTTATCAATTGAATTATAATGGTGACGCTTTCACCGAAAACGTCACAATTACGGTCAAAGAAGGAACTTACGTAGAACCGGTTGGCGCTAGACCGATTGGTCTTAACGGGAGAATAACGATGGGTGACGGTTCTTATTATACCGGAACCTTAAGTGCAATTGCCCATCCGATAAATCCAGGCTATATCAAAAACAATTTGTTAACCCAAGCGGTTCCAACCTCATCTTGGTGGACGAGTTTGTTGGCCGCCAATTATGGCGGCAGCAATGGCATTTATACTAATCCTTTAAGAACGGCATTTTATAATGAGGGACTGGAAATTACCAATCCATTAGATGGTTTTGTTCAATACTGGAATCCAGACGGTTATCAAACCATCGCCCAGTTCCCTATAGCTTTAAAAGACTCATATTTACGGTCCAGCACTTTGAACACTGGCTACGTCACTCAGGTTATCGATTATTCCGACAGCCATGTAAAGGTTGCGATGAAAAATAGTTTGGCAGGATTGGATGAAGTAGTAGTGACCCTGGTTCAAGGTTCACCATTCGTCTTCGCAGAAACAAGAAATAAAAACAGTATGACCTTAACGATGGATTCTAGCGTTACCATTGAATATTACACATTATCAGGTCTTCAAATTACAAGTAACACTTATGACGGTGAAGCAATCATCGTCAAAATGGTTCACCGCCATTCCGGATACGACTGTGCTCCTCCGGCATCAGTCGGTCAACCGGAATATACCGATAAATATTATTTGGTCAATGTACCGAACAATTCCAGTTTCACCATCAACACTAACGTTCTGTCTATGTTTTTAGGTGATGGAAATTTCTTGTCAATCGCCGCAATCAATAATTTATCGGAAGCAGAGTTTTATCATCAACACGCATATTCAATGATCAATAAATCCAGTATCGACTACGAAATAGATTATCAAAATTCTTTGGTCTATACCGACTATTTCTCGTCTTATCAAGAATTGAATAACTCTGAAGCATTACCGATTTTAGCGTTAATGCCGCATCATTATAAATATTCAGACGCAGTTTTAACTGATTATAGCTATAGGACGGTAAGAGGAACATTAAAAGTGATGACAGGCAATTATTTCCAGACCACGCTTAACTTCAATGGTTTATTACCGGGATATACCTTGCCAGAAAATACTGAATTTTCATCTACTCAGGCAGTTTCATATTTGGAAGATTTATCACAAAGAACGCTTTATAATGACTCGGAAAACTTTTTGAACGCTGAAGGACCATATTGGAACTCTAAAGCACTTTATCCTCTGTCACAAGGCATTATCATTGCCAATCAATTAGGTGAAGATTTGTTGGAATTAGAATTGATTGGTCGACTGAAGTATCTACTGGCGGATTGGTATACATATACCGACAGTTCTGATGAAAAATTCCTTTATTATAACAATGCTTGGGGCTCAGTCTATTATTCCATGACGATTTCGCTACGGCATCGACGCTTTCCGATCATGCCTTCACTCATGGATATTTGATCTATGCATCGGCAGTACTAGCGATGTATGACGAATCATTCGTTGAAGATTACGGTATGATGGTCGATTTGTTGCTGAATGATTATCTCTACCCAGAAAAAGGTGATGCTGAGTTTAGATACTTAAGAAACTTCGATACTTGGGCAGGTCATACCTGGGCGCATGGCTTTGGCACTTTCGCCGAAGGCAATAACCTCGAATCGACTTCAGAAGCCTTGAATGCCTGGAACGGCGGTTATTTGTGGGCTTTGGCCACAAATGACCAAGCGAGAATGGATGCGGCAATTTATGGTTTCGCAACTGAACTTACCGCAGCCAAGGAGTATTGGTTTGACTGGAATGAAGAAAATTGGGACCCCAAATTTGGCGATTATGTTGATGTTGCCGGTATGGTCTGGGGCGGAAAGCATGATTATCAAACGTGGTTTGGCGCAAATCCAACATTTATCTATGGCATCCAGTGGTTACCGACAGGAGAATACTTAACCAATTACGCCTTGAATGATCCTGATTATACAAAACTTTCTTCAATTTATCAAACATATTTAAATGCCAAGGGTGGAACCATCGATACTTGGTATAGCAATATGTGGGCGATACAAGCAATCATTAATCCACAGGCAGCTATAAGTCAGTTTGACGCTAATAAGATCTTGAATGATGATTATCCAGCAGAATTATCTGGCACCTATTGGATGATTAATGCACTTGAAACTTTAGGGAGAAGAAATTCTGAGATTTGGATGGAAATTCAAGTAGGCGTCACCGCTACAATTTATGAAGATTCATCAGGTGAAGTATATGCCTTGATTTGGAATCCTGGTTCAAGTGCAAAAGTAGTTGATTTTTATAATAAAGATGGCTTTTTGATTTCTAAAGAAGTTGCGGCTAATTCTTTTATCAAAGTAGGTTTGTAAGTAAAATATAGTATCAAATTAATACAAGAAAAGGCCTAAAAATATGAAAAATATTAGGCCTTTTCTGATTCTCAAAAATATTAGATCAGGCTATAAACCGTGTTGATATTTACCTTGCTTATCTAATATATTATGAATAAAATACGATAATAGATGTGTGATGAAATTATCATAGATAAATTGATCGTTTGAGAGTATATAATATCTTGTGGACTTTCAAAAATGAAAGAAATTCAGGAAGGGAAATAAAAAGAGAAATCCTTTGTGTATAATAGAGTTTGGACACGCCACAAACACAGGAGGATTTCCCATGAATGATTTTACCACAAAATTGATGTCTTGTCTCGCAAATCGAGAAAATATGGAAGAAGCGATTCAGGAATTGTTTCGTTCAGAGCTTGAAAAAGCGATGAACGACCTCTTGAAGATTGAATTGACTTCCCATTTGAATTACGAACGTTATGAACGGTCCGGTCTCTCGGAAAACAATTCGAGGAATGGATTCTATGAACGAAAACTTCAGACAACCCATGGCGAACTCAATTTGATCATTCCGAGAGACCGGAACGGAGAATTCGATTCCCCGCTCGTACCAAAGTATGAACGCAGAGACACAAGAACCGAAGAATTAATCGTGAAACTGTTTCAAACAGGTCTGACGAACTCGGAGATATCCGAGATTGTCGAAAGCCTCTACGAGAAGAAATATAGCCGAGGAACGATTTCGAACATCACCGAGAAAATCGTAGCGGATGTTGAAGCGTTCCGGAAACGGACATTATCTGGTCAATATGCAGTCATCTATCTGGATGCGACCTACGTCCCTTTGCGAAGGGACACTGTTCGCAAAGAGGCCGTCCACATCGCTTTGGGCATTACCATGGAGGGCGCGAAAGAGATGCTTGGCTATGCCGTGGCTCCGAACGAATCTTCAACGATTTGGAAAGAACTACTTCTCGACCTTCACTCCCGCGGAGCGGAAACACCGCTACTGTTCGTGACAGATGGGATTACAGGTATCGAGGAGACAATTCTAGAAATCTATCCCCAAGCCGATGTACAACGCTGCCTCGTTCATGTCATGCGCAATATCGCGTCGCATGTCCGCGTAAAGGACAGAGCGGAGATTCTTGGCGATTTTAAGCATATTCACTCGCAGAAGACAAAAGAGGCTGCACAGGAAATCCTAGATGACTTTTCTCGGAAGTGGGAAGCCATTTATCCAAAGGTAGTCGGATCCGTTCAAGGGAATTCCTTCCTTTTGACATTTTATTCCTATCCGGAGGCAATCCGTTGTTCAATCTATTCCACCAATCTGATTGAGAACTTCAATAAGCATCTGAAGCGTGATTTGCAAGCCAAGATCCAATTTCCATCCGAAGAGTCGATGGAAAAATTTTTGGTAAGTCGCTTCGATGTTTATAATTACCGTTTTTCTGAAAAGGTTCACCGAGGATTTGGTTCCGTTCATTCGGAACTGAACCAAATCCTTCAAAACAAATACAAGGACAAAGCAATACTATAAAGCAAATTCAAAAGAATTAAATACAAAGGAACTCTATATTTCCTGTCTTAATGAAAG
>JAKPZU010000363.1 GCA_029559915.1 Bacillota bacterium
TTTTATCAAGCATTGATGAGATTGACTTATCCTTTAAACAAGGAATATTTGCTAATGGTTATTTCTACTTAAATGATAGCAAGGATATTAGAGTCGCTAAAGACTTGCTTCTAGCACAGTCGAATAAACCTCGGTATTTGCCCTCTAAGGAAGAGTTTCTTAAATATGAGGATGATGAATACGTTGAACCCATGAAACCTCTCATAGACCTGGAGAAGTTCATCAAAGCGAATAAATTAGTTGTTATCAGAAGACCAGAAGATATTCGTTCTGATGTCTTAGAAATACATGATCGAATCATCATGGGTGGTAAACCTTCTGATTATATGGGTTATATAAACAAAAGAGGTTATCAGTTTAAAGATGACGTTCAATTAAACCTCTTTGTGGGATTAACTATGATGCTTCATAACAACACCAGGATGTATGAAAACAATGGTCATACACCTCTAGAGATTAGAGAGCATTATGAAGAGAGTCATAAACCAATTAGTTAATGTTTGATACCCCCCGGTCAAATTCTATTTATAAAATTTTCACGACCGCAAGCCCCACATCCATAATACGTGGCACCAATTTTTGAAAATCGTGATTTTGAAAACGAGATTTTAATCAAATTGCACAATTAAGCCAAATAATCTATTTTATGTATACAAACACTTTCACCCCCTACACGCGCGTGAGAGTGTTTTTTTTGATTTAACAATTTCATGCAAATTCACAAAAAAAAGAAAAATAGTGAAAATGCATTGATAAATATAAGCTATAAAGATATAATGTGTCTATAGGTGGTGATTACGATGACCATAGAAGAAAGATTATTGAATTTTAAGGATAACACAATATTAGATAGAGATCATTTATATAAGCTCATCAGAGAAGTTTATCCACAGTATAAGGATACTTCCATTCGATGGGTGATTTATGACTTAGTTAAAAAAGGCGTCATTAGTAAGTTAAATCCAACTCAATATAGGATTGGACAATCAGACATTTATCAACAAAAAAATGCGAGTGATGAAAGAAGAAAAATTGTTGATTACTTAAATCAAGCATTTCCTAATATACGCATCGTAGTTTTTGAGTCAACACTGTTAAATGAATGGGTAAATCATCAAATTGCTAGAAAAGTCATTTTCATCGAAGTTGAGAAGTATTTCATGAGTGATGTTTTTAGAATGATTTATAATAGATTCTCTACGAAAGTGCTACTTAATGCTAATAAGGAAGATTTGTACATGTATGAAGGAGAACTTATTATCATAACTCAGCTCATCAGTCAAGCACCGATTAATCAACAAACCAGGGATATCAAAATTGAAAAACTCATTGTTGATTTATACACGAAAGACTTGATTACTGAGTTTATCAACGAAGATGAAAAAGATGATGTTATCGAATCCATCTTTAAAACATATCCAGTAAATGTGAAAACAGTTTATGCATATGCAAAAAGAAGGGGCAACATCGATATCATAAAAAAGGCTATATCAAGTTATGAACCGGGAGGATTGTCGTGATATTAAAAGAAAGTTTTTCCATTGAACACATCAATAGCATTAAAGCGAAATACCCTACACTAGATAAACAACTGATCGAAAGAACTATTTTCGCCCTAGGATTATTAGAATCACTAGCTAAAGTAAATATGCCTTTTATATTCAAGGGTGGAACAGCTTTGATGCTACTGCTTGAAAAGCCATTTCGTTTATCAACAGATATTGATATCATTGTTGATCCTTCATGTAATGTTGAAGAATACTTAAATGAAGTAGCAAGTATATATCCTTTTCTACGTGTAAATGAACATGTAAGAGTTGGTAAAAACGAGATTATAAAGAAGCATTACAAGTATTATTATAAATCACCAACAGCAGAAACAGAGATTCCTATTCTACTTGATATTTTGTTTGAAAACAACGGATATGAAACGCTCATTACTACGGAAATTCAAAATAGTTTTTTACTAATAGGCGGAGATAATTATCGTGTGCAATTGCCTTCGAAAGAATCCATCCTTGGAGACAAACTGACCGCTTTTGCACCGCACACAACGGGTATCGAATTTGAATATGTAAATGACAAAGGAAATAAAGTAGAAAAAACACTTGAAGTTATCAAACAATTTTTAGATGTATCACAATTGATTGAAGAAGTGAACAATCCAGAATCAGTACGGAAAACTTATGATAACGTTGTGTCTAATGAAATCAAATATCGAGGTATAGAGGTGACTCCAGAAGATTGTCTAATAGATACTTTTAAAACGACACTTTCTATTTTGTCGAAAGGAAACTTATATCCTAAAGATTATCCTTACTTAATTAAAGGTATTCGCAAGATTCAAAATCATATATTTGGTTTTAGTTTCAACGGTGAAGTAGCTTATAAATTCGCAGCACCTGTTTTATTATTTGTAGCTAAAATGATCAATCATAACTATGATGTTGTTATTGTTGAACAACCATTATTTACTGAAAAAGCATATAGAGCAGTTAATCAATTGCGAAAATTGAGTCAAAGTGTTTTTGATGTAGTAGCGACTGCAATTAGAATGGTAGATTTGACCTAAATCGAATGAGAAAGTTCCAGACTTTTCTTTACAACACCCAGAACTTCCCCAATATTACCCATTAGTACACTAGTGGGTATTTTTCTTGTATTATGTTGCATTCCCTACACCTCATAGCATTTCATTGCACGTTTGGCACCTCTTAAGTTATATATTTTAATAAACCACATAGTTAATCTATAAAACTAATAAACAAATAAGAACACATAAAACCTTCATAATTTGTGAACATATGTTCATTTGTTTGCCTTTAAAAAACCTTGATTTTCAAGGTTTTTATTTTGCTCAAAAATGATGAAATAAAAACGCTTTCCACCACTTATTACTATATCTTTTATCATGTTTTTTTGTTATAATCTCTCTTAGAGATATCATAAAGAATGGAGGGCAGTATGATAAAAAAGATACTCGATACGAGTACGCTGGATAAAGAGTTATTGGTGAGACTAGACACCTATATCGACTCTTTAGAAGGCAACAAGCGAGAACATCTAATCCATGTGCTTCACCACGCACAAGGATTATTTGGATACTTGCCACAGAACTTGCAACTGTACATTGCTAGAAAGTTAAATCTATCCGGAGCCGAGGTTAATGGCGTAGTGACGTTTTATTCGTTTTTCAACGAAAAACCAGTAGGCAAATATACGATTAGCGTATGTATGGGAACCGCATGTTATGTAAAAGGAGCCGATAAAGTTTTGGCAAGAGTTTTGGAAAATGTGGGTGTGAATAAAAATGAGATAAGTAAAGATGGATTATTCACAGTCAAGGATGTAAGATGTATAGGTGCTTGTGGTTTGGCACCAGTGATGACCGTAAACGGAAAAGTTTACGGTAAAGTTACGCCTACTGATGTCGATGACATCTTGAGGCATTACCGGAGCATTGAAAATGAGAATAAATAGTTATGGCGACTTAGCCGCTTGGAAAGATAGATGTCCAAGAAAAACAGACTATAAAATTAACGTTTTGGTATGCAATGGTACGAGCTGTATGTCGCAAGACAGTGAAATGATTACGAGGATGCTCGAACATGAACTTAAAATGCGCAATGTAATTGCGGAAATAAGAGTTATCAAAACCGGTTGTTTCGGTTTTTGCGGTCAAGGTCCAATCATCAAGATTGAACCGGATGACATTACTTATGTTCAAGTTAAAGTTGAAGACGTGGAAGAGATAGTTGAAAAACACATCATCAATAGAACTGTTGTTGAAAGATTGCTCTATAAAGAAACAAATAAAGCCGCCATGTCTGAAAATGACAAAGGCATGAACTTCTATAAGAAACAAATGCGGATCGCTTTAAGAAATTGCGGAGAAATAGATCCGGAAAACATAGAAGATTATATTGCTAATGACGGATATATGGCATTGGCTAAGGTTTTGCAGGAGTATACGCCTGAACAAGTCATTGATATCGTCAAGAAGTCAGGTTTAAGAGGTCGCGGTGGCGGTGGTTTTTATACGGGATTAAAATGGGAAATGACAAGAAGATATCCTGGAGATGAAAAATATGTCATCTGTAATGCCGATGAAGGCGACCCAGGTGCCTTCATGGACAGATCAATCATGGAAGGTGACCCACATTCCATCTTAGAAGCAATGATGATTGCCGGATATGCCATTGGCGCTAGTAATGGTTTGATTTACATCAGAGCTGAATATGGTGTAGCGACAGACAGGTTAAGAGTAGCGATTAGACAAGCTAAAGAAGCGGGGTTAATCGGTAAGAATATTTTCGGTAGTAATTTCAGTTTTGACATGGAAATAAAATTAGGTGCGGGAGCGTTTGTTTGTGGTGAAGAGACAGCACTGATTCATTCCATGGAAGGGCTTCGCGGTGAGCCGACAAGGAAACCGCCTTTCCCAAGTGAAGCTGGTTTTAGAGGTAAACCTTCTTCAGTAAACAATGTGGAAACATTTGCCAATATCCCGGTAATAATCTTAAAGGGATATGAATATTTCAGTGCCATCGGCACTAAAACTTCAAAAGGCACTAAGGTTTTTGCCTTGGCGGGACAAGTTAAGAATATCGGTTTGGTTGAAGTTCCAATGGGTACGACCTTCAGAGAAATAGTTTATGATATCGGCGGAGGTCATCCAAAGGGAAAAGCAATAAAGGCGATACAAATAGGTGGTCCAAGTGGCGGAGTCATCACTAAGGATTTTTTCGACACGCAAATCGATTATGATACTTTGACAGGTATGGGAGCGATGATGGGTAGTGGCGGCATGGTAATCATGGACGAAGATACAGACATGGTGAAAATCGCCAAATTCTACCTTGATTTTACGCAAGATGAGTCTTGCGGTAAATGTACGCCTTGCCGAATCGGAACGAAGAGAATGTATGAAATATTGGACCGTTTGACAAAAATGCAAGGAAAACCTGAAGATTTGGATCGTTTGAGAATACTGGCTGAGAATATCAAGAATACCTCACTTTGTGGTTTGGGACAAACCGCACCTAATCCGGTTCTTTCAACAATGAAATACTTCAGGGAAGAATATGAAGCATATGCATATAGAACCAAAAGAACGACTTATGCAATCGACCCGAAGAAATGTATCGGCTGCACAAAGTGTGCGCGAAACTGCCCAACTGAATGCATCAGTGGCAAAATCAAGGAACCTCACTATATTGATGAAAGCAAATGTATCGCCTGTGGCGCTTGTTATCAAGCTTGTCCTGTTGGCGCAATCATTAGGCCATAGGAGGGATTTATATGAAATTTATCGATAAGATGGTTCAGTAAAAAATAAATGATATCAACGTTACTGTCAAAAAAGGTACAACCGTTCTAGAAGCCGCCGAAAAAATCGGCGTTCACATTCCCACGCTTTGTCATTTGAATTTAGAAGATTTCGGCGTGGTAAACACGAGTGCAAACTGCCGTGTCTGCGTCGTTGAAGACGAAGACACCGGTAAATTGGTACCTTCCTGTGCGCAAAAAGTCGCAGATGGCATGAGAATCCAAACGGATTCATTAAAAGCGGTAATGGGCAGAAGAACCAATTTAGAATTATTGTTGTCAAATCATCCTAACGAATGTTTGATTTGTGTTAAAAATTTGGATTGTGAATTGCAAACTTTGGCTCACGAATTAAATATCAAAGAAATTCATTACCAAGGTGAAAAGATGTCACATCCTAAGGATGAAACATCATTTGGCATCACTAAGGATACCAATAAATGCATCATGTGCAGACGCTGCGTCACGATGTGTAGCGAAGTGCAGACCGTAGGTGTCTTGGGACCTTTGAAAAGAGGTTTTGATACGGTTGTTGCGACAGCCTTTCACTTGGATTTGAATCAAACCAGCTGTACATATTGCGGTCAATGCGTTTCCGTTTGTCCGACTGGAGCTTTGGCGGAAACCAATGACTCACCAAAGGTTTGGCGAGCATTGAATAATCCGACTAAACATGTAATTGCTCAAGTAGCTCCAACTGTTAGAGCAGCAATCAAAGAAGAGTTTGGCTTTGAACCAGGAACTATCCTGACCGGAAAAGTTGTTTCCGGTTTGAGAAGACTGGGTTTCCATCAAGTCTTTGATACCAACTTCGGTGCGGATTTGACAATTATGGAAGAAGCTACTGAACTTGTGGAAAGAATTCAAAATGGTGGAACCTTGCCGATGCTTACTTCATGTTGTCCAGCTTGGGTACAGTTCATCGAACATCAATTTCCGGAATTGCTTCAGATTCCTTCAACCTGTAAATCTCCGCATGAGATGGTGGGAATATTAACAAAAACCTATTATGCGAAAGTCATGAATATCGATCCGAAAAATATCGTCATGGTTTCGATTATGCCTTGTACTGCCAAAAAGGCAGAAGCAGCGAGAATGGAACTTAATAAAGACGGCATCAGCGATGTCGACTATGTCTTGACCACTAGAGAACTGGCAAGAATGTTCATGGAAGCTTCAATTGATTTCAAAAAACTTCCTGACGATGAGTTCGATAGTTTGTTAGGCGAATCTACCGGTGCCGCAGCTATCTTTGGTACTACCGGCGGTGTTATCGAAGCCGCCACGAGAACAGCTTACGAAATGATTACCGGCGAAGAGTTGAAAGATGTTGAATTCAAGCAATTCAGAGGTCTTGAAGGCATCAGGGAAGCTAAGGTTAAAATCGGTGATTTGGAACTTAATATCGGTATTGCCCATGGTTTAGGCAATGCGAGAAAATTATTGGAAGACATCAGAGACGGAAAATCGAAATTCCACGCGATTGAAATTATGGCTTGTCCAGGAGGGTGTATCGGTGGCGGCGGTCAACCGTATCATCACGGTCACACCGACATTCTATTGAAAAGACAAAAAGCACTCTACGATTTGGATGCTTCATTGCCAAGAAGAAAATCCCATGAAAATGAAATGTTGATAAAGCTTTATAAAGACTTTCTTGGCGAACCTGGCGGTCATATCGCTCATGAGTTGCTGCATACTTCTTATAGCGCAAAAGAAAGAATATAATCATTAAAAAAGGTCTGATTTTTTCAGACCTTTTACATTAGTTTCTTTAATTTTTTGATTAAAAATTCCATAATCATTACTATCACAATAATAATCAATGTCCACGCAAATACCAGATGATAGTTGATGGAGATAGAACCTTTATATAATTCGTTGCCGATACCCTTGGTCGACTGGATGATGAATTCAGCCATGACAATAACTTTAAATCCCAGACCCAAAGATTGAAAGATGGCGGTTTTTATGAAAGGAAGTGCCAGCGGCAGTTGCACTTTAGTCATGATGAGGAAAGGATGATGACCTTCCAAAGCGATGGAATCTTTTAAATCGTGGGCTATATTGATGATACCGTCTTTAGCAGCTTCATAAACGAGGGGAAATATCATCAAAAAAGTAATTAAATATAAAGAAAACTCATTGCCAATAAGAATGATAATGATAATTATGACTGAAGCTACCGGTAAAGTTCTCAAGCTTGAAACTATCGGTTTCAGGAAGTAATCAAAATTTTGATAATTACCGGCGATTACCCCCAATATTATCGCAATAATACTTGAAGTAATCAAGGCTACCGATAGTCTCAAAAGTGTTAAGAGAATTACTGAATAAGTCGAAGTTTTCAGCAACAACTGAAGGAAAGATGAAAATACTTGGACAGGTCCTGGCAAGATGTACTGATTATCAAGCGAAAGGCTTGATAACTGCCAGATTAAAAGAAGAAGAATTATGGATAATCCGCCATATAATAGTTTTTTCATGATCTTGACCAATAGAAGTTTTCATCAGGAAGTTTATCGCCGATTAGTTCGCTCTTAAAATCTAGAATCATGTTGAAAAAATATTCAATCTCTACAATACTCTCATCAGCGTAGTGAAAACTGATGTAACTTAAAGGAATGGCAGTTTTAATCACTTCTTTTTCGAAAGGATAATCCAGCCCTTCACAGAATGAAGAAGTTTCTTCGGGATTTAGAACAGCGAATAATGCCGCAGATTTAAGTGATGTGAGATATTTTTCCACGGCTTCGATATCTAAATCATCTTTAACGAATACTCCTGCTTGAGGAATTTTTCCAATGCTGTTTTTTCCAGCCATAAATCTGATAAATCATAGACGTAAAGTCCTTCAATTTCCCTTTTGGCAATTGTTGTGACGGGTTCTGAAACAATTGCCATACTGTTTTCATTTTGCATGAAGGCTAAAAAGCTTTCTTGGGCGGAGTTTGAACTATAATCAATTGTTGGAGGATTGTAGTCGGCTAATAAATAGCTGATGATCATCTCTGGGATAGCTCCTTCACCAAAAGCGAGTATGGTTGAATAAGTGAAGTTATCGAGATTGATTTCGCTTTTTGAGATTATTTGGAGATTATTCCATGTCAAAACTCCTGCCAGTTGATAATCAGAATCTTTGTTATAAAGATTGGCTCCAATATTAAGAGGAGCGATGATGATGTCATGAGATTTGGAAGTAATCGCTGCGATTAATGGAGCGGGACCTGAGACTCTTTCAATCTGGTAATTGCTGGAATTCATTTCATGTTCCATTTTGCTTTGGGCGATGGCAGGAATGCCATTAGGAACCAAGATAGTGATTTTGTCTTTTTTGTTATTGCAAGCAGTTAAAGAAAGAACAATTATCAACAATAATGAAACCAGGATTTTTTTCATTTTGAATTCCTCCTATTTATAATTCTATGATATACTTAACTTAAAGAAAAACATGTAACATATGTTACAAGGGGATGTAAATTATGGATTTATTTAAGAATAATGAGATTAGAAATGCTTTTTCTATCGCCTGTATCTATCCGAAAAATACCTTTGTCTATCATGAGGATGATCTGTGTGAAAGAATAGGATATGTCGTTAGAGGTGAACTTGCCTTGATTCATTACACAAAAGACGGTAATGCTCGAATATTAGCCAAGTTGAAAACTGGACAAATATTCGGTGATTTTTTGATTAATAGCACTAATAATCATTATCCCGGCGATTTGATTACCTTAAGCGATTGTGAGATTGTGTTTTTAGATAAAACAGGCATTGATAAACTTTTAATCTGTAATGAAGAATTTAGAAGATACTATTTACAGGAACTATCAGACAAAGCATTGAAACTCAATTATCATAATAAAATATTAATCCAAAGCACATTGAGAGAAAAGATCTTGATGTACTTGAATCAAGAGAGTTCAAGACTTAGCTCCTCAAGAGTACCCCTTACAACCAAAGAAGCACTCGCGGATTATTTGAATGTGGCGCGGCCTTCCTTATCAAGAGAGTTGGCTTTGATGAAAAAAGATAGTTTAATTGATTATGATTTGCACTATATTTACATTCGTTGAAATTATGAGATTAAAAAAACCTCATCTTTTTCAAAGGATAAGAAGAGGTTTCTTTTTTATCTAATAGGAAATTGTATTTGAAAATTGTATTGCCTATTATATTATCATAAAAAATATATAATAAAAGTTCAAAAGCAATTAATAAAAAGGTATAATTCAGGTAATAAAATCATGAAGAAAGGAGGTAAAACCGTGAGGTATAAATCGATTAAATCTAAATTATATCTAAATAAT
>JAKPZU010000364.1 GCA_029559915.1 Bacillota bacterium
CAATTAATGATTTGTTGAGATCCAACCTTTGCGTTTTAGGGCTTCTCTTGTGATTGGCCCAAAATATCCCAGAGCGGGACGTACCCCTTCGTTCTTTTGCAGCCTTATCAAAGCTTTCTTTGTCAAATTGCCAAAATAATCTGTCTCATTTCCGGAAGAGCCGGCCCCCGATTCAGCTAACGAATAATTTTTCTCATTTAATAATTTTTGAAGTAATTTAACCTCTTTGTCGGTCATTCCGTAACTCAAATTTTTGGTGAATATAAATCTTGGAGATTCTATTTTTGTCTCCATTTTTGTTTCATTTATTTCTTTTATTTTTTGTTCTAAATATTTTAAAATTTCTTTTAATTTATTAATATCCATAGGATCTTTTTTCTTTTTTAACATCTGGAAAGCTTCTTCGATTACCTTTTCTAAAGAATCTCCACTGAGTTCAAGTTTTTCTACCTTTCTTATCTTGCCACCGCTTCCCCCGCTACTACTAAAAAAATAACTCAGGTCAAGCAAATTGCTCTGGTTACCAGCTTCATCACAAGCAACAACTTTTAAATTGGTATCACTAGAGATATTTATAGGATCGACATAAATATGCCCCGTCTGGCAGTCTGGTTGAGTTGAGTCTAGGGTATAACGAATCCAAGAAGAACCAACCGAACCCAGGGTCACGGAAATGTTTGAGGTATAAGACCCCGATCCATAGTTAACACTTACATCCGATGATTTTGTGTTATCAATTGTTATTGGCGTGCTACTTGAATATTCTTGATCCAAATTGCTGGCGGTAATAACATAATCCAATGTTCCATCAGAGTCAGAATTGTCAACCAAATAACTCACTGTCCACGAGTTTGAGTCTGAACTTAGAACCGGCGAATTACCTATTGCGTTTCCCCCCGAAAAGAACGAAACAGAAGGATTAACAGAGCCGCTGCTTTCAAAACTCAAATAAATGGTATCGCCTGCCTTAGCCAAAGGCGTGCCCGGGTTACTGCTATATATACTAAAATTGCTAAGAGAGTAGATCGGTTTGACTTTGTTTATCTCAAAACTGTCAATCAGATAAAACTGCGAACAAATGGGGGTTGTAGCGTCGTCGCAAACTTCCCCCAAAACTGTATAGTCCCCGTCATTTACCGCACTAATATCCCAAGTATAAGATGTTGCTGTTGAGGAAGCCACCAACGTTGTGGTCGCCGACCCGTCGTTGATATAAATATTATAGTTTAAATTATCCCCTTCATTCGGGTCAGTGGCCGGATTCCAAGAAACAGTGATGGAATCTCCATCATAGATGCTTCCGGCCACCGGACTTATAAACGAAGTTGGGTTGGGGACCAAGTTTGGCAATTCGGAAAAATAGAAAACGTCATTTTCCGTAACAATTTCATTTTCATATAAAGCGGTCGTCGTTGCCGAAATACCGTCCAAATAAGAAAGGTCTCTTCGGGCTAGATGGATATGAGCATCGGGGCATCCAACTTGAGAAGTCATCCCCCCCCCAACTAGATTGATTCCCTATGTACCAACGATTATCAGCATTCATGCAAGAATCACCAACCTGATAAGCTAAATTCCAACCACGATTGGAGTTGGGAGAATTTGAGTATAAAATTATCCAAAAATCATCACTGATATCAAGATTATTTGAACCAATGGTCCCATCTTCATTTGTGGCCAAACGAACCAAATGGTGGGCAGAGTTCGCGGAGTGTATATGATGTTTGGCTGCATTTTTACCAAAACTGGCGACCAACTCCAGATCTGAACTATTTCGCCAATCAGCGTTAAAGAAACTTGCCACCTTGCCCTTTTCAACAAGATAAACGTCTAAATCGGCCGAATTAACTGACGATACGGGGTCTGCATTTATTTCAATAAAAAAACTGGAAGAAGCAGACATCGTAAAAGGATTGCTGAAATGCATTAAATGATAATTTGACCGTCTTGCGCTCATCAACAGTGGGATATTATTCCAAGTAACAGAAGATTGCAAAAAA
Source organism: Bacillota bacterium (assembly GCA_029559915.1). GTDB lineage: Bacteria > Bacillota_I > Bacilli_A > Izemoplasmatales > Hujiaoplasmataceae > UBA2289. The sequence goes on from JAKPZU010000364.1 coordinate 2,001, forward strand.
TAAATTTCCGGATATATATCATCGGGATAAATGTTTGAGCTGATATATTTGCCCTCGGCCACGTCAAAACTCATATTTTTAGTTATAGCGTCTGAATTGGCTTTTCCATCAACATAATAATTCCAATAACCTAAACCATCGCCGTTTAGAGTCTCAAGTTGTAAGGATACCGAGGTTGGCGCGCCGGAAACGTTGGCTTTAATTTTGTAAGTTTCAAAATAAGAAATGTCCAAATCGGGGTCTATGTCTATAGTCTGTGATAGTTTCAGCATAGGAAAAAAAGGCAAAGAAAACAAACAGGCCCAAAACAAATATTCGGGAAACTTGGAAAAGAATTTTTGGTCTCATCTTTAAATTATAGAAAAAAAGAATTTAACGAACAAGGCCCTGCTTGGGTCTATTCAGCCCTTACCGCTCTAATAGCTCGCCTGGGGGGAGTTCCCACCTCCCCCTTGCCACGATTTGTGATGTAGTCATAAAAAGTTGTCCTCCTTCAAGAAAAACAGACTGGGAAAAGAACAATTAACCTCGCTCTTTCTGAAAAGACAAGGCCAACTTCGGCTTTTTAAGAGCTAACTTTTGCCAAAGCCTAAGAACATTCTTCCTCCCAGGTCCGCAAACACTTATCTTTGCTTTCGCACCAGACATAACCAGCCGAACCGATGCAGCCGTATTCGTCACGGTCACCGCCCAGAATATCTTTTTGCGCCTGACAATTTGAATAAGTTTCAACTTCGTTTTCAATTATAAAAGCGCCGTCTCCCTTGCTCCAAAAAATAATTGATTCATCTTGGTTGGCATAGCGAATACCGCTGGCTGAGATGGTTTGCGGCAAAGAAAGCGTTCGGCCGTCGCTTAGATCAAGTTTGACTTTGCCGTTGGGAACAGGCCGCTCGCCCGGAGCGACCGGAATTTGCGGTCCTTCAAAATATTCAGTCTTAATAGTCTGATTATTATCACAAGCATAGGTGACAGTTGAAATCAAACTCAGGTTAGTTTTTGGACTAGCTACCTGGCTGTTAGCAAACCACCAAACCCCAAGCAAAATCAAAATAATAACCGCCAAGGAGAAAAAAGGTAACTTTTTCATAAAAATGCAAATTTAGTTGATAATAGTTAAATTAAGTTAATTTTAACATAGGCACAATTTCTTCATATGGTGGATAATTCCCAGCCGTTAAATAATCAAGACCTTCGCAACACTTCCATTGGAGTTTGATAATTAATCCCCATGTGCAAACGTTCATTGTTGTAGTATTTTAAATACTTCGGCAAGACTTTTTTAAAATTCAAGATCGTATTTGCCACCCGATCTAAACACTCTTCTTGTACTGTTCGATTAAACCTCTCCACGTGGGCATTGTCATTTGATTGTCGGACTCGACTATGTCGATGAGCAATTTTTTCTTGCCATAAGTGATGTGTGAACCAGCGAGAAAATTCCGGACCATGATCGGTTTGAACCATAACAAAGTCAAAACTGGCCGTTTGTCTGGCTCGCTTCACGAACTGCACACTCACTTCCGCTCCAATCTTTTCCACCACTTCCGCATAGGCCCAACGTGAATACAAATCAATCAAAGTATAAACATAAATTCTTGAACCATCAGGGGCCATAATGTGAATAGTATCTAATTGAACCAAATCTCCAGCAAAAGCAACGT
>JAKPZU010000372.1 GCA_029559915.1 Bacillota bacterium
CTTTACCTTAAGATTGGTCAAGGAATACCATTATTTGTTGGGACTTGAAAGTGATATTGACATCGCAGATGCAATTATTGTCAAAGCCAGGAAAAAAGCCATTATCGAAGAAGTGATAAAAAAATATTATCTTAGGAATGAAAGTGACTTCAATACAGTTGTCAAACGCTATTTTTCCGGTTCTGACAAATGGTTATACGATGCGGTTTATGATTTGGGTGAAGCATTAAGAAAAACACCTGATTTTATTGAATTATTGGCAAATTATGACGAAATCTATCTTAGTAACAGCTTTATCGATAATCGGGTAAAAGAATATGTTCTTTCGCTTCAAGAGAGAATCTTGGAGCTTTATGATGATTTCTATTTACGATATATCGATAATGCTGGAGCGGTTTTAAGCGATTACCTGGACTATTATGAGGCTATTGATCGTTATTTAAATTATTTAAGGGTCCAGACAGATCCAAAAAAATTGTTTACTTATTTAAAGACATCCGCTTTACCGCTAAAACCACGGAAAAGTGAATGTGAAAAACCAGAAATTGTTATCTTGATTGAAAATATCAGAAAAGAATTCACGAGTATGTTTGTCGAAGACTATGATGATTTTAGCCTTAATTTCCAGGCGTCAGTTCCGGCTATATCACTAATCAAGAAGCTAGTGGAAGAGTATTTGCGTGAATATGAGATGTGCAAGTTAAGGGAGAAGTTGTTTTCCTTTGAAGATATCATGTACTTGGCGATTAAACTCTTCAAGAATTTTGAAGATGTCAGAACCAAGTTCACGGAAACCATCAAAGAAATCCTGATTGATGAATATCAAGATACCAATGACCTGCAAGATGAGTTTATCAGTTTATTGGCTAACGACAATGTCTTCATGGTAGGAGACGTTAAACAATCGATATATCGTTTTCGTGACGCAAATCCTAAAAACTTCATGAGAATATATGAAGAATATTCTAGGAATAATGGCGGTATAGCAATCTTTTTGCAAGAAAACTTCCGTTCCAACAAATTCGTCTTGAACTCGATAAATCGAATCTTTAAAGAAGTGATGACCAATAATCAAGGTGGCGTCGATTACCAAGGTGAGCAGGTATTGATTACGGGATTCACCGATGATTTTCCTTTGCATCAAAAAGAAGCGTTAGATATAAGATTGTATGATTTAAAGAAGATAAGAGAAGATTATCCAAACCTAAAGAAACCGGAAATTGAAGCTCACCTTCTGGCTCAAGACATCTTGGAAAAGATTAAGGAAAAAGACTTGATCTATGATATGAACACAAAAGTGCAAAGAGAACTCAAGTTCTCCGATTTTACGATTTTAGTCGCTCACAAAAGCGATTTTTTGAAAACTGCACAAATCATTTCCGAATACAATATTCCGATTGACATCTATGATGATGAACCTTTCACCTCGTCGGACGAAATCAATTTCTTGTTTCAATATTTGCAGTTGATAAACTGTTTTAAAGATTCGGAAGGTTTTAAATCCGACTTCAAGACCTCGCTCTATGCAGTCGCAAGATCATTTGTTTACAAGATTAAAGATCAAGAGATTTCCCAATTTTTCATCAACGAAAAATGTGATGATATTAAAGATTTAAATAAGTTGAATACTTATCCGTCACTCAAGAAAATCTATGATGACATAACATATATCACTTTGAATTATTGGGATTTGCCGATCTATAATTTAGTTGAATCAATCTACGATTTAACCAATATTTATCGTAAAATTGCCGATTTGGACAACCCTCAGAACAAGGAGGAAAAACTGGACTTTTTCCTAATGAAGGTAAAAAGTTTTAAGGGTTATACCTTCAAGGATTTGATTCAATATATTAAACTTGTCATTGATTCTGAAGATTTGGATATTCAATATTCGCAAGAAAAGAAATCGGTAAATGCCGTAAAACTAATGTCGATGCATAAATCAAAAGGCTTGCAGTTTCCTATAGTTTATCTTATCGGTTTATACAAGAAATTCGTCAATAAGGAAAATAAATCACCCTTCTTTTTCAACAAGGATTACGGTATTATGACGAAATCTTATGAGGAAGGTTTCTATCCAAACTTTTTGCAAAAATTGTTCTTCAATACTCTTGATAGAGAAAATCTATCGGAAAGAATCAGACTTTTGTATGTCGCAATGACCAGAGCTATAAATCGCTTAGTCTTGATTAGCGACTATGATGAAGAACTGATTGAGAAAAATAAAACTAATTTCAGCAGTTTCAAGGATATTATCTATCGAACCCAGGCCATTTCCGATGATTTGGTCAAGGAACTTGTCATTGATGAAAAGACGGTGCATCAACCAAAATTAGACATAAGCGAAGAATTGTTGAAGTTTGATAGTTTCAATTTCAATCAAGAGAAGTTGGAAAAAATTGGTTATTCAAAGAAAATGAATGTTTTATTTGAAGATGAAGTTAAATCGGCAGTTGAACTTGGCATTAAATATCACGCGCTCCTGGAAAAAATTGATTATCATAATCTTCAAGAATCGATTGTAAATTTCCCTGTCAAATTAAAAAAGGCAATTGAACATTTGTCAGAGACTATAGTCATGAAGGAATTGAAAAATCCCGAATTCTTCCAAGAATATGAGTTTTATCAAGAAATTGACGAATTGACCTATAATGGTGTCATCGACTTATTGATTATCGATGATGATAAAGTGATTTGTTTGGATTTTAAACTCAAGAATATCGATGATTCGGCTTATGAATTGCAGTTGCAGGGATATTATAATTATTTGCATGATAAATTGCATAAACCGATAAAATTATTTCTCTATTCTCTCATGGATTGCAGTTTGAAAGAAATAGTTTTATGATATACTTAATAGTAAAGAAAGAAGTGGTTAAAAATGGCAAAAATTGAGTTGCTTGACAAAGCGAAAGAAGCGTTTTTGGCGAAGAATTATCGCGATGCTTTTGCATTGTTAAAACGATTGGCACCTTCTTCACCGGAAGCTGCCTATTATCTGGGCATGATGTATTATCAAGGGCTGAACACGGCTATTGATGATAATTTGGCGTTTTTGAACTTTCGTTTGGCTTGGGAAGGCTTATATGAAGAGGGCATCTACATGCTGGGAAGAATGTATGAAGAGGGTAGAGGTGTTGACAGAAATTATGAGCAAGCCTTTAAACTGTATCAAGCGGCCCATAATAGCGACAATGCCAAACTGAGAATAGCTAACTTCTATGAATATGGCAAGTATGTCGAAAAATCATTGACCAGCGCCATCAAGATTTATAACGAACTACAGAAAAAGGATAATGCCTTTGCCATGTATAAAATCGGCAGTTTTTATTTTAACGGCGATGGCTTGAAAAAGGATTTGAACAATGCTTACAAATGGTTGAATAAAGCGCTATTGGCAGGCTCTACTGAAGCGATGAATCATTTCCGGATTATCGGTACCAAGAGCAAGAACGACATCAGAACTACCCAAGAAGTATATCAGGCGGGAAAAGCTTTGATAGATAAAGGTTTTATTGAAGAAGCTTGGCCTTATTTGGAAGCTTCAGCCAGTGAAAAATATCTGCCGGCCATCATTACGATGCATGATGTTTATAAACTTGGTTTGGGTGTCGAGAAAGATCCTTTCAAAGCTTTCCAAATCTTGAAAAAATATGAAAGTTATGACGAAGCCCAGATTTACTTTTTGATTGGTAAAATTTACGAGTATGGTGAAGGCGTCGATTCTTCCTATGTATTGGCAGCCAAGTATTATGAACTCGGCGCTTTATCCAGTCACGAAGCTTCAATCAAGGCTTTGAAAGAGATTAGGGGGTACTGATAAATGGTAAATTTAATGACGCCCAAAGAACTTAATGATGTCGGTGATAAATATTTTTATGGACAAGGCGTAGATAAGAATATTGAAGTAGCTTTCACTTATTATAAACGAGCTGCAGATCAAAATAATTCTATCGGACTATTCAATGTTGGAAAATATTTTTTGGTCAAAAACAATGTCAAGGACGCTTTTAATTATTATCTAAAGAGCGCTGAAGCTGGATATGGCTTGGCATATGTCAAATTGTCGGAGATGAATTTGCATGGACAAGGTGTCAAGAAGAATAAGAAAAAAGCCTTCAAGATGCTCGAAGAAGCGGTAAAATTGCAGGAAATTGAAAGTTATCACTTATTGGGTAAATATTATCTTCATGGTATTGGTGTTGGCAAGAATGAAGAAAAGGCAAAGTCAATGTTTGAAATGTCGGCGCAGAACAATAATTCCGAAGGCATGTTTTTGTTGGGTAAATTGTTGTTGGAAGGCAAATCGATCAAAAATGATTTTGAATCCGCTTTTTTCCATTTGGATAAAGCCGCCAGCAACAAAAATATCAATGCAATAAATTATCTTAAGGAATTATATAATGAACCTCATCCATACTTGAAGAAGAAATCCGCCTTATATCGCAAGGAAATGTGGTTTTATTATGACGAATTATTGGCTTCACTGGATGACACAGGAGCTCTGATGAGAACAGCCTATGCCTATTACTACGGTAATGAGATTGTTAAGATCAATTTTGACAAGTCAGTTAAATATTTCAAGATACTTCATAGCTTAGACGAGGTTGACGGATATTTTGGCATGGGCATAAGTTACATGTATGGCCAAGGCGTCGCTTTGGATTATGAAAGAGCAAGAGACTATTTGGTGATAGCGGCCAACCGCAATCATCCAAAAGCCAAGAACGCTCTTGGGGACATGTACCGATTGGGTAAAGGTGTGGAAGTTGATTATGCCAAAGCTAGGGATTTTTATTTGGAAGCAGCCAAGAGCAATGACCAGGATGCCTTGATAAATCTGGGTTTGTTACATTACCGCAAACAGATCAAGAATGCAACTGATGTTTTGGCTTTACAGTTTATGACCAAGGCATCGGAAATGAACAATTCAGGTGCTTTTTATTGGCTGGGTATTTTTTATGATAAAGCGATTGGTACTGAACGATCAACCGATTTGGCAAAAAAAAATTTTGAAAAAGCCATTTCTTTAGGTAATGTCGGTGCCAAATATAAATTAGCGCAATTATTTTATGATGAGACAAATAGTGACAAGGCAAGCAAAAGAAAGATTGACAAAAACTTCAATATTATCAGAGAGTTATTGATTGATTACATTAACAATCCTTTGAGTCAAGACGTAAACGTCCTTTATTCTTTATACTTGTTGGGTGAGATGTATGCCAATCCTTCCTTCAGTGAATCATCGCCGAAAGTGTCGCGTTATTATTTTGAATCGGCTGCAGAAAGAAATTTTGCCAAAGCTATGGTCAAGATGTATGAGATTTTAATGGCAAAAGAACCTAAACGAGCACTGTACTGGCTGAAGAAAGCCAGTGAAAAACCAGCTGATGGAGAAGGGCTTTATCTCTTAGCAAAAGTCTATGATGAGGGCTTGCTCGGACAGATGAAAGACTATGTCAAGGCCCAGGAGTACTACCGAAAAGCTGCCGAGTTCAATTATCAACCTGCCGTAGTGAAATTGACGATGCAAAAATAATGAAGTGATTACAGACAAATAGTCTGTAATTTTCTTTTATAAC
>JAKPZU010000374.1 GCA_029559915.1 Bacillota bacterium
GTTGTTGAATTGCTTCGTCTAGGTTTTTTGGTTTGTAGTCCTTGGTTACATCTTGTCCGGAAAGTTGGTTTGTAATCAAGATTAAAGCTAAAATTAGATTCTGAATTTTCATATGGGGCAGGATTTATATTGCCACTAACGGCCCGGCAATAAAATTAGTAGGTGTTACCTGACGCCGCACCGGGCACCAATCCAGGTACTTTAGCAAGAAAACTGTCACGGTGCAAGGAAGGTACGGTACGCGTTTTTGCAGTCCAGGTACAAAGATTTTTGAGCATTACGAGTGTCGCGGTACAATGTTAATTGAATGCAGGTAATAAGTCAAGGTATACAAAGTTTAATGACGGGCATTGGCGCGATCGCGGTAGATGGTATTACAAAACTGTCTTGGAAGCAGGGCCAAAAGCAAAAACCGTGACGAACCTATTAATTTTATTGTCCGTGTTATATGCCGTTTATTGTTTATTTTCAATTACATATAGCTTTTTAAGTCCTGCTGTCAAAGCTCTAGGGTACCCAGAAAAGTGAGTTTCATTTTCATAATATTCAAAAGTCAGTTCTAATCCTTGATAATTTCTGGAATCTATTACTTCAACGAATTTTTTTGTTGGTTCAATTACAATAGTTTTTGGATCAACAGATGAAATAGAAATAAATACTTTCTTTCTCAACTCCTTATTTGACTGGTAATATTTACCTTCTATTCTTGAAACCAGTGAATTATCCCATATTAATCCAGGAGATATTATAATGTAGCGCTCGAACAAATTAGGACGTGTTATCATGGTGTAGGATACTAATAATCCACCAAATGAAAATCCTACTATTCCAGTACATTTTTTGTTCACTAAAAATTTCTTTTCAATTGAAGGCATTACAGAATATTGCAAATAATCCAGAAACCTATCTGCACCACCTGCTTTTGGCCAATATTTGCCAAAATCACTTACAGTATCAGATGTGGGGATATAATCTCTGGACCTATTAATCCACCATGTATCGTCATCTTTGTTATATGAAATGCCGACTATCAGAATATCTTGAATTTCTTTACCAAACATTAACCAATCTGCTATTTCTTTAGCCATTCCAATTGATTTATCAGCATCTAAAAGATATACCACAGGATATTCTTTCAGTTTATCGTAGGCCTTTGGAAGACAGACCTGAATTGTAAATGGTTCATCCTTAAATAAATCGGACTCCAATTTAAATTGTATTGTGTTTTTAAGAGATATCTCCTGACTTTCTTGAGCATTCGCACAAGTTGTCAATAAGAGAAAAATCATCAATAATCTTGTTTTCATTTTAGTTCTGTATTAATTGATATCTGATATTCAAATGGTCACCCGAATGGCATATAACGTTCGGCGGTATGTGCAGTTGGCGCAGCTTCGCGGTGGCGCGCGTTTTTGCACTCGTGGTGCGATGCAGGGTTATGATGTTATTTTGAATATTGTCGCGTTGGCAAAAACCGTGACACCAGTGGGAGTCCCCGGCGGCAGCCGGGGCAGGCCGTGGCGCCAGCCACAAAACGTTCCTCTTTAGTCACCCAATTGTCGCGCCACGGAGCGCCAATTGCATATACCGACCTGTTAGCCACAGTTTTTATTTTATCCAGTTGAATTGATTATAGACAAACTTTTTGTTCTTATTCTTAAAAAAGTCTATTAGGTTTATTACACTTGTCTGTAAACTTGTTATGTGATGAACTTGTCCGGTATTCGTTATGTATTTAATAAACTCAAATTCACTAGTTGGCATTCTTAAATTGCCTTTACTTTGATTTATTTCAATCTTTGAAATCTCACTTTCCATAAGTATTTCAATTTTGTTGTCTCTTGTATTTCTGATTATTATCTCTTTTCTGTTGATATTGTATTCAATTTCCCGATGTCGTTCCAATCTGTAATACTGAAGGTATAGAAGTATAGCTACTATTGAATAGTATCCAGCTATTACTGCACATACAATTAGTAATATTCCTATGATACCTGCGAAGTATATTTTAGCTAAAAGCATTCTTGTAGCATATAAACCTAGACATAATGTAGTTATAGAAATCAGCAGCAGATTAATAGGAAAATTGAGTTTGCTTATCTGTTTTAATAAATTCAGCTTAGATCTCTTTTTGTCTTTTATTTGTTTTTCTTGTCCAATCTGGTATAAGTGAATAGTTGTTCCAATCACAAAAATGGACAACCAAATAATTCCAATAATATGTAAGTATTTCTCAGTCATAAAATTGTGGCTAACGGTTGACAATATGGCCAGTAAGGGATTGCGTGCGATTTGCTGTCAAGTTACACAAAAATTGAAGCGGGTTACAAACCTTCGCATACCACTGAAACCCTTATTGGCTATATTGTGTGTTACCGGCTGGGCTTCTTGTCTTTTCATCATGGTTCAATTCCCAAAATCAACAATGGAACTGGCGGGCTATTTCGTCCTTGTCGCATCACGTTGTAAACTTCTCCTTCGTAATAAGCTACGCCACTACTCATTTGTGCTTGCATTTTCTTTGTCGGCAGAATTTCAATTCCTAAGTTTATAACACCTCCGGAATAGAATAGCATATGTTTTACAAACAAGTCAAACGCAACAAAAGCATATTTCCCAAATTGAACTTCAACGGCAATTTTGTCCTTTACAAAGTCTGTTTGGTTGTAACTATAAATTGGTTCTTTCTCTCCGTTAGCAATAAGAAATTCCTTCTGTTCTTTAGCAGACATAAGAACGCTTTGTTCCATTAATTCTCTGTTCAGAGTAATGTAATAGTTGTATCTGCTTTCTGCCCATTTTCTTTTGTAGAACTCCGTATTGAAGGCTTCATTTAAGTCAATTGGGGATAAAAGGCTATTGCCAATTTTTCTTTTCTCTTTACTGATTTTCGTTCTAAATTGTTCAGCGTCAATACTTGCAATAACTTGCTTAATTTCTTTGTATAAGTTATTGTGATGAACGATAAGGTATTCTTCTCCGTTCAGATGCGAATATTTTTGTGCTATTTTCATTTATGCCCGTTAACTCCATTGCCATCTACAAATTCAAGTTCAGCCCACTCTTTTGGAATTTGAGCAACCTTATCTTTACCTGTCGGTTTATGGATTGGTTTATTTATTGGTCTCATTTTTAATGTTCCTTCTTTCAGGTCTTCAATTCGCTTGTTGGCAATTTTACAGTATTCCTTTTCCTTTTCAATTCCCATTCCATTGCGGTTGTTTTTTATCGCTCCGATTACTGTTGAGCCAACTCCTGCAAAGGGGTCAAGCACCCAACTGTTCTCATCTGTTAATGCTAAAACACAACGTTCAACTAATTCAATGGGAAACTGGCAAGGATGTTCTGTTTTTTCGGGATGATTTGATTTCACGTTTGGTATATTCCACATTGCTTTATCCCAATCCTGTTCAATTATTTCCCAAATGTCGCTTGGGTTTTTACCTAAAGGATTTCCCGATGGTTGTCCTTTCTTTGGTCCTTTGAAATGTCTTTTTCCTGGATACTTTGAAGGAACTCTAACATTATCAAGATTGAAAATATATTCGTCCGTCTTGCTAAACCAAAGTAAAGTTTCATAACGTCCGCTAAAACGGTTGCTTGCGTGAAGTCCGTGACCGAAATGCCAAACGATACGATTGCGGAGTTTCAGTCCGTGCTTTTTGAATATTTGATAATAAAATATGTCAAGCGGAAAAATCTCTCCTTTATCAACATAATTACCAACTTGCCAACAAAGATTTCCTTTGTCGGATAACGTCCTTACAAGTTCAGATATAATTTCTTCCTGTGTTTCAAGGTATTTCTCAATACTTGTTTTTGTCTCATACGATTTTCCCACGTTGTATGGCGGAGATGTCAAAATAAGGTCAAATTTGCCGTTTTCAATTTTCTTGAGAACGGTCAAGCAGTCACCGTTTTTAATTGTATAGTCGGTGTCCGGGCGTATGTAGTCAAATAATGGCTCTTTTACTTTCATTTTCTTTGTCCTAAGTTTTTTAGCAAAGTTACTTTTTAAATGCTTTTAATTGGTCAAAATTGTCCCTAAGTTTTCAACGGTTTTGTTTTCGGCTCGGGTTTTGTAGCCTTGCCGGTAACGT
>JAKPZU010000391.1 GCA_029559915.1 Bacillota bacterium
TTTGAGCACGAAACATCTGGAGGAACTTATGTCCTATGGCCTGAGTCAATACTTAATAACAAGAATCTAACCAATATATTTAAAGACCCAGATACACAGGAATCAAATAAAATTGTACATAAAGCCACTCAAGAACAACAAGTTGAGAAGAAATCAACAGATAGTTTTCGTGATAAATTTCCAGCGGCAATGAGAACAAAGGATGGTCACCTTGTTAGATCAAGAGCTGAAGTTATAATTGACAATGCACTGTATGATTATAAATTGGCTCATGCATATGAAAGAAAAGTACCAATTGAAGAGGATGTATATTCAGATTTCTTTATTCCAACTGAAAATGTTTATATCGAATACTGGGGCCTTGAAAATGATCCTAAATATTCCCAACGGAAAAAAGAAAAACTTGACCTGTATAAAAAGTACGACTTTAAATTAATAGAACTTACAGATGAGGACATTTCAAATCTTGATGACCACCTCCCAAAGAAACTTTTAAAATTCAATATCAGTAGTGTCCGATTAAAAAATAAATAAGAGGGGTACTCCCCTAAGGTTTCCCCCAATGTTGTAATTTGGTTTTACCACAAACTAAATACAACATGGGTAAAATTACGGAAATAAAATTAGTCGGACAGCCGATCTTCAGACAGATAATGAATTTGGTAGATAAAGTTGACATAAATGGGTTAATCCGCAAACACGAAAGTGATTACTACTACAAATCATTCAAAACCCGCACACACCTTTTCACTATGCTGTTCGGTATATTAAGCCGGTGCGATTCGATGACCGAAGTATGCGAAGGGCTTCGTGCCATGGGCGGCAAGCTTAATCATCTTGGAATGGATCAGGCACCTGCTAAGAGTACTGCATGTGACGGACTGCGTAACAGGAATCACAAGTTTTTTGAAGAGTTATATTTTACACTGGTAAAACATTATCATAGTTTTTTGTCGGACAGCCGGACTTTTGGACTGACTTTTAAGGAGGTTCTTATAATCGATTCCACGACCATACGGTTATTCAGTGATATTTTAAAGGGTGTTGGCCGTAATCCCAAGGGAGACGGAAAGAAGAAAGGCGGAATGAAAGTCCATATGCTTATTGATGCAGTTCAATCGGTTGGACGGTTTATCAAAATGACAGCAGCAAAGGTCAATGATCAGAAGTTTTTAAAGAGCCTCGAACTAATATCTGACAGCATGATAGTCTTTGATAAGGCCTATAACTATTACCATCAGTTTGCTCTTTGGACCACACAAAAGGTATATTTTGTCACCCGGATGAAAAAGAATGCTGTTTATACGATTATAGAGGTTAAAAGGGAACATTATCGTAAGAAGGGTAAGGCAAAGGTTTTACGGGATGAAATTATTGAAATGGAATATCATCCCGAGAGAGAAGACGGCACAAAAGATCTTAAGACCAAACTCAAAATGACACTCAGAAAGGTCAGTTATCAGGATGAACAGAACCGCTACTACGATTTTCTTACGAATAATTTTGATATATCAGCTGAAGATGTCGCATTCCTCTACAAGAAAAGATGGGGTATTGAGATCCTGTTCAAGAAAATGAAACAAAACTTCCAGTTACATTACTTCTACGGAGAGAATGAAAATGCCATCTATACACAGGTCTGGTGCACACTAATAGCCCAACTCTTATTAACTGTGACCCAGAAGATCGCACAGGCGAAGAAAGCCTTCTCGGTTGTAGCCTCGTTGGTCCGGATACATCTGATAAGCAATCTGGATGTAAATGAGCTGCTGCGGAGTACAAAAAGAAGTTTTAAAAGCAAATCGATCCCTCCAGGGTTACAATTATCATTGAATATGCAGGGGGTCAGTTTTAAAATGTAAAATATGATACTTGATAATCAGCTACTTATGAAACCAAATCAAGAATCTAAATTATTAATCGGATAACAGTGTTTAGAAATCATTAACAATTCATGTCGATTTGATATTTTCTTAAACGCAACAGCGCGCGAAGACCTTCGCGTCGGAATTCAACTTCTTTGATACATATTTGTTAAAAATAGCAAAAGCACTGTTTTTCAATACAGCTAAAAATCTTACCTTTAGTTCCTGTTTTTAAGGAACCTTGTATAGATATTAGACGACCATGAACTACCTGAAAATCCTGATTTGGACTATGTCAGTTGTCCTTATGTTATCATCCTGTGTTACAAACAAAAAACTCACATACCTGCAATCGGATGGTGCAAGGGAGGAATTCATTGCAAT
>JAKPZU010000394.1 GCA_029559915.1 Bacillota bacterium
CTTGACGATATTGAACTTCTCTTCTGGGGCGAAATGTCTTCTCTTCCTTTTAGTCATATGATCCTCCTCTTAAATTCTCGGAGGATTTACCAACTTATTTATACCCTATTTTTTTCCCGATTTCAAAGAAGCGTGACAGATACAAGTATTATCAATTACGGAAGAATCCATTGAAATATTTTATGTTGTTGATGGTAAAATGAAAGACGCATACCTGAATTCAAAATGATACATATTGCAATTACACAACCCGGATCATTTTTGGGTATTACCGGTAACAGGCTTGTGGTTAACAATAACAAGACGGTTATACGCGAAATTCCACTTGGGAAAATAAAATCGGTATTAATTGAATCAAATGGCATCACTTTTTCATCCGCTTTTGCGATGCAGTGTTCCTTGCGGGGAATACCTGTTTTCATTATTAATTATAAAGGTGAAGCTGTCTCTGCCTTATACGGACAATACCATCATGCAACAGCACGGTTAAGGGAATATCAATTCTCATATTTAAAAAGCGAGAATGCGCTTAAGCTGGCGCGAGATGTAATTATTACAAAAATTAAAAACCAAAGGAGCATGCTCCTTTATGCTGGAAAGTATTTAACGAAAAAAGACTTAATCAATGAGGTCGTAATTATACGGTTTGCTTGCGATTCAATGAGAGAAATAGTACAAAAGTTGAAAGAAATAGATATGCCAATGAAAAAAGAATATCTTCTTGGCCAGGAAGGCTATGCTGCAAGAATTTACTGGAATGCATTGAGAGCGAGTTATCTTTTACCGGAATCCTTTCAAAAAAGAGAAGGGAGGGGCTCAAAAGAAATTATAAATCAGATGTTAAATTACGGATATGCTGTCTTAAACGGATATGTCTGGAAATCATTACAAAACGCAGGACTTGAATTGTTTGCAGGCTTTTTGCATGAGCCGCGGCCGGGAAAACCTTCACTTGTTCTTGACGTAATGGAGATCTACAGGTCTTGGGTGGTCGATAGAATGGTTATTAAACATGCAGGTCAATTTTATGAAATGGATGTCAAATGCAAGAGGACTTTGATACAAAGTATACATACAACATTTCAGAGACAATATAGGTATAGAGGGAAACACGTTAAACTGGAGGCTATTTTGCAGCGACAGATGTACCGTCTTGCCGGAAGTTTTGCAGGTGAAAGAAAATATAATCCATATCTTTTTCGATGGTGAAAACATGCTTTTTTCAAAGGAAATATTGGTTGCGTATGATATTGAAAACAATAAAGCAAGGAATAAGGTCTTTAATGGTCTTAAGGATATTGGCCTATTCTCAATTCAAAAAAGTGTGTTTATCGGTTCAGTTAAACCTGCTGAAGAAAGGGCTGTACAAATGCTTCTTATGCAATACATCGACAAGAAAACTGACAAGGCTTTTGTTCTTAGTGGCTCCTTTTTTGAACAGCTAAAAAAAACGGGTATAGGGTATACCATCGATGATTTCTTCTTTTATGAAAATTCATGCGTCATATAGTATCCCAGTCAGCATGATCCGCCAATTCTGCTTTTGTCCAAGAATTTTCTATTTCGAAGAAGTTTTATCATTACATCCGGAAAAACCCCTATGGGTAGATCAGGGGGTAGCTTATCATTTCAAAGAAATGTCTTTATTTAAAAGGCGTTCACTGAAAAAATTCAATTTAAGTGATGCAATAAAGCATTATGAATTACCAATGTATTCTGAATTATTATCAATACATGGCAAAGCTGATCTTTTACTTGAAACTGACGAATTCATCATTCCAGTTGAAATAAAAACACAGACTTCCAAACCGTCACGTGGTCAAATATATCAATTGTGTGCGTATGGATTGATTGGAGAATTGCAGTTCAAAAAGAAATGCAGTAAGGGGTTCTTTCTTTTGAAAACAAAGGATAAAACTTTCCCGGTTTCACTAACAGAAGAGGTTAAAAACGATGTAAAAAAAGTTATTAATAATATTCATCAAGTCGCATGTGAAAACATACTCCCCGATACATCTGCTACGACAAATCAATGTAACCAATGCGAATACATAAATTTCTGCAATGATCGAAATTTTAATTATTAGCGAGCAGTTATTTTTCAGCATGCCCGCAATGGCTGATTCATTCTACCTTTCGGTGTTTTCAATTCTATTGTTCTGTTTACAGAAAAACAAAAAAGTCGAAAAATTGCAAGTATTTTTTACAATTTTTTCTTTGCGACAAAAAATAGGTAAGAATTTATTGGAAGTCCTGAAAAGATCAGGAGTTGCAATAGACCTTACAAAGTATTTCAAAGAACAATAGAGATTGAAACTCGAACCTGGTGAACACTTGTGCAATCCTGTCTTCTTACAAAGTATTTCAAAGAACAATAGAGATTGAAACTGCTTTGATCTCCGGTTGCGGTAGTCTGCTCCTGTGCCTTACAAAGTATTTCAAAGAACAATAGAGATTGAAACCGCTGCGCCGACACAATCCGGCAAAACATAAGATCCCTTACAAAGTATTTCAAAGAACAATAGAGATTGAAACTCATTGTTTCCCTGCCGCCCTTTTCCCCTACAAACTTACAAAGTATTTCAAAGAACAATAGAGATTGAAACTTATAACAATATTTACAATATGGGCCATCAAAACTCTTACAAAGTATTTCAAAGAACAATAGAGATTGAAACTGAATAATTACCTCTTCCCCATGTATTATTTTTTTCTTACAAAGTATTTCAAAGAACAATAGAGATTGAAACCATGTTGTTCATTTTCCCCGTACTGGAATGACAAGCTTACAAAGTATTTCAAAGAACAATAGAGATTGAAA
>JAKPZU010000396.1 GCA_029559915.1 Bacillota bacterium
ATTATTCCTGTGTGGCTGCCTAAATATATCGATTACTTTGGACAAATAACAGAAGAAGTCAGGAAAGCTCTCTTAACCATTTCTCCCGCAACGATTGACAGAATCTTAAAACCGGTTCGTATCCAGTATCAAAAAAGAGGAAGATCAACCACTAAGCCGGGAACGCTCCTGAGAAAACAAATACCCATTAACACCAACCAGTGGGATGAATCACGACCGGGTTTTCTTGAAGCCGACACCGTTGCTCATTGTGGTGATTCCCTTATGGGCATGTTTGCCTACACCGTTAATTTTACCGATATCGCTACAGGATGGACGGAACAAAGGGCTGTCTGGGGCAAAGGTGAAAAAGGAGTCCTGGAACAAATCAAAGATGTAGAAAAAATGCTTCCGTTTCCTCTCTTGGGCTTTGATTCCGACAATGGCGGCGAATTCCTCAACTATCATCTGTTCCGCCATTTCACTGACCGTAAACAACCCATAAGCTTTACTCGTAGCAGGGCCTATCACAAAGACGATAATGCACATATCGAACAAAAAAACTGGACACATGTTCGCCAATGGCTTGGTTATCAAAGATTAGACAATCCCAAGGCTGTTCCTCTGATGAATAATCTCTACCGCAATGAATGGAGGCTCTTTCACAATTTCTTCCTCCCTTCTGTAAAACTAATCGAAAAAGAAAGAATAGGTTCCAAAACTATCAAAAAACATGATTCCCCGAAAACTCCCTATCAGAGAATCATGGAATCACAATACATCCCCCAAACGACAAAAGACGCTCTTACAAAACAACTTGAACTTCTCAACCCTTTTGAGCTAAGAAACATCATGGAAATAAAGCTCAAAAAGATTACACGGCTTCGGTAACATTATTTATGAGCCAATGTTTGTTTCTTAATCACTCCTCTCGGTAACATTTATTTATGAGGCAATAGGATATTTCTTTTTAATTTAAATGCTTTTAGAAAACCAAAGCAGCAGTTCTTACCCATAAATATATTGAAAACGGCTTTATGCATAAAGCAGCATTATGTTCTGAGATTCCGGAAGATAAAATAGAGTGTGACAAATTAGAAACTCAGAATAGGTTTCTTCCGACTAAAGGCAACACTGCTGAAAGTTGCAAGGTGTAGAATATAATCCGATCGGAAATTGAAAATTATATTTTCAATGCTGTTTTTATTGAGAAGATTATTTTTTTCGAAATCAATTTTTATATTTTTGAAATGATTTTATTTCAAATCAGGCGGTAAAATACCAATGCCTTTAACCAGACAATGAATTCCATTATTTTCCAAATATTTTCAAAAGTGGTGTGCTACAAAACCGCAAAATGCCGTGATAAGAAATTTTTGCATTGTCTCACTGAGACTTCCTGTTATTCATGATAACATAAATATCTTATGAGTGTGCTTTTCAAC
>JAKPZU010000399.1 GCA_029559915.1 Bacillota bacterium
ATAGTTATTAAGTCGCACTCATCATAGCAGTTCACATAAAAGCTGTTTTCAACTGACAGGCTAAAGGATGCTATCTTCGTCTTTCCTGAACATTCGGGATTTTCATAACCAAATCGTTCAATCTCATTCGTATTGACATTCAGTTTAGTATTAGTCATGTCAAATGTGGAATGTGACAATGGATGCATTGCTCTTCCCAGAACAATACTGTCATTAAGGAACCCAAAATGAAAAAGGATCAGCTCATCATGCATTTCCAGACAGGTAGTTGGTTTAAAGTTATTATTTGCTAATATGCTGTCCAAAGGGAATTTGTGCATCACTTTCTTACCAAAGTCGGCTACCCACAGAATCTCGCTTTTCTCGTCAATCCCAATCTTGCCCAGATTAGTTATCTCCCCGGGCCCCCTTCCAATTATCCCGGTGCTGGCTATGTATTCAAAAGAATTTTTGTTGAAAAGATGAATGCACCTATCAGCCTTATGTGACATATCAGCAACAACCAATATATCATCAATAATATATAAATACGAACTTCCAAGTATAATTTCCGTCTTTATATCCACAATACTTTCTGAAACATCAACTATTATATCGCGGTGTTTCTGTACTATCTCGGTCTTGGATACATCATTGGTATTGCATCCTGTTAAAAACATAAGGAATGAATACAATAAGAAGGCTCGGGTCTTCATAATTTAATAGCATTTTAGAGCTAAGGTGCGGCAACTTGTTCTTGCCGCACCGATTAAAAAGAATTGAAATGTAGGTTAATTGCATGGGTTGTTAATGCTCATTGTTGTGTCGGCCATTGATATTCTTTTAAAACTAAATGGGGTCCATAACAATAACAACCATTCCCGCATGCAACGCAACCATTTGGACATTCGGGATTCACCTGAGCATTTGCCTTGGCCATAACCTCAACATTTTTCAATGAAATCTCTCCTGTTGAGCTTAATGGTAAGCTAAAACTGAGAATTGAAAATATAGCAAAAATGCTAACTAAAGCTGCAATTGTAATTTTCTTTTTCATAATTACCCAGATTAAGTTTCATTAATTAATCATACTACATTCAGTCATCACCTGTTCAGCAGGTAAAATTCCTGTTAACCGTTATGAATGTTCTTTTTTGATTCCTTTATCTTTGACTTCTTACCTCCTTTCACTTTTTGAAAGGCCGGGGCAGAAAGTACTTGGCAATACTGGCAAAGCTTTCTGCCCTTTTCTTTCTGATTTATACTTTTTACCTAAAATAAACTTCGTAAAACGGCAAACCTGACCCATGTAAAATTAAATAAGATGTTTAAGTTTTTTTCGGGAATTATCGGGAATTATCGGGAATTTACAGTAGGAAATTTTTTCATTCCACCATCCGAACCCCGACTATTCAACCGGAATATTGAAATATCCCAGCGGTTCTTCCCTGTCAATAAAATATGCTATAATCCTCTTATTCTCTTCATCAATACAGAATCGTTCAAATTCATATCCAGTACTGATCGTTTTTAAATATCTGCCGTCCTTCTCAAATACTATTAGCGTTGATGGCGCAGCTCC
The DNA here is from genome assembly GCA_029559915.1 of Bacillota bacterium. Lineage (GTDB taxonomy): Bacteria > Bacillota_I > Bacilli_A > Izemoplasmatales > Hujiaoplasmataceae > UBA2289. The sequence goes on from JAKPZU010000399.1 coordinate 1,562, forward strand.
ACGGGTAATATTTCCCTTAAAAACAAATGCAAGATCTCCGATGTACGCTGCTACGATTTTCCCGTTAAAAATATCGGATCCAAAAAAATATGATTTCCTGTCCTGATCCTTGTCATTCCACCCGGGACCATATACGTTGTGTTTCAGGTTACCATCAAGGTCGCATATAGTTATTAAGTCGCACTCATCATAGCAGTTCACATAAAAGCTGTTTTCAACTGACAGGCTAAAGGATGCTATCTTCGTCTTTCCTGAACATTCGGGATTTTCATAACCAAATCGTTCAATCTCATTCGTATTGACATTC
>JAKPZU010000267.1 GCA_029559915.1 Bacillota bacterium
ATGAAACCTAGGGTGGAGAGGCTCTGCGATCAGTCTTTTCCACAAGTGAGTTTGGTTGAAATAAGAATTGAAAAATTGCCTGAATTGGCGGCACAGCATACTATATTTACTATTCCAGCTGTTCTCTTTTTTGTTGATGGAAGGGAATTTATTCGGGAAGTTAGAATCATCGACCTCCATTCTCTTGAACAAAAAATTTTGAAGATTTTGGACATTTATTCCAGTTAAAATGTGTTTCTTGAAAGAGTTGTTTCATTGATAAATCCAAGGTTCTTTCGCTTTAATTTGAAAATATCTTTTTATGTTTTCACTCATTTTTTTTGTCTTTTCTCCTGTTTTTCTTCGATAATTATCAAATTGTCAATTGAATATGGCACTGTAAGTAGGTGTAAAAACCGTCTTGATTGGGATGTGTTGAGGAAATCATCTTCGAATGAAGACTTATTTATACACAATTTATATAACCACAAAAGGATTTAGTTCCTTTTTTTTCCGGCATTTTATTCTAATATTTATGGGTTTTTTATAAGAACCAAGCATCGCACGGCGTTGTTATTGGTTTTATTGAATAGAAACAATATTATTATAAATTCATTTTTGGAGGAGAATATAATGTTATTCAAGTTAATTACTTTTTTTAAAAAATATTGGTTTAGAGCCATTTTTTTTATTACCGGATTGGGTTCTTTGATCTGGTTTCTTGTGAGGGTTATCCCAAAGCCTAGCAGGGCTCAGTATCCCTGTATGAAGGCTGCAGCACCCCTGGCATCTTCGTTTGTGTGTTATCTGCTTGGAATAGGTTCTTTAGCAGTGGTTTATCATCATGCAAAAGACCGGTTTAAACGCTCGAAATATGTAGCTGCTTTTGGTTTTGTTCTTCTTGGACTTATTGCCGGCGGGGTTGCAATTGTTGGGAGCACAGAAAAAGCCAAGGCATACCCGTTGGCCGAAGATCAGCCAGTTAATCAACCTGTTGGTGATGCAAAAGGTATTTTTCCCGGTAGGGTAGTTTGGGTGCACGATGTAAATGCAACAAACGAAAAGTGTACAAACGGCAGAAGTGATTTCTGGTCCGACGATAAGAATACCAATCAAGAAGTGGTTTCTACAATGCTTTCGGCATCAATACGTAAACTTACCGGTACCGATAACGATGTTGCAGCATGGGATTCAATATTCCATTATTATAACCGGACCCATGGTCGTGGAAATGTAGGATATAGCCCTGGAGAAGCAATTGTTATTAAGATAAATTTGAATGGGCTTAACGGAAATGCGCCTAAAGAAAAGAATGTAAACACTTCACCGCATCTTTGTTATCTTGTTGTTGAACAGTTGGTTGATGTTGCAGGTGTTAATGAGAGTGACATTTATATAGGCGACCCCGGAACAGCAATGACAGATTTAACCTATAAGCGTTGTCACGACGATTTCCCTGATGTAAATTATATGGGTACAGGCTGGGGACAATATAGGGTATCTTCGTCGGGTAATAAAGTTTTTCATTATAGCGATGGCATTTCAGATGCTATTGAATTACCAGCAGAGTTCGTCGATGCAACCTATCTTATTAATATCCCAGTATTTAAGAAACACCACAGAGCAGGAATTTCTATTTGTGCTAAAAATCATGTTGGAACGATCAACCAATTTAGCGGGCAAAATTATGCTAATGGCGACTGGCACGAATCTTTACCAACTCCCTTTGGTGCTGGAGAAAATATAAATGGAGATTACGGAGTTTACCGTTGTTTTGTCGACATTATGGGGCATCAGGACCTTGGCGGGAAAACAATCCTTTATCTTGTCGATGGATTGTGGGGATCAACCAATTGGGGACATCCACCAGTGAAATTTGCGATGGAACCTTTTAATAATGACTGGCCAAATTCATTATTCACTTCGTTCGACCCTGTGGCCATC
>JAKPZU010000270.1 GCA_029559915.1 Bacillota bacterium
TGCTGCTGCAACAAAAGCAGATGAGAAAGTAAAATCAATTTCGCGATCAATAATTGCAAATGATTTGAAGCTCAATCTTGATACTGCTTCTTTTGATCAGATTGGAAATGCAATTGATGAAATTACCAAGAAGTTAGAAGAAGCGGAAAAAGAACAAGAAAGGATGAAGGCGATATTCAATAGTGATGTTCCTCAAATTGGTGGGAACAAGGTGACTATTGAAAACCTTGAAGAAATTGATATAAAAGTTAGGGCTTTGACTTCTTCGCTTGGCAAATTACAAAAAACCCAAAGTGAAACTAGATTTTCTGGAGTTGGTGAAGCTCAGAAATTCCTTGATACTTTGGTAAAGCAAAATAAGCAAATTCAAGACTTGACTGAAAAAGAAAAGGCTTTGGACTATCTTCGTCAAATAAAAATTGACAAAGAAAGTGAAATTGGCAAAAAGATACTTCAGCAAGCTGAAGCCAATGACGCTTTGAAAAAATCAGAAGAGGCAAAAGAAGAAGCAATTAAAAAGACACAAAAAGAAATTACTGATTCTGCAAACAAAAGAGAAAAAGCACTTCAAGATGAAAAACGCAAGCAAGAAGAATTGATCAATCAATATAAATCAGTTCTTAATAATTACAAAGAGCGAATCAACTTAACAAATAAATCAACTCAAGTTGAAAAACTCAATTATGATTTGACAAATACTAATTTGGCCAATCTTGATGCCGCTCAAAAAAAACAATTGCTGAACTATGCTGAAGCAGTTGATAAAATTGAAGAGTTAAATGAGAAGAAAAAAGAACAAAACAAAATAGATGAAGAGGCTCAAGAAATCGCTGACAGATTAAAGCCAGCAAAAGGAATTCAACGCAAATATGAGGAAGAGCGTAAAATAATTCTTGACAGCCAAAAAATAACAAAAGAAGAAGAGACTGAATTGCTTGTTGAGCTTGAAAAGGAGAAAAATGAAGCACTTCTTGATGAATCTGATGATTATTGGGCAAAGTGGTTAAAATCTGCTGAAGATAATTTGATGAATTTTGAAAAATTATCTGAAGAAGTTATCAACAACTTCACCTCTGGATTTGGGGATGCATTTGAAGAAATGATTTTTGACTCAAAAAGTCTTGAAGACGCAATGGCAAGTCTTGCTGAGAATATGCTTAGATCAATAACTAACGCAATTGGTCAAATGATTGCACAGTGGGTTGCGTATCAAGCGATTCAACTTGTTTCAGGAAAATCTACACAAGCTGCTGCTGCAACACAAATGACTTCAAATGCTTATGCGATGGCGTTGATGGGTGGTATTAACGCATTCGCGTCCACGGCCGCTATTCCAATTGTTGGACCATTTATGGCGCCTGGAGCAATGGCTGCTGCTGAAGCAATTTTGCAACCAATGGCGACTGCTGTTAGTTCTCTCGCTGTTGTTGGTATGGCACACGAAGGTATTATGTCTATACCACAAGATGGAACTTGGTTGCTTAAAAAAGGCGAGCGCGTAACAACAGAACAAACTAGCAAGAAATTGGATAAGATGCTTGATGGCGCTCAAAAAGGAATGGGTGGACAAAGTATAAACCAAGTATTCAATATAACAACTCAAAATGCTGATTCATTCAGATCATCAGAGCGCCAGATACTCAAGAATGCAAGAAGGAGTTTACAATAATGGCTCGTTTTAAAGACATTTATTTGGATCGTAGAATACCATCATATCCAATCGTGGCCTCACCACGGTGGAATACTGATTTGATCACTCTTAATTCTGGAGCGGAATCTGCAAATCAGAATTGGTCACAGCCGTTTTATGTTTTTACAATTCCAGAAGCAATAAGAAGTATGGAAGTGTATGAAACAATAATGGCTCACTGGATGGTCGTTGGTGGACCTGCTTATACTTTTCCTTTTAAAAATCCAATGGATTTTGCAAGTAGAAGTTTGAATATTCCAAATCAGACTCCAAATATAACTCCAACTGATCAAGTTATTGGAACTGGTGATGGTAATAAAATAAATTACCAAATAACAAAAGCGTATCAGAGAGGATCTTTTGTTCACTATAGGGAAATATATTTACCAGTTGTTAACACGGTAAGAGTTGCTTTAAATGGCGTTGAGCAATTTAGCGGATTTACGGTAAATAGAACAACTGGAATAATAACTTTTTCTGCTCCTCCAACCTCTGGTACTGTTGTAACTTGTGGTTATTTATATGATGAAAACGTCAGATTTGAAAGTGATGATACATTTGATGCAATTTCAAGAAATTATGGAATTGCTGGATATTCAGATTTGACTCTTGTTCAAGTTCCTATTTGCTGAGGTGATTTATGTCTTTATTGTGGATGGATGGTTTTGATCATTATGATGGGGTTGTTGGTAATTTAGCTTTAGCTGGATACACAAACGCATCAAACGTTTCTTTAGTAACAAACAGGGCAAGAACTGGAAGTTATTGTTTGAGAGGTGGTGCTACAAGTACTGGTGAAATAATAAGACCGCTTCCATCAAGTTTACAAACAATAGGAATAGCGGGAGCTTTTTGGTTTGGAAGTATGGGAACTCGTGAGATTTTTGAATTTATTCAGTCTGATGGATCGCTTTCTACTCCAAATTGCACTATTAGTTATGATTCAACTGGACGTATTAGATTTTCTAGACAGAGTTATGCTGGTCCTTTACTTGGACAATCTGCTCCTGGCGTAATAACGCAAAATGCTTGGAATCATATTGAAGCTCGCGTTGTTATTTCTAATACCATTGGCGCTTGCCAAATAAGGGTAAATGGCGTTGAAGTTTTGAACACAACAAACGTTGATAGTTTATTTACTGGACTTGAATTATGTCCTGCTGTTAGAATTGCATTACCTGGATCAAGCACAGGTGATGGATATGCTTACCTTGATGATTTATTTATTTGGGATACATCAGGAAGCCAGAATAATAATTTTCTAGGGGACAGAAAAGTAACAACATTGAATTTGACTGATAATACTGCTGTTTCTGAATGGGGATACACTGGAGCGGCATCCCCTGTGCAATGTATAAATGGAACACAGGATGGTGATACGTCATATATTTATGCTGGAAGCTCAGTTCCTGTAACTTCTGAATTTGAATTTGCAAACGCAGATGGAACAATTGGGTTGATCGCTGGTGTTCAAACTGTAAACGTTATGCGCAAAGTTGAAGCTGGAACTGTTATAGTTCAACCAAGTTTGGTATCTGGTGGAAGTGCAACTGATAATGGAAGTCACTCTGTTGGAGATAACTATGCTTATTTCAACATGATGCATCAGACGAATCCTGCAACTGGAATGCCATGGACTGCTTCTGCTTTGAATAGCGCCAGACTTAGATTGAGAAGAACAACATGATAAAGTTTATTTCTCAAAAAATAAATCCAGAATATGCAAAAGAGAAAGTCAAAAACAAATATCCATTTTTATATGATGGGCAAGAGCCTGATGTTGAAAAGGTTAAACTTTTTTCACATTTGATGAAAAATAATATTTGGCTAAGTATGGATGATGATTCGCCGATTAGCTTCAATGAAAATGGCCAGCTTATGAATGGTCTTCATAGGCTTTTGGCTATTATTGATTCTGGAGTTGAAATAACAGAAACAATAGCAATTGGAGTACCTAGTTTCATAATCGAACACCACGGACAAGAATGCAAAGATGGAACTAATGAAATAATATGGAATTGTAGTGAATTTATTCTTGATTATGTTGGTGTGAAAACTAGAAATAATAGCCTAATTCGTAAAGTTTACGATACTATATATAATAGATTAAAAGACTATGTTTCTGAAATTGAGTTTCCAAATAAAAGAATAACTTCAGCGTTATATATTGCAATTTTGTGTGCTGAAGATAGTGCGATTTCAAAGAATGAAATAATTGATCGAATGTCTGATTTAAAATTGGCAATTTGGATTCCGAATGATTTTTTTGTTTATGCCTATAAAATTCTGGCTAATATAAAATCTGAATTTATACGTCCGCCAATTTATAATTTTTTACCAATTGATATCTATGAAGCGGTGATGAGACATGGCTAACGTAACAAAATCAAATATATTGACTTTGTCTTCTGATCCAAATGTCCAAGCTCGTGTATCAAAAAGTTCTGTTCTTATTTTATCAACTGTATCACAACCGCTATATTGCACAAAAAGTGTAATGTTGGTTCTATCTTCTCCATCTGATTGTGTAACTAAATTATGCCAATGTTGGAAAATAACTCGCCAAGATGGAATAACTTTTGCTTATACAACACATAACAAATCAATAACATTTCTTGGAACAACATATCAAGTTTGCAAATCATTAAATGCGAGCGCTTTTGAATCTGGATTAATGAATAGCCGTGGAACTGGTGATGTTGAAATAACCGGAATTCTAGGTGATGATGGAATATCAGAACATGATATTGTTACAGGACTATTCGACAACGCCACGGTTGAAGGTTATGTTGTTTCTTGGGATTCTGATACAAGAACAAATTCAAAAAGAATATTAAAGGGAATAATAGGTGGCTCAAAACAATCTGGAACAAAATATTCAATGGATGTAATAACTGTTGGTATTAAATTATCACAGAGACCATTGATTGATGTTTATACTCCTTCTTGTAGATTTGATCTTGGTGTTTCTCCTTGTCCTGTAAATTTGTCTTCATATGTATATTCTGGCGGAGTAACTGAGACTGTTAGTCGCGATGGAATTAATAAATCATCATACAGACAATTCTATGATATTGGAACATCCCAACCTGATGGTTATTATGATCTTGGAATTTTGACTTGGACTTCTGGAGATAACTCTGGAATATCCACGGAAATAAAATCATATGATCAATCATCTGGTTTAATAACTCTATGGAATGCTATGCCAAATGAGATACAGATTGGCGATGATTACACAATGACGCCAGGTTGTGATAAATTAATGAATACACACCAAACAAAATTTGCATTGCCTCCTGATTCATTTGGTGGATTACCTGATATTCCTGGAAATGACGCAATAGCAAGGACTCCAGATGCATAATAGAATAATCAAAGAAGCAAGAGAGTGGGTTGGAACTCCATTCCATCACAATCAATGTCTAAAGGGACATGGCGTTGATTGTGTTAATCTTGTTGTTGGCGTTGGACATAATTTGGGAATATGCGAACTTCTTGATAGTAAGTATAAAAATTATAGCCAAAAGCCAAGTCCAAAATTTTTCATATCTGGAATGGAATTTTTTCTAAATAAAATAGAAAACGATGAATTCCAACCTGGTGATATATGTGCGATAGCTTGGAAAAGAAATCTTCCAATGCACGCTGCGATATATATTGGAAATGACTCAATAATACACACTTCAATGAACCTTGGAAGAGTTGTTGAAGTATATATTGATGATAATTTTCGCTCAAAAATTCACTCTTGGTGGAGATATAAAAATGGTTGGTGTAGTTAGTTTAGTAGCTGGTGTAAAATTTGGCTTTGAAGCAATAAAATCAATAACCAAAGCATTCATACCATTTGAAGATACTGTTGGTCAAAGATCAGAAATTGATAAATTCCAAGAGTCAACTTATGGAAGGTCAATTCCTGTTATGTATGGAGAATACAACAGAATTTCAGGAAATGTAATTTATTTTGAACCAATAATAGAACAAAGAAATCAAATAAAGCACTCAAATGGAACTTTTGGTTCATCAACATACACGGTCTGGTATACCTATTCAATTCCTGTTATCGCAATCGCAATAGGTGGACCTATTGTAAATATAAGAAGAATATGGGCCAATAGCAAATTGCTTTGGACTAATGATTTAATAACTGAAATTCCAGACGCAGGTTGGTCTCATAATCCTGAGGGTTCTGTTTATACTGGCATACATATGTATAATGGAAGCCAAACACAAAACAGATCAGTTGCAATACCTGATACAAATAAACCAGGATACAGAGGAATATCATATATTGTATTCACTGAATTCCAACTTGATGATTTCAATAATAGTGTTCCTAATTTTGAATTTGAAATTGACGCAGGCCAATGGAATTTAGCTGATTTGATTTCAGATATTTGCGCAAGAGCAGGAATGAGTAATGATGAATATGAAGTTGATCAAAATTTATCACAACATATTATTATGGGATTTGTAATTTCAAATTCAAATACTGCTGAATCTTCTTTGAAAACTCTTGCAGAAGTTTATCCATTTGATATTGTTGAAACACCAGATAGAATTTATTTCAAATCAAGAGCTAGTGGTCTTGTTTCTGCTATTGACACAGAGGAAATGGGAGCAACTGAAAATAGATCAAGAAGTGAATTTCCTCTTTCTACTGTAAGAAAATCTGATTTTGATTTTTCACGTAATGTTGCTGTGACTTATATAGATCAAGAAAGAGATTATCAGAAATCAACGCAATATGCCTCAAGATCAATTGGAAATGCGTATAGCAAAATAGAAAAAACTTTTGATATAACAATAAGCGCACAAGAAGCAAGAACAATTGCAGATAGACTTCTTTGGGAGCCATGGTCAGAAAGAATGAGAGGAAGTTTCAGAACAGCTTTGAGATATGATTCCCTTATTCCTGGAGATTTTATTGGTATAAAAGTTGGAGACGCTTGGCTTCCTTTTAAAATAGAAAAGAAAACAAGAGGAGCAAACAACGTTCTTGATTTTGAAGTTGTTTCTGGAGATCCATTTGCATATGATGGCAGCACAATAGCTGAATCAGCAACTCCAAATGAAAATCCAGAAATAAGCGAATCTTCAATGTTTGTTTATTTATTTAATGCGCCATACATACAGGATGGGGGCCAACCAGAATCTGCTTGCTGGGTAGCAAACGCATCAACTGGAACTTGGAGAGGTGGAAATCTTTTCAGATCAGCGGATGGAGGAGAAACATATGATGATGCAGGAATTGCAACTTCAAGAAATGTAACTGGAATTTTGCAGAATACTATTGGAAATGCAAATAAATTCTT
>JAKPZU010000292.1 GCA_029559915.1 Bacillota bacterium
CCAATAGCATCTTCTGTACAAACCTGTGAAGCCTCATCAAAAATAACCGTGTCAAACACAAACCGATCACATTCCAAAAACTGGCTTACAGAAAGGGGGGACATCATAAGACAGGGCTTTAGTTTCATAATAATATTAGGAATTGCATTGAATAGCTTTCGAATTGGCATTATTTTCCGCTGTTTCATTATTTCTCGCTTTAAAATACCTACTTCATCAGTTCCATATGTAAAATGATCCGTGCAAGGAAGCGAATTTATCAGATTGGCACGAATACGCGCCTTTGCAATATTGAATTGCTCTTTATCAAGACTCCCGAATTCCCGAATACATCTTTCCTGTGCGCTGCGCCGAAAGTCCACAACCGCTGGATAGCTAGGGAGAATACTATCAAGCCACAAAAAGTAAAACCGTTTCTTAAAAATATTGCCAATGTCTTTGCTGGGAATGTGCATACTTTGAATTTTTAAAACATAGTCCTCAAGACCGTCTTCGATACACTTCTTAAAAGAAGTTTTCAAGTCAACCCACTTCTCAAGGTCTGCCAAATTATCTTTGCAAGCTATCAGACGCTCTTCCAGTTCATGCAAAGGGCTATGCTCTATATGATCGCTCTCATCAGAATCAAAAAGCTCAGAAAACCACTGCCTACTAGCACGGATTCCGTCGATATATTGGTATACTTGCTCAGCATATCTTTCGCAGCTTTTCATAATGGCTTCGTCAGCACAAATCATGTCAATGAAAGATGACTTATAGACAATTGCAGCGAGCGACTGCTTCATCTCTTTCGCCCATACTAGTGCCCTGCGCACTAATTCCCAGTCTGTAGAAAAACCTTTATACAAATCAAAGAAATGGCTTTTTAGGTACTGCGCATTTTCCGATTCAATCTGCAATATTCTTTCTAGGTTCTCCAAAGCATTTTGGCATTGCATAATTCTTTGATAAGCATCTTGTTCATTCCTTATAAGGGCAAAGTTCGTATATTCGCCATGGTATAGCGTTCCCAAACATTTTTGCAAAGCTGTATCGCGTTCCTGCATCCATTTACGAAGTTCCTCCAGATCGTTCAATTTTTTTAGGACAGATATCGCATTATCGTATGTCATTTTCTGAGCAGGATTTTTTAGGCATGCTCGAAGTTTTTTTAGATCAGATCTGTATCCACATCTAATAAAACGAAAAGAGGATCCATAATTTATTTTGAATCGTTCATACATATCTTTGCAGTTGAGCTCAAATATATCGTTTTCAAATTTTGATTTTAGTATTTCAACAAGTTCCCGAGCTTGAATTATTTTCCTTTCAGCTTCATCGATTAATCCATTTCTTGCAGTTCCAAGCAGCTGCCAGATTTGGTAATAATCTCGGCCAGACAAAGCCTCATTAATACGCGATTTTATTTGCTTCAATGTAGAATCGCCAGTAGAAAGCTCTGATGAAAAAATCGCAGTAGTATCTAGAGCCGCAACATTACGATACTCCCTTTCTAGTTCTTTTTTAGCATCTTGATATTGTCTTTGAAATTCAGACCATTTTTCCACAAGATCAAATGATCTATCAAGTAATCTATCAAGGCTGCCTGATCGTAACCATTCAACTGGGACTTTCGGTGATTCAGAAGCAAGCTTAAAAAAGGCTGCAATTTGTCCTAATGATGATAAACAACAATCAAACTCGATATTAAGGAACTTGCCAGCAGATTCCAATACTCTTGAAAGCTCAGAGATTTGTGCAATAAACGGAGTTATAAGAGTTCCTATATCATAGCGTAGCTTATTTGTTACGTGTTCAATCCTTACCCCTTTCCATGGATTTTTGAGGTAATCATCCGTCATATCACCAAGCTCAGAACCAAATTTTTCTAAGTCCGCTATCAATTGAAAAAGCTTCTGTTGGCTCACTTTTTCGATATCTTTCATACCAAATGAAACATCTTCATAGGAAGCTAAAGATGCTATAATACCGTTTACTTGGAAAATAGTTGTATTCAATGGCATTACAACTTCGTGTATTTCTCTATCATATTCATTCAAGTATTCTCGCTCTTTTTTGAGTTTATCTAGCGACAGTTGAGCTTCTTTGCTCAAACTATATTTTTCTCCTGCAAGCGATAGAACCGCCCCAAGCTGGCTTAGAACATCTTTTTTATTTGCCTTCCGACTATGAAGCACCATACAAAAATCAGATAATCCTGAGTCTGTCAGCCTTTGCAGAACAACATCTAGTGCAGCCATTTTTTCAGAAACAAACAATACTTTTTTACCTCTTGCCAAAGATTCAGCGATGATATTGCTTATAGTCTGACTCTTACCAGTACCAGGAGGTCCCTGCAATATAAAACTAATACCTTTTTTTGCAGCCAGGATAGCATCTTGCTGACTAGAGTCTGCATCCAAAACCTGAAAAACAGTGTCTGGTGGCTCGTGTGCGTCGTGATCAAAATCGTTGATAGATTCAAGAAGACGAGCATTATCTTTTAGAGCATTCCCATCACCTCCTATCGCACGGATAACTGGATGCTTTAAAATAATATTGCTTCGATTTTCTAAATCTCGATACATATTGATCTTAAGAAAAGATAACAGCCCTAACTTTGTCTCGCGTTGAATCGGCCACTGTAAGTGATATTCCCTAATCTTTCCTTGAACTTGAGCAAAGTATTCTATAGGACTCTGTTCTTGATTAAATTCATTAAGCGTCATTCCAAAGTCATGTTCTAGCTTATATAAAAGGGTAGGGTTGGTAACAATTTCATCCTCAGACAGAGACAGCACAAATGGAGACATTATTGATTCAAGCCGCAAATTGACGGGGACCAATAGTAATGGAGCAGCGAAAAATTGCTCACTGTTTTCTTGTTCTTTCCAGTTTAAAAAACCAAAGCATAGATATAGGAAATTAATTCCCTGCTCTTCCATCCCGGTTTTTTCTCTATCTCTAAGATTGCGAAGAGTCCTTTGAAGATCTCCGATTGACTTGTTTGTGACAATACCATCTGGGTTTTCGCAGAGGCTTTTGTCCGAAATAGCGGGAGAATAAATGTCATCTGAAGAGACTTCATCTTTTGGCAATGGAAATTTCAAGGGCTGTTCCTTTATAACCAACTTCTCCCATAGATTCTCAATTGTCGGCTGCTTAATAGTAACAGTAGAATTTTTATAATCCTTGAAATTCAATAGCCGGTTTCGCTTGCTTGTGTCAAACAGTTTCTTTTTCCATTGATCAAGTTTTGAATCTAATTTAGTAGAGCCAAAACAGTTGTTTTCTTTGATCATTTCTTTATCAATCTCCATTATTGCCTCAGTTTTCCTAATTATATCATCAATTAAGCCAATGGGCACAAGTGCTTAGCTCGGAGGGTGCACGACAAATTTGTGATGGTTTTTCTAAGGTAAGATAAAAGAAAGACTTGTCTCTTTCTATCTGATTACTTATAATATAATCAGAAGAAGGAGGCGTCTATGACGAATCAGAGTGAGTCGTTGGAAGAGCTTGTGCAGAAAAAGAAGATAGTATTGGAAGAAATAGGAAAGCTTCCTGCCTTTAGACCTGGTAGCCTAGAACATATTTATAGAAAATGTGGCAAGCCAAACTGCCACTGTGCGCAGCCTGGTGCACAAGGCCATGGACCGGTCTGGATTCTTACAAGAAAGGTGAAAGGCAAAAGTGTAGGAAAAGTAATCAAAGAG
>JAKPZU010000122.1 GCA_029559915.1 Bacillota bacterium
GTTACGGCTCTTGGGGTGTAAAATTCGCCTGTATCTTTTTTTGCTGCCAATCCTTGCAAAATCTCCTCATAAATCACATTAAAGACGTGATGTTCCTTGCTGCTATTAAAATCAATTTCGTTGAGTTTGTTAATGGCTTGGCGGAAGGTAGTTCCGCTTTTCATATAGTTGTTGGTGCCATCAAAAATTTGTCGGATGGTAATTCCCAAACGGTCATCAGCAGCAACGGTCAGGTTTTTGAGTGTTGGAAACAAATCGTTGTTCACAAAATTGATGAGTTCATCACCTGTGATGCCTTCGTCATCTTCTGCCCAATTGCGCCATTGCAATTCAGAAGGAATAGGTGATTTATATTTAGGGTTTAGGATTTCTTTTTCCTTGTCTTTATCGTCAAAGAGTTTTAGGAAAATCATCCAGCCGAGTTGTTCTATGCGTTGTGCATCGCCGCTAAGACCGGGGTCTTTGCGGAATATATCCCGGATGGATTTTATGGTGCCTGCTATATTGGTCATATTTTTATTTTATATTTTGAATGTTCAATAATCCCGAAGGGATTGAATGTTTATAGAATATTGATGTTGTTGATGGGTGCGACCCCGTAAGGGTCGTATGTTTATTTGGTAATTCGTTTCTATAAGCATTGGACCCTTTCAGGGTCTTTGATAATCTCAAATGTATTGAATATTTGCAGAAATGTTGTACATTTAGAAAATGCAACCCTGTAGGGGTCGTATGTTTATTCGGCAACACGTTTCTATAAGCATTGGACCCTTTCAGGGTCGTGTGGGCGTTTGATAAAATATCTCTATAAACATTGGACCTTTTCAGGGTCGTGTGGGCATTCGATAAAATATCTCTATAAACATTGGATCTTTTCGGGGTCTGATTAATCAATCCATTCAAATAAATATTCATCCTTATGATCAATTTGAAATTTAGTCAAAAATTCTTTATATTCATCTTTGAACGTTTGTTTTTTGTGATGTTCTTTTTGATTGTTGATATATGCTATTACTTTATCCAATGCAGAATGGCTATATGAAAAAGCACCATATCCTTCTTGCCATTGAAATTTGAAGTTTGAAAACTTTTTTTCTTTGATAAATTCATTGGATGACTTTTTGATTTCTCTAACTAAATCTGACAAACAACAACTCGGCTTCATCCCGATTAAAATATGAATATGATCGGGCATTCCGTCTATTGCAAGCAGTTTTTGCTCTTTGTTTCTAACAATCCCTGAAATGTATTTATAGAGTTCTTCCTCCCAGGAAGAATGAATTAAACTTTCTCTGCCTTTAACGGCAAATACAATTTGAATATAGATTTGTGAAAATGTCCCAGGCATTATGCTATTTTATACAATTCGTTTTCTAATTCTTTTATGGCTTTATCGTATGCTTCGCGACTGCCAAATGCTTTGATGATTTCGGTTACGGATCCAAAATCGCTGATAGGCGGAACTGTAAGGATTTGAATGTTCTCTATGTTTTCAATGCCTTGGTCAGCGTATTTCTCTAGCAATGCTTCCAATACTATTCGGGCTTGGTCGCCATACTTTGTAAAGTAGTTGCGTTTCTTCACGTTGTTGGCTCGTTCTTTTCGGGTCAATGGTGGTTGGTCGTAAGCAACATGGCAGATTAAATCAAACAAATCCACTTGCTTGTCAACGGCTTCATATAATGCTTCTACCATTACACCTTGCTCAATCAATTCGGCAATGATGGCTTCTTTGCGGTCTGAATTTTTCCACTTGTTCAGAAAGTCGTCTAAGGATGCAAATTGCTCTTTGATAATTTCTTTGGTATGGTCTTTCAAACTTGTTGTAATGGGTCTGCCGTGTTGGTCAAAATGCAATTCACGGCTTATTAATACCGAAACGTCAACTCCATTCACATAAACTTTTTCTCTTGGCTCCTTAATTATTCGTGGAGGCAATTCTGCCTCAGGATAACGAATTGTTGGAGGCGTCATTTGAATTTCTTCACCTGTTTCAATATCAATGATTGGTTCTTTGTTATCTTCTTCTTCGTCAATAATGCTTCCTAAATCAGCTCCTTCTGTAACTGGCTTAATCCTGATTGGGTCACCGTCAAACTGAGAGTCGGCAAATAGGTCTGTTGCATTTCTGAAATCCAAAATGGTGAAATACAGTTTGCCGTATTCTTCGTTGATACGTGTTCCTCTACCAATAATTTGCTTGAACTTGGTCATAGAATTGATGTTGCTGTCCAAAACGATTACTTTACAAGTTTGTGCATCAACACCTGTGGTCATCAATTCGGAAGTAGTGGCAATAACTGGATATTTTTCTTCGGGATTGATGAAGTTGTCTAACTCCCTTTTGCCTTCGTCATTGTCGCCTGTAATCTGCATAATGTATTTGTAGTTTTCGGCAACTAAGTCAGGATTGTGTTTGGCTAATGCGGTTCGCATTCGTTCAGCGTGGTCAATGTCTACACAAAACACAATGGTTTTGGCAAAACGGTCGTAACCTTTTAAAAACTCAGTTATTTTTTGAGCTACTAAATCGGTTCGTTCTTCAATCACTAAGTTTTTATCGAAGTCTTTACGGTTGTAAATTCTGTCTTCCACTTCGTTTCCTTCTTTGTCAGTTTTACCTTGTTCGGGTCGCCAGCCTTCGGCATCCACATTTAGGGCAACTCTAATTACACGATAAGGAGCAAGGAAACCATCATCAATTCCTTGTCGCAAAGAGTAAGTGTAAACAGGGTCGCCAAAATATTCGGTGTTGCTTGCTTCGTTGGTTTCCTTTGGTGTAGCCGTCAAACCGATATGCGTAGCATTTTTGAAATAAGTTAAGATTTCTCTCCAACTGCTATCTTCTTTTGCACTTCCTCTGTGGCACTCGTCAATTACAATCAGGTCGAAGAAATCTCTTGAAAATTGTTTGTAAACATTGGCAGCTTCGTCTGTTCCCGAAAGTCCTTGATACAATGCCAAGTAAATTTCAAAGCTCTTATCAATTTGCCTGTGTTTTACAACAGTCATTTTATCCTTAAAGTGTTTGAAGTCGCCTCTGCGTGTTTGATCAATCAATGCGTTTCGGTCGGCTAAAAAAAGAATGCGTTTTTTTGCTCCGCTTTTCCAAAGTCGGTGAATGATTTGAAAAGCCGTATAGGTTTTTCCTGTTCCTGTTGCCATCACAAGCAGAATCCTGTTCTGTCCGTTAGCAATGGCTTCAACAGTTCTGTTTACTGCAATTTGTTGGTAGTATCTCGGTTTGCGGTTAGTTCCGTCAAAGTAATAATCTTGTGAAGCAATTTTTTCTGCTTCGGGTGTCGCGATGCCTTTATACTTTTTGTATTTCTCCCAAAGTTGTTCGGGAGTTGGGAAGTCGTCTAAACTGATTTCCGTTTCAATGCTTCCATCGGTCGCTGTGCGGTCGTGAAATAAAAATCCGTCACCGTTGCTACTGAAAACACAAGGAATGTCGAGTATTTGAGCAAAGTCTAAACCTTGTTGTATTCCTGCCCTCACCGAATGGTTGTTGTCCTTTGCTTCAATGATGGCAATGGGAATATTCGGTTTGTAATACAGAATATAGTCGGCTCTTTTTCTTGTTCCTCTTGCTGTGATTTTTCCTCTTACGTGGATTTTACCATCGGTAAAGGTGTTGAAGGATAGTTCTTCCCGAAAATGAAAATCTTTTATCCATCCCGCTTTTAAAAGCGAAGGCGTGATAAACTTGGTGCAAATATCTCTTTCAGAAAGTGTCCTTTTATTCATCAGTTAATTGTCAAAATATAGTTTACCAAAATACGTATTTCTGTTGGTGCGTAGGCAAAAAAGTGGCTCTTTTGGATTTGCGAAGGGTTGGCTTGTGTGTTGGGCAAAGCCAAATGTGCCACTTGCGGGGTGGCTTAAAATTGTTTTTAAAAAATGCGGGTGAGGAAAAAATAAAAAACAATGGGTCGGCAATGAGTGTCGGCTTACTCGCTGTCCGTTGTCAATATGGTCTGTATGTCGTTGTTCACCTGTCAAAATTTGTTTCTCTTTTTTCTGTTTTCACTCGGTCAATGTCTGCTATGTCGTGTCGTTTTACGCTTGCTTACAACATCAGTATTTACGCCATATGGCGTAAATTTTCCGTATAAATATAATCACTTCCCTCAAATTCCCATAATCAACCGCCTAAGCGCATCATTATTATACCAACTACGGTCATACCAAATTGGATATTCCGGAATAAAGTGAGCAACTGATTTCGGAACAAAGTACCCTCCATGCAGGGTGGCACTGCCATGCCTTTCATTGGGGAAGACATGTTCTATCCTCCTTCTTTGACCGGCAAAAGTCAGCCATCCATTCCACAAAAAAGCCAAAAATCCACCTAAAAGAAATTCAGTCCATCATCCGGTCTCACTGAACACCGAATATTCAAAAACCCGGCTGGTTTGGTGCTTAAGTTGGAAGTTTTTTAACAGGCTTTTGTATATTCTGGTTAATGTTGGCAGCTGGTGTTCTTGTCTTATTGCCTTTTTTAATGTTATTTCTGACTTTCTAATGTGTTCTTCCCAACATTGTATGCATAAACTGCTGCCGGTAAATATTGTATTTGAATATTGTTAAATTCCTTTATTCCTGATTTGTCAATTGAGGTTACCAATGCCTGATTTAGTTTGTTTTCTTCACAAAAAGTAGAAAGGCTTTTTAATTCATTCGGAGCTTCAAAAAACCGGTTACTCCATTTAATTTCTACTGCCCAATCAGGTCTGTTTGTTTTTCTACTAATATTTACTAAGTCAACTTCTCCATTTTTCCACCTTGCATAATAGGGAATGAATGAAGTCCGTTGCATCCATTGACTAAATATTGCAGTTTCAACAATTGCTCCCATACCGTCAGATTCTGCTGTAAGTGGCGCAAACAATGCACTTCTTAAGCTTGGATTCGTGAGATAAATTTTAAAGAAGTTTTCTCGTTGGAAACGTCCTGCTTTTTGGTCAACACGTTTTACAATATGAACTAAAAACGCAGCTTCTAAATATGACAAATATTGTCTTAGGGTAGTTTTCTTAACACCACTGCTTTTGCTTAATTCATCAATGCTGCATTCTTGACCACTATTCCAAGCGATTGTAGTAAAAAGAGAATTTAACTCTTGGACATCTTGTATTCCGTATAATCCAGGCAAATCCCTAAGCAAAACTTTGTCAATAATGTCAGCTCTCATAAACCTGCCAGGATTACTTTGTATTTCTTGGTTGAATATTACTTCAGGATAACCACCAAAATTCACATAATTTATAAAGTGTTTGTTTAATTCGGAGATGTTTGTAGTTGAAGAAAAAATAGCAATATTCCCTTTCCAACTGATAGTGTCTGCCTTAATTAAGGCTCCTAAATTTTTGAGATGAATAAATTCATAGAATGTTAAAGGAGGAAGCATAAAATCTGTAAATCGTCCTGCTCCACTTTCATTGCTTTTAAGTTTTAATGCGGCAGCAGCCGAACCACTTGCTATAAATTTCGTATTGTGGCAAACATCAACTAATGTTTTTAAATGAACTTCCCATTCTTTTAGATATTGAATTTCATCAAAAAATATATACCATCCATTTGAATCGGTATCTCCGGTAGCTTTTTTTGCCATCGTGAATAGCTCGTCAAGTGGTATGTTATTATAAATTGGTGTTTCAATTGACGCATACAAAATTTTCTGAGGAGCTACACCTTCTGCTATTAATTGTTGGATTGTGTGATATAGCATAACAGTCTTTCCAACACGTCTTGGTCCCATTAAAACACACGCTCTGTGAACGGTTGTATTTTTTACCAAAGGGTAAAACAGATTGAAATACAGTCTGGGCTTGAATGATTGATAGTATCCTTCTAAGCTACCAGTCACCCACCAAGGGTTTTCAAACTGGAGTCTTGCTATTATTTGTTCTTCTGAAAATGGATTTAATGCCATAATGGAAGCAAATATACAAAATAAGGTCAAATAAAAAACCTTATTTGGAGCATTTAGTAGTTTTAAGTAATTTTTGGGCGTTCTATGTAACTTAAGCAGTCTATTTTATGTCTTTAGGTATGGTGATTTTTTCACACTATTCTCGTACACTTGCCACCAACTCAAAGAAATATGGATACCTTCCCCATTCAGCCCCAAAAAGTGATGTAAATCAAGTAGCCATTTTTCAAGTTGGACGAGGCGGTACATGCCTATGTGGAGAATCAATATTCCGTTATTATTATTTTGATAGATAAATATAAGGCTTTCAAATAGATTACGTTAATTTCTCCGGCAAACAAGTTCTATCTTCCTACTTTGACCGACAAAAGTCAGCCATCCATCCCGCAAAAAAGTCAGGAATACTCCTAAGAGAATTACAGTCCATCATCCGGTATCGCTAAATGACATACTGAGCTTGTCGAAGTACACCGAATATTCAAAAGCCGGGCTGGCTCAGTGATTTAATTTGGTAGATTTTTGACGGGCTTTTGTATATTCGGCTTAATGTTGGCGGCTGCCCTGTTACTGTCTGTAATTTTTATTCATCCACAAATGTATTCTATTTCCGTCAGGGTCTTTTATTCTACCTACAAAACTGCCTCCACCCAAAGGAAGTATATCTTCTTCCAATGTCAAATGACGGTCGTTAACTAATTTTTCAATGTCTTCTACGATAAACGAAGGAACTACAAGGTTTCCGTCAAATACTTCGTCTGCCTTTAAAATGGCAAAGTGAATCTTGTTAAAGTCGCATTCCCAATGCTCGTAAAGTCCTCCGTGTGTTTTTAATTCTAGTGGTAGTCCCAAAGTTTCTTTGTAAAAACTGGCAAGTCTGTCAGGGTTAGGTGATTGAAAAATTAACCCACCTAAACCCAATGTTTTGATTTCTGTACTCATATTATATCATTTATGTTGTTTAGGTATCAAATATACATCATAAAAGTTATAATAAAACATTTTTGTACTATTTTTTTTATTTTTGCATCATAAATGATGTTTGTATGAATAAAACTGTCGAGTTACTAAATCTTTGGGCAGACTTTGAAAGCAAGCACACAAGTGCAGAAATAGAAGATTTTTGTCGTTATATGCTGATAAAGGAACGGGAAAAAGAAAACATTTTTTCTGATGTGGCATTACCACCTGACAACCTGAGCAAGTTAGCTAAAATCACTGGTCGGGTTTCAAAGTTGCATAATACTTATGCTGTAATTGCTTTAAAGGAATGTGGACTATCCTCTATAGATGAGTTTGTCTATTTAAGTGATATTCATTTTATGGATAAGTCACAAAAGACCAAAGTGATTTACTCGAATTTTAACGAGTTGTCATCAGGCTTGTTGATTTTGGAAAGGTTGAAAAAGAAAAAGTTGATTTCAGAAGAGGACAACAGCAATGATAAAAGGTCAAAAAATATCAGTATAACGGCAAAGGGAAAAAAAATTTTGTTCTCTTGTTATGAAAAAATGAATACAGTAAATCAGCTTTTCTTTAATAAAATGTCCATAGATGATGTCATTATGAGTATTCAGTTGTTGTCAGCAACAGAAGTCGAATTTTCTAAACGTTGGTTAAACGATAAGTCTAAGTCGTTTGATGAATTAAGTTGAACGGTCGCTCTTAGGGTTGCCACTAACGTCCAGTACACCTGCCGTACGACCGATAGGGAGTATGGTCATGGTGTACATTGTTCTCGGTCCGTTTTTAATTAATCAATGCTCTATCGCCTTCAATTCCTTTTTTTACTCTCTCTTCGTATCCTTTAAAATAGAAAGGAATGTTATCTTCTTTCCCGTTTTCAAGACGCATTTTTACCTTGTCAAATGCTATAATTGAAATCTCAAATTTTGGTTGTCCTGTTACAAGAATTGGTTGGTTCAATGGTTCATACCAATAATACTTACCGCCAAAATTTCGACGAGCCACTTCAAAAATATATCCACCTACTTGCACGATTAAATCACTCATCATTTCTTCATCAACTTCGTCTTTATTTTGATGGAATTGTTCCAGTAGTTCGTCAAGAACTTTCAGACTATTAACACTAAAATCTAACGTTCCACCGAGTGCTTCGTTGTATGCTTCTACAATTCGTTCAGCATTGCCCGTCATATCTTGAATAAATTCCTTTTGAATATCATCTATTTGGTTTGACTCTGATTTATGATCGTCTTCTTGATTATTCTTACCTTTGAAAAATTTGAAAAATCCCATATTCTATTTTATTTAAATTTTAATGACCGAGAGCTCAAAGGAATATCGATACTCCCCCCTTTTCAACCCTTAAAAGTGATGCAAATCAAGTATCAATATTTCAAGTTGGACGAGGCGGTTATGCCTATGTGGAGAATCAATTTTCCTTTGTTCTTATTTTGATGATAAATATAAGGCTTTCACTTAGATTACGGTAATTTATCTGGATCTGCCAATCATTTTATACTTAAATAGGATTAGATTGTTGAGTTTGGGCAATACGATGTACCCTGAGTCTTTGAAGTATTGGATATTCCGGAGCAAAGTGAGCCACCCTTGGGGAGAAGTATTCCGGAACAAAGTGCCCTTCTTGCAGGGTGGCACTGCCATGCCTTTTCTTCCGGCAGACAGGTGCTATCCTCCTTCTTTGACCGACAAAAGTCAGCCCTCCATCCCACAAAAAAGCCAGGAATACACCTAAAAGAAATACAGTCCATCATCCGGTCTCACTGAATGGCAAATATTCAAAAGCCGCCCGGCTTAGTAATTTAATTTGGAAGATTTTGGGTGGGCTTTTGTAATATTGGCTTAATGTTTGGTGGTTCGTGTTTGTCTTTTTTATAGCCTGTTTTGACGGATTATCCATCATTTGTTGCAT
>JAKPZU010000298.1 GCA_029559915.1 Bacillota bacterium
TCCTCTACTTTCGAAAAGATTAAACGCAGAATTTCAGCCTTCATTTCTACGATTTGTTCAACGGTTTTTTGCTCATTGTCGATGAAATTTCTAAAGGCCTTGTCAAATTCTTCATCTACACCAATGACACATTTTCCCCTCTTGATTCGTTCGGGTACATTGTATGTGTGAGAAAGTATATTACCCTCTCTGTCTGTCATCAGGAAGAATATATTTGACTGCGAAAATATACTGGCAATTTCCTCGATAGAAATTGATTTATCCATAACGAATACCCTCTCAATCTAGTTAATTAATGAATTAATTGTCTTCATTTTCCTCGTTCAGAATAGTTAAATTATACCATAACTGTTACCTTTTTGTGTACCACAGAATTGAAGAAACTTCACTGTCAAGATGTTCGATTTATTCAAAATTTGAAAGAAAATGGTATAATATACATTGTTATGTCCCGTTAGCTTGAAATCAACGTCAAAAAGTTGTGGAGGTGAGGCGTCTGTGGAGGACCCTCTGAGTTATTTGTGGAGCATCTTGGCGATCTTGTTTCTACTCGTTCTATCAGCATTTTTTTCGGCATCGGAAACAGCATTGACATCTGTAAGCAAATTAAAACTGAGGAACTTGGCTAAGAATAAGGAAAACGAGGAAGAAATGAGTGAGATTCACTTATTCAACCAGTTTTTAACAGGTCTATTGATATCAAACAACTTGGTGAACATACTAGCATCTTCTATCGCAGCTGTAGCCATATCCAAATTGATTCCTTCAGAGTCTGTTTCGACAATTGTATCAACTTTAGTAATGACATTTGTGCTATTGATTTTTGGTGAGATTACGCCAAAAATATTGGCAAGACAGAACAGCGAACGTTTTTTTGAATTCAGCACGAAGATTGTAGCGCCACTTTCGAAAGTATTATCACCAGTTATAACGATGTTTGTAAAAATTGCAAATTTGTTCGTGAGATTATTTGGCGGACATGTTGTTCAAGATGCGCAATTCATAACGATCGATGAGATTGCATCGTATCTTGAAATGGGAAGAGAAGAAGGTTCCATCG
>JAKPZU010000313.1 GCA_029559915.1 Bacillota bacterium
TTTCACGTGTCACAGACATAATATCAAATGACGATATGAGGAAGACAAAATTCATGGATATCGCTACAATACCTGTTACAGAGGTTGTGGGGATAAAATAAAATATTATTATTTTTTAAAATAAATTATTAATATTACATACAATATTTCAACTTATTAAACCAATAAAATGTAACATCGCAATATTATAGATAATAATATATGATGATATCATATATTTCTTTACTGTCTAACTGTCTATATTATACTGTCTAATTATATTACTTACTGTCTAACAATATAATAATAAATTATACAATAACGTATTTTTTTCTTGACAAATAATTTAATCTGTATAATTATAATTACAGATCAACATACTGTCTAATTATGAGGAGTTTATATGAAGATATTAGATGAAAAATATCAGGGATGGATAAGCAGTAAGGATGTGATGGATTCCTGCAATATCTCAAGGGCAACCCTCAATAATTATATAAAATTGGGAATTATACAAAAACCTGTTGTCCTCAAACCTGGGAAAGGTATGGAAGGCACAAAAAAAATAGGCTATTTCCCTCCAAATGTTCTTGATCGTATTGCTACATTTAAAAAGCTAAAACAAGAAGGCAATTCAGTATCAAGTATTGTAAAAAAATTAAAAGAAAAAAAATCACAGAAAGAAACGAAGGCAGATACTGTCACAGAAACAAACAAAGAGACTGCTACTGTATTAGAATTAGATACTGCAAAGATTGAAAAAATTCAAAAAGGTATTGATGAGCATAAGGTAACACTTGGTGTTGAAGACATTCAGACGCCGGCTTATCTTATTAATCACAAATTTGAAATAGAGTGGATTAATAAAGCAGCAGAAGAACAGATTTTCAGAAGGGATGTAAAAAATATCAGAAACGCTGAGTCAAGAAACATTTTTAAACTGTTTTTTAACTGGGAATTCAGTAGTGGTATCCAGAATTGGCAAAGCATCATTGATTTCCATATGTCATTTGTAAAATCAAAAAATCCTCGTGAATATATCGAAAAGATATACACAGATATAAACACCAGTGAAATTAAACTTTTAGAGGAGTCATACGACAAAGTCTCGCCTGTGCCAAGGGAACTGATAAGGGAGAGCAGCGTTAATATAATTAAAAGCGATGGTACAAGCGAATCATATCGTGTATACACTTCTTTTTTCAGAGAAGGTCTTCTATTTGTTTATGTTCCCTCCAACAGCTACATACAAGAAATTACACAATTTTTATCAGGCCGTGAAAATGTTATCAAGGATTTGCTCCAGAGACGTTTGCCAAGCATGGTATCTTTTTGTGTATTGTTTGCTGATTTGCAGGATTCTGTGCGCATATGTGCTGAACTGCCACCCGAAGAATACTTCGAGTTGATTAATCAGATGTGGAAGACAATGGAAACAACGTTTAGAAAATATTACGGTATATACGGAAAACATGCCGGTGATGGTATTGTATATTATTTTTTGAAGGAGCAGAATTCAAACTACCTTATCAATTCGATATACTGTGCAATGGAAATAAAAGAAAAAATGAAAATAATATCAGCAGAATGGAAGGCAAGAAAAAAATGGTACAATGAATTGTATTTAAACATAGGTATAAATGAAGGTATGGAATACTTCAGTACAGTTAATGCATCGACAAGCATGGAATTTACAGCTTTAGGTGATACAATTAATTATGCCGGAAGACTCTCAGACCTTGCAAGATATGGTTCAATCTTGACTACAAAAAACCTCGTAAACAATCTGAATGATGAGAGTCGCAGAAAATTGCTTTTTGGTGTAAGGAAAAAGATGGATGACCATGAAATATTCGTTGAGAATGTGTTTTCACGTGTCACAGACATAATATCAAATGACGATATGAGGAAGACAAAATTCATGGATATCGCTACAATACCTGTTACAGAGGTTGTGGGGATAAAATAAAATAAATTGATTCAAAGAATATTTATTTGTCATGATAAAAATGTATAAATCAACAGCATTAAAAAATCGATTAATTAAAACAATGGACTTAGATGCAAAAAATTGTTAATAAATTGTCCTAAAACCCATCAATGAAACAAAATAATATTTTAAAAGGAGAGACAATGAAGAAGATTATTGTATTGATGATTTTTGTTATGATGTTTATCTTTACTACCTCTGTTTTTGCTGGACCGACAATCGATAAGATTAAAAAAAGAGGAGAGCTGATAATTGGCACTTCTGGGGATTATCCCCCTTTCTCTGTAAAAGATAAAAACAACGAACTGATTGGTCTTGATATAGATCTTGGTATGTTGATTGCAGAGGCCATGGAGGTTAAAGCAAATATAAAACAGATGCCGTTTACTGAACTTTTAGATGCATTACAGTCAGGAAAAATAGATATGGTAATATCCGCTATGACAATTACACCAAAAAGAAATACAAAAGTGTTTTTTATAGGTCCATATTATATTTCTGGTCAATCTGTGATGACTACCAAGATGACAGCAATGTCCATTGAAAAAATAAATGATATCAATAAACCAGATTTTACGCTTGCAGTACCTGGTGGAACAACAAGCGAAATAATAGCAAAAAAAAGTGTTCCTAAGGCGAAAATATTAATTGTAAAAGATATGAATGAGGCTGTTAAAATGCTTCTTGAAGGAAAGGTAAAGGCAGTAATGTCGGATACTGCTACATGTGCTTTTGAAACAATAAGATATAAAGAGGAGAATATAGTTTCTACACCTCCAATGACATTTGAACCTTTTGGTATTGCTATTTCTGAAAACGACCCACTTTTTTCAAATTTTTTAACAAATGTACTGAATGATCTTAGGGGTAGTGGGGATTTAGAAATCATAACACATAAATGGTTTAAAGATACATCGTGGATAAAAGGGGTGCCCAAGAAGTAGGAAAGGGTAATCTTATTTTATTGAAATCGTCCGTTAAACTTATTATAATCGTAACCAATGCCCCCGTAGCTCAGGCGGATAGAGCGACGGTTTCCTAAACCGCAGGCCGCATGTTCGAGTCATGCCGGGGGCATTCTTTTTTGCTTCAAAAATTGATCCCACCATTTCAAATGATCGTTTTTTCCATTTTTAGTTTCTGTTTTTAAACGCAGATATAAGATTGCATCAGGAAAGACCGGCTTGTCGATTATTGAATGAGGATGTCTATGCGGTACTGTACGAAATGATTGTTGTAAAGAAAGAATGTTATGAACTGTATTACTGATGCGTTTTGGCAATGTCACAGTTTTACAAATGTTTTTTAATGTATCCTTGCAAACATTTTCCAATGCCTGTTTATATGGTACATTGTTTTTGTGTTTTACTAACGCATCAGCTTCAATGAAAGGACCTAAAAAAAATGTTAAAAAAAGTTCAATGGATAGGGTTTTTCCATCTTTATATAATTTATCCAAATAATCAAGATTGTTATAAATTAGACTCATATTTTTCCTGCTTAGACTTATCCACCGTAATATGTCTGGGAATAGGGCAGATAACAAACCGCTTTTTATAAAGAGATGGAAAACCTTTTTAGAGAATCCAAATAAAAAAAGTTTTTGAATCTCTTCATAAAGTCTTGCCGGTGAAACATTTGATATAGTGTAAGACAGATTGCAAATGGCTTCCCAAACAATATTTTCTATAACAAAATTATGAGATGCTGAAAAACGAATTGCACGAAGCATCCTTACAGGATCCTCTTTAAACCTTGTATAAGGGTCTCGTATAGTTCGAATTAGTCTTTGGTTGAGATCAATGATTCCATCGCAATAGTCAACTATAGAGAAATCGGCAATATTGTAGGCAAGGGCATTGATTGTAAAATCTCGACTGAGCGCATCTTCCTCAGGCGTACCAAAAAGATTATCACGAAGAATCATCCCGTTTTCATCTTTTATATGGTAACGTTTTTCTTTATTGTTATCAGATATTTCTCCGATTGTTGTTTGGTGAGGATTGATTGTACTGCGGAACGTTGAAACTTCTATTATTTCATCTTTAAAGTGTATGTGGGCAAGCCTGAAGCGACGGCCAACAAGTCGACAATTACGAAAAAGCCTTTTAATTTGTCCTGGAGTTGCGTTTGTAGCAATATCGAAATCTTTTGATTTACGCCCAAGCAGAATATCGCGCACACACCCCCCAACTAAATATGCAATAAAACCTCTTCGATGAAGATGATACAGGATATACAAGGCATTTGGGCTTATTTGTTTTCTCGAGATGCAATGTTCTTTTCTTGGGATAATTTTAGGTTCCATATTGCCTTTTTAAAGCATTATCAGCAATCTAACATCTTATCGTTTAATGTCTTTTTTCGTGCCATGTTTCTCGTGCTATACTTTGGATCACCTGTAATGTTTTTTTTAATGGAAATGAATGTTGGAACGTGTTTTGCTTCAAGAATAGTTATTCCTTCATTTGTTCCCTTATAACTATCCAGCTCAAAATATTGATTATTCCATAAAAAGCAAATACGTTCCTTTTCCACAACAGTTGTTTTCGGATCGATTAGGTTCTTTAGTGTGTGGAATTCCTGTTCTGTTATAAGTTCTTCTTCCTCAATATAACTTTCATTTTCTTTATTGATCTTTTTTCTTGTGAGAAAATAGAGATATGAGCCATTTTGACCCCTTTTTCTTATTCTGACCTGTTCTTTGCGGTCTTTTGCACGAAGATATATTTCGCTGATTTGTATATTTTGATGTACTGGGAGCTTTTTATAATCAACATCCTTAACCAAAAATCTATCATTTTTTTCAACAAATGTTGGTATATTAAGGATCTGTGAAATTGCGGCAAAGGCTCTTTTTATCTTTCCTTCAAAATCTGTTCTGTTGTCAATAATTTTGAAATGTGGATGTCCGAGCCAACTTTCACGTATTCCGTGATCAAAACGGAGTGCCTCCTCTGGGGTTTCTAAACGCGCTGAATTATTTTCTCCGCTATAAAATTCAATAGCCCCGTCCGCTGCTGTAACAAGGTGGATTACACCGTTGTATCTGTCCCGAAGGCCAACCTCGTTTAAACCTCTTTTTCTTAATATTGCATTGAAATCGTCACGAGATACGAATGCTTTAACATCCATGATGCCTCTGTCAAGGAGAATTACCTTTTTTTTACCAGGGAATATTTTTGTAACTGTCCTTTTGTATGTTTCTTCAAAGGCAAGTTGCATGTCGAAAATGGCCTCTTCGAACAAAACGATTTGTTTTCGTTTATCCATTTTTCGGCGGTCAATCCCATTATTGGTTATCAATGTTGCTGTTTCAGGTATTACAAAAACCATAAAACCATGATCTGACAATTTTTCAGTTAAATGAGCGAGGGAAGAGCTTTTGCCGGAACATGGCCCCCCCGTAAGAACAATCATACTAACCGGTTCGATAAGGAGATTACCCATAATTTTCTCGCACAATCATAATACTACAGGTTTTTTGATTTAGCATTATTTTTTACGACGCACCGGCTCTGCTATAAAATGTTGTACAACAATCGGTCTATTTTCGATTTGAAAGGAACGAACATGCCCCTGAATTTCCCGGTCGGAGATGGTAAAGCGTTCATGCTGGCGCAAATGCTCTAACCAAGATTCAACAATGAAGGATTCAATATAGTGTCCCGGAGTTTCTATATCATGAAAAAGATTCCATTTTATCGCCCCGTCTCTCATGCGAATCGTTTTCATTTTTCCCATCGCATCTTTGAAGGCATCAGAATGTAGTTGGTCTATATGATATTCAACAACAACCAATAATGGTCCTTCTTCTAAATACGGTGGTTTTTCTGTTGCTAACACAGGCCAATTTTGTGAAGGTGTAAGATCGAGCCCGTCTCCGCTTGAAAGTTTATATCTCCAGGAAAAAAATGTTCCTGCAATGGTCATAATCGATGTACCTATCATTGTTTCAGAGATGCTGGTTTTGGATGCTATAGCGCCCCAGAGGGCGCTTCCCCCTGCCATACCACCAAAAAATGTAAGAATGAAAATGGAAATTACCCGGCCCCTTACCCACGAAGGAATTATTGATTGTATGGATGTATTGAATGTAGAAAGGGTAACGAGCCAAGATATGCCCCCAATCACCATAGCAGTTGAAATCAAAATGAAATTTTTTGAAACTGCAAGTACGAACAATATAATAGCTAAAAACAGTTTTGATACCGCTGTTAAAAGATTTATAGAACATCTATTTCGCATTTTTGGTAATATGATTGCACCTATAAGTCCACCGATGCCAAAGAAACCGAGAAGAATGCCATAACCTGCAGGACTTAGCATAAGATTTATTCTTGCTACAATTGGAAGAAAAGCCCACAAAGAACTTGTAAAAAAAGAAAATATACCAATATGAATCAAAACAGCCCAAACATGTGGCGCATTTCTTATATATCTTATACCAGAACGAATAGCTCCCAGAAGCCTTTCTTCAGGGAGGGTACTTAAAATTGGTTCGCGCCTCCAGCGAAAGAGTACTGTGGCTACTCCTGACAATGAGGCAGCATTAAAAAGAAACGTAACGCCAGGCCCTAATGCTGCGACAATTAATCCTCCGAGGGCTGGCCCAGCAACCCTTGCGATATTGAACGATACCGAACCAAGCGTTATTGCTGAAACAAGCTCTTTACGCGAAACAAGTTCAGGTATAATTGACTGCCATGCAGGCGCATTTATTGATGCACCGAGGCTGAGAAAAAATGTAAAAGTAAGCAGTATAAAAGGTGTTATTTTAAAAAAGATGGTTGTAATACCGAGCAGTAGTGCTGCCGTTAGCATAAGCAATTGTGTAAAAATAAGCAGTCGTCTGCGATCGAAAATATCCGCCATTGCGCCTGCTGGTAGAGAAAAAAGAAAAAAAGGAAGTGTTGTGGCTGTTTGAACCATTGCTACCATAAAAGGCGATAGCGTCAAAGAGGTCATAAGCCAAGAGGCGCCAACTTCGTGCGTCCATGTACCAATAAGGGAAACAATATTAGCAGTCCATAGCAGCCTAAAAGGCCTGTTGGACAAAGGTTTCCATATAGAGATGTGATTGGTATTGTGCATCTTGCTTGATACTTTTTATAGATCTATGAAGAAACAGTGTCAGGCCATATCATCGTTTGATTCCCGCCATTTTTTTTCGCTTTTTCGAGCATAGCTTGTGCGCGATTTAAAAGATCGTCGGCGGTAATTAATTTTTCGCTATCAGTAGATGAGAGCCCTACACTGGCAGTTACTTTTAGATTTTGAATGCCTGAAAAATCCAATTTACTGCAGAGTGAACGTATTCTTTCAGCCACAATCAAAGAACCATTTAATGGTGTGTTGGACATTAAAATAACGAATCTTTCATTTTCATATCTGCACACTATACTTGTTCCTTTACGAATATTTATTTTTAAAATGTTTGAAAATTCTACAAGAACTTTATTTGCAACCTCTTGACCAAAAGTACCACTTATAGATTTATAGTTGTCTATATCGATTAGAGCAATTGCAATCGATCCTGGATGCCTTTTAAGTTTAGATAATTCTTCTTCTATCCTAACCTCATAATATTGTCGTACGAAAAGACCTGTTAACCCATCATATAATATCTTTGAAAATAGCAGCGCATTCTGTAAAGATAAAGAAAATATAGTAGAAAAGGTATAAAGCATTTGTATAGCACTTGTTGATAGAATATTCTTTTTTGTAGTTTCAATTACAACCATTCCTATGGTTTCGAAAAAGGTGTCAACCAATGGCAGGCACAGACATTTTTTAGTTGTATTATCTTCCAAGCCGGATGGTAAAGGAACCTTATTATCCAGCCTGAGAGAATAAACGTCAGGAATCTTTATTGACAGGACATGTTTTAAAAAAGGATCCTTACAGGGTAATATTTTATCATTCGGTTGTGGTTTATGGTTTATGGACAACCCTTCAACACGCAGATTTTTGTTTTCATTTTCCAGAGTTAAAACCGCTACACGTCTACTCTTGCAAAATGTTGAAATCGTCTCGATAGCATTGTCTATGAGCAATTTTCTATCTGTAAGAGTACCAAGCAGGCGGGCACCAAAACTCATTATCTCCATTTGTTCTTTAAGTTTTTCTGTTGAAATACCTTGTTCAAGGGATTTGTCTTTTTTCAAATTGTCTGAAGCCTTGTTGTTTTGCATAATTAAAGCCCCCTCGTTGTGGTGTGAAAGATTATATTATTATATCACCTTTTAGATTTTTTTAAAATTATTAACAAGTTAGTTCATGAAATATTATTATTATTATTATGCCATCCAGTGGTTTGATAATTTTAACAACATTTAAAATTTAGGATATAGTGTGGTATAAGATAGAAATGAATTGTAAAAAAATACTGAGGATTAATCCATTTTCATTTGTGTTGTATTTTTGTATTTTTTTTCTTTGTTCACAAAGCTTTGTTTATGGTGAATTACAGACCATACACCTTCCGATAACGATTGACTATAGTATTTTACGTTCTTCTCTTATACAACAAGCCTTTAATAAACCAGGAGAAAAGGCTGTGCCCCTTGATTTTGGAGAAGGATGTAGTGGCATTGAACTATGGAAGCCGGAAGTAGGCCCAGATAAAGACAAAACAATGATTAAACTGGGGAGTAACATTAAGGTAAGGGCTGGTTTGCCTATAGGTAAAACATGTATGCCTTTATCTGAGTGGGATGGATATATTGAGGTTTTTCAAAATTTGTTTGTTGACCAGAAGAATATGAAACTTGGTTTTCAGACGATGGATTTTCGTACCCTGACACCCGATCGTGCACAAACAAGCATTAATACGGTTTTGACCAATATCATAAAAAACTATCTTAATCCTTATCTCAATAAAATAATTATTGATGTTGATGCCCCTGTGAAAGGATTACAAGATATTTTACCTTTATTTTTTCAAACAAAAGACCAAAACAACGCCCGTTCATGGTTTTCAAAGCTTAGACCTGGTCAAGTCCAGATAAAACAGAGTGGAATTTCTCTTGATTTGCTTATGGATATTGAAAAGGACAGATTGTCAAAAGAAAAAACAGATGTTGCCGATAATGAAAAGGAAAGGGATGAGATTGTAAAAAGTTGGGAAAATTTGGATGCCTTTTCTGTTTATCAGGTTCACACGCTAATAGGGCATCCCGTTACTGAAGAAGAGAAATATAATATTCTTGAAATGATTCTTGATACACGGCACGACTTTATTCAAAATCTTGAAGAAGGAAAATTGCCTAGAGATTTAGTTTCGAAACAATTCTGTGATATATGGCAGGGCTTCGGGCCTTTAATGCGGAAATATCTGACAAAACAACAAGCCGTATCGTCAAATTTTGTGTTGTTTAGTGCTGTATCTGATGTACTGAGCTCATTAAGAAATATTGGGCCAAGCATTGGTGTTAGCTTTAATAAAGATGCACTGATAAAGCTGGCTAAACTTATTTCAGTCCCCGGACTGCCAACAGATTTGCAGTATTTGCAGGTCGTTGATAGAAGATTGCTGGACTTCTTTGGCATAGGCCAGATTGTCGATGCTGTTCCAATGCCTTCAATATATGTACCAGAGATAGAGATTCCTGATTTGCTGGATTCTGACAAACTTGCTAATAAGATATACAAATATTTTGGTTTTCATCCTTTTCAAACTTTTCTAAATCTGTCATCTTCCCTCGTATTTGCAGATGGACCAATGATTGATCCTGAAAAAATAAGGCCGTGGGTTTTCAAAAAGAATGATTTTAGTCCTTATGTTGAACGTATAGGCAAAAAACTTGAACAGGTCTATGTTGATATTCAGAAGAAAAAAAGACTCGATAGCAAATATCATATATTTTTCAAGAATCTTTTGTTTGCAACAGCCTGGCAGGAAACATGCTGGAGACAGTTTGTAGAAAATAAGGGCAAGGTGCGTCCTCTTGAATCTTATAACCAAAGTTCGGTTGGTTTTATGCAGATAAATGTAAGGGTTTGGAGAGGCATTTATCAACCAGAGGCGTTGCGATGGGATATTGATTACAATATGCGAACGGGTTGTGAAATCCTCGATCTTTACCTTCAAAGATATGCATTAAGGCGAGCCGAAACGCGCACTTTAGATCTGGATACACTTGCAATGACTGTTTATGCTATGTACAATGCGGGGCCTGCTCAGTACAAGAAATTTCTTTTAAGAAGGAAAAACTATAAATATTCAAAGGTTGACCAACTTTTCTGGCAAAAATACCTGTGGGTGAAAGATGGTCAATATAATAAACTTTCCGTTTGTCTCATTGGTAAATAAAGTTTGAGTATGAATTTAAAAGATTTACATAATGACATGAAAATCATATTTTTAATTCTTTTTTTAAGCGTATCTTGTTTGCTTATTGGTTTGCCCTATGTCTCTGCTTGTACTGTTTGGGGTGCAGCAGGAGAGAAGGTAAAAATAAAAGGAACTGTCATTGCAAAGAATCGTGATAACGCCCCGCATCTGTTTTCATCTCCAAGGTTATCCTTTCCTATAAATGGTTATAAGTTTTTCGGTTTATATGATATTGAAGCCGATGGTTTTGTCATTGCAGGCATAAACGAAAAACATCTGGCGGTATTTAATGCCTCAGTGACAAGTGTGCCGAAGGCAAAAAGAGAGGTTGCCAAAGAAGACACAACAGAAAGGCTTCTTATGACATTCGATTCGGTTGATGCTGTATTGTTAAGAAAAGATATTTTTGAAGAAAGTCACCCTGCTATTTATTTGATTGCAGATGCAAGAAAGATCTCTGTAATTGAAGTAGCACCTGATGGAAAGATTTCGATAAAACAAACCAATAATGGGGCATTATCGTTTACAAATCATTATAATAGTCCAGAACTTGCCTATGCTAATGAAAATACAAGCCCAAACAGCATAGCCAGATTTAAGCGCATCAATTATTTTATCGAATCTACAAAGCAGCCATTTGAAATTGACGATTTTATAAGTATAAGTGAAGATAAAGCAGGCAGGTCAAATAATTCTATATGGAGAACAAAAGATACAAGTTCAAAGGTGAGGACATTGGCGAGCCTTATAATTTCTATCCCAGAAGCAGGTTTGCCTGAAGTTTATGTTAAAATTGCAAACCCAGGAGAAAAAGAGATGATCATAAGAGAAAAGTTGGATTTTTCAATCTGGTCGAAAAAGCTATTCGAAAAAGATTCAGACATGCTTGACTAATTGTTTGATGGGGCTATAATAAGAAATAAAGAGACATTGATGTTATAATATCGCAGGAGGTGTGTTCATGGTGACAAAAAAGGTAAGGTCTAAAAAAAATACCGTGTCGAAAAAAAATGTTTCTGAAAAGATAAGTCCCGCTTTTTTTGAAGCGTTAAGAAATATTGAATCGATGGGAAAAGAACTCATTGAAAAATCAATTGACCCTTTTAAAATGGGCTGTAGAATTGCCAACGAGATAAGGGATGTAGCAGACAGGGTCGAAAATGAAGCAATGGCAGAGGGCATATCCTTAACTGAAGCCTCTTACTACACAGAAACCGTTGTAGGTGTTGGTGTAGGTGTCATTTAAGCCTAAAAGCAACAGATATACATTTTATTGTCCTGTCCAACAATACAGACATAATTTTTCACGGGGCAGATCTATGGCCTTTACCATGTCTTCTATCCTTTGATATCTTAACGTTGTTGCCTCAATTTCTTCTGCAATCCAGTCCACCATCTTTTTATATTTTTCTGACTTATCATTGAGATAATCATGTACATCTTCAATGTCATGACCTTCTATCGCCCTTATAGCACGTCGAGCTACCAATTCATCCATCGAACGGGTGGATAGGGCAAATTTGCAGGGAAACAACAAGGGTGGACAGGCAGGGCGAACATGCACCTCTTTAGCATCAGAATCCCAGAGTTTTTTTGCGGTGTAATTTTTCAACTGTGTCCCACGAACGATTGAATCCTCGCATAAAATGATGCGGTTACCGACGATAACATCCTTCACAGCAATAAGTTTCATCGTTGCGACAAGGTTCCGCATTTCCTGTGCCGGAGGGGCATAGCTTCTCCCATAGCCTGGAGTATATTTCACTAATGGTCTTCTGAAAGGGATTCCTGATTCCATAGCATAACCAATGGCATGACCTATACCTGAGTCCGGAACTCCGGCTACAAGATCAGCCTGTACGTTATCGTTTTTAGCGAGCAACCTTCCACATCTTTCCCGTACAAGTTCGACATTTATCTGTTCATAGCACGAAGCTGGATATCCTGTGTAAATCCATAGGAATGAACAGATTTGATTTTTATTTCCACCTGAATATTGTTCTTTTAAACCATCCTTTCCAAGAAGAACAATCTCTCCAGGTTCAAGATATTTCAAAACACGATAGCCAAGATTGAGGAAAGAACATGTTTCCGTTGCAACAACATAATTACCATTTTTTTCACCAATGACAAGGGGTGTTCTTCCGAGTCGGTCACGTACAGCATAGATCCCATCTTCTTTCATAAGCAGTATGGAGGCTGAACCCATAATATGGTCATAAAGTTTTTCGAGTCCTTCGACGAGTGTTTCGTATTGATTTATCAATTTTGCGAGAACTTCAACCGAGTTGATCCCTCCGCTTGACAATTCGCCGAAGGTATCTCCTTTTTTGATAAGTTCTGCTGCTAACTCATTTGTGTTCTCGATCAAGCCTGTGTACACTATTGCAAATGCGCCGAATTTTGAACCGATTAATAAAGGCTGTGCATAGCGGTCACTGATCACCCCTATGCCATAGTTGCCGTTCATTTCCTTGTATTCTTCATAGAATTTTGACTTAAACTGCGATTTACTGATATCATGGATGGCACGATAAAACCTTTTTCCTAAAACTGCCATCCCCCCATATTCAGTTCCCATATGTGAATGATAATCTGTTCCATAAAAAAGGTCATTCGTACAATTTTCACTTGAAACAATACCGAAGATTCCGCTCATTTTTCCTCCATAAGTAGATAAGCAGTCATATTTGAATTTGCGATTATGATACAATCTCTTGAAAAATTTCTCTATAAATAAAAGTTGTTCAGACAATAATCAACAAAAAAATTAAAAATATATTGCATATCTTTTATATTTAGAAGTATATAGTATTTAAAGGGTGGTTATAATCAGCCTATCAAAAAATAATTCCAAAAAGGAGGGGTAATTATGACAAAGGCAGAATTGGTTGGTGCTATAGCAGCAGATGCAAAAATTTCAAAGGTTGCTGCAGACAAGGCTTTAAAGGCTTTTATCGATGGAGTGATTTCAGCTTTGAAAAAAGATGAAAAGGTCATGCTTGTCGGTTTTGGAACATTTTCAGTATCAAAAAGAAAGGCGAGAAAGGGAAGAAACCCGAGAACAGGCAAAGAGATTAAGATACCTGCACGTAATGTACCAAAATTTACTGCTGGAAAGGCTTTTAAAGAAGCGATTTAACCGTTTTCAAAAAATTTAATCCAGTCTTTTTAAAAATGCCTTCGGTTTATGCCGAAGGCATTTTTTTCTCAATAATTGAAACTATCTGTTTCAATAGCACATCTTTGTTTTCAAGGCGTTCCACATAAGCATCTTTTATAATGACCATACCGTTTTCATCACCGAGAAAAACATGAAGCGTTAATACATCGTTGGTTATAGATGCGTTTATTCCGAGTGGAACCTGACAACCCCCGCCGATTATGGATTGCAGTTCTCTTTCTAACATAATTTCATGGAAGGTATTTTCGTGATTCAGGGGTTTTACAAATTCCATACAATCGATTTCTTTTCTTGTTTCAATGCCTATAACACCCTGTCCCGATGGAGGTACCATAATTTCAAAGGGAATAAGCTCGTTGATTAAATGCTGAAAGCCCATTCGCTTTATACCAGCATAAGCAAGAACAATACCATCGAGGTTCTGCGTGTTTAATTTTTTTATCCTTGTATCAACATTACCCCTTATGGGAACAATTTTTAGGTTTTTTTTAAAAAATAGAAGCTGCGACTTTCTTCTTGAGCTACCAGTGCCAATGCAAGAATCTTCCTTTATATCGTGTATACTCTTGTATGATGTCGAGATGAAAACGTCCCTCGGGTCTTCCCTTTCAAGGACTGCCCCTATAACGAGTTCATTTTCGAGTTCCGAAGGCATATCTTTCATGCTGTGAACCGCCATATCAATTTCGTTTTTTAATAGGGCATCCTCTATCTCTTTAACAAAAAGACCTTTGCCGCCAATAAGTTGGAAAGGCTTGTCCCACACAGTATCGCCGGTTGTTCTGATAACCCTTATGATACATTCAACATGTGGGTAAATTTCTTTCAATTTTTCAACTACGATTTCAGTTTGCTTAAGCGCAAGCTTACTCCCCCTAGTCCCAATCTTCCATGTCTTTTTCATTATCTTCCTCAAACCTGAATAATTGTTTCATTACATCAAGCGTAGATGGATCCCCGTTTTGCCTTATCAATGAGATGTGTCTGTATATAATCTTGTTAACGATGTTTTTTGTCAGCAAATCCATATTTTTTTGTATTTCTTCATCAGAATATTTCATTCTATTAAACATCTTATTCAGTTCACTCGTTCTAATCTCTTCAATGGATTCGATTATGTGTGTAATGAGAGGGTTTTTGTCGAGTTGCTTCAACCAGTTTGAAAAATTTATCACCCCTTCTTCAACAATAGCATGTGCCTTTTCAGACTCCTTAATCCTGTCAGAGAGATGTTGCAGCGAGAGTTCTTTGAGATCATCAATATCGTAGAGATAAACGTTATCTATACGATTAACCTCAGGATCTATATCCCTTGGCATAGCGATGTCGATAAAAAATAAAGGTCTATTTCTCCTTTTTTTCATTACAAAAACAACGAGTTCTTTATCAATAATAGGTTCATCAGAGCCCGTTGAAGACAAGACCATATCTACTCTTGTAAGCAGTTCCGGGATATCGTCAAAAGGGTAGGGGATACCTGTGATGTTTTCAGCGAGCCTTTTTGCATTTTGTAGCGTCCTATTTGTTATCAAGATGTCGCTTAGTCCTTCTTTTTTGAAATATTTAAGCGCAACTTCGCACATCTCTCCAGCGCCTATTACAAGAATCTTTTTTTGTTTTAACTCGATAAAAATCTTTTTTGCGAGTTCTATTGCCATTGAGCTTATCGATAATGGGTTATAACCGATTTTAGTCTCGGTTCTTATTTTCTTAGCTACATTGAAGGTTTTATGGAAAAGTTTATTTAGAAAAAAACCGGCTGTATTGTTGAATGTTGCAATTCTGTATGCGTCTTTTACCTGTCCAAGTATCTGAGGTTCTCCTATTATCATCGAGTCAAGTCCCGATGCAACAAGAAATAAATGCCTGTACGCATCGTTGTCAATAAAACTGTAAGTATAGTTTTCCAACCACTCGTTTTTTATAGAGAAATATTCGATTAATAAAATCTCGATCTTGTTTAGATATTCTTCAGGGGTTTCACAACAAAAATATATCTCAGTCCTGTTACAAGTAGACAAGACAACATTTTCATCCAAACCAGAATCCTTAAGCTTTTTTAAGAGACCTGGCAGTTTGTTTTCGGAACAGAACAGCTTTTCTCTAATCTCTATTGGTGCAGTATTGTGATTAAGACCAAATACGATTATATGCATAGCTATACCAAAAATAAGATAATAATTCTAA
The DNA here is from genome assembly GCA_029559915.1 of Bacillota bacterium. GTDB lineage: Bacteria > Bacillota_I > Bacilli_A > Izemoplasmatales > Hujiaoplasmataceae > UBA2289. The sequence goes on from JAKPZU010000313.1 coordinate 15,676, forward strand.
AAAGTTGGCTGAAGCGGAAAATAAGCTATAAGTAAGAATGAAGTCCTCCTGCAAGGAGATTAACCCCTAAAAAGGTGATTAAAATAAAGAAAAACCCTATTATCATCATATATGCTGTTTTTTTTCCTCTCCAGCCAATTGTAAGCCTGTTATGGATGAGTATTGCATATGTTATCCATACTATAAGCGACCACGTTTCTTTTGGGTCCCAACTCCAATAAGAGCCCCATGCTGTACTTGCCCATATTGAACCGGTAATTATGCCTACGGTTAAAAAAGGAAAACCATATGACATGCACCTATAGTTTATCAAATCAAGTGTTTCAAGTGATGGTAATCTTGCAGATATGGATGGGAATCTCTTTTTTTTAATGCCTCTTTCAACGAAAAGATAAATCAACGATATAAAAAAACCTATAAAGAATATTGCATTGCCGGAAAAGGAGAAAACTGTATGTATGGGGAGCCAATAGCTATCGAGAATCGGAGGTAGTGGTTTGATGTCTGACGGAAATGAAAACGCCCATACCAACATTAAAAATATGACAGGCGTTATAATGCAACCGAGAATCTCTATTCTGTATATTCTTCTGATATATAAAAAGAAAGCTGTTACACACAGACTTAAAAAAGAAAGCGACTCATATATATTGGTTATGGGTGTGTAGCCTGCATGAAAATACCTCCAAAATATCGATATAAGATGGATACAAAACCCTGAAAATAGCACATAATAACCCACTTTTTCAAACAGTGCCTTGTTCACAACAAGAAAGAGCATATAAGATGCCGTAGACAATAGATAAAAAAACAACGACAGATTAAACAATATAACGTTCATCGTATATCGGGGGCAAATTTATTTTTTATTGTGTCCATATCCATGCGAACTATATCGCTTGTATCCATCTTGCTGATTTCAGAAAGTATTCTTCTCCTTTTACCTTTATCATGGATCTTTTCTATGAGAATCTTTCTGAATTCACCTATTTTTTTTGCGTACCTGATATAATCCTTAGATAAAATGGTGCCAATATCCTTTCTCAACCTTTTGGACAGCATTGGAAGTGTTCCGGATGTTGAAATGGCAACAATGATAGATTCTTTTTTTACTATGGATGGCACTATGAAATCGCACAAAGCAGGATCATCGACCACATTGACGGGGATATGCAAAGACAAGGCGTCTGTTTTTATGACTTTGTTTATCTCTTTATTGTTGGTAGCCGCAAAAACAAGTATTGCATTGTCGATGTCACCTTTTCTATATTCTCTTGGTACAATCTCTATTTTACCTTTTTTCTGCAAGTTTGAAAGATTTTTTGTGAACAGAGGACTTATAACCTTTACCTTTGTATTGAATTTAAGCAGCATTCTGACTTTTTGTTCTGCAACGGATCCACCGCCGATTACCAAGCAGAGTTTATCGGCTACATTGAAAAAGATCGGGCAGTAGTTGTTTTTATTCGTTTTTTTGCTCAAGTTATTTTAATAAATGATCTGAAACTTTTTAAACTCGTTTTTAAAGTCTTCCCATTGCACGTCAATACCAGATACAAATGCACCGTCAGGACCCTTTTTACACCATATAACCATCTTCTTTAAACTTTCTTCATTTCCTTCGCACACTATTTCTACCCTTCCATCCCTCAGGTTTTTTACCCAACCGTATATGCCGAACTCTTTTGCCTTCGTTAATGTGCTTTGCCTGAAGAAAACGCCCTGGACAATACCGCTAACATATATATGTAATCTCTTCATCGTTGATGTTTTTTGTTGATAAGTCAACCTATTTATTATAAGTAACATAAGGGCCTTATAAAATCAAAACCTTTAATGACCAGGAGAAATCAATATGTATCGAATTGGTATCGACATAGGTTCTGTGAGTGTGAACCTTGTTTTAATGGATGCATCTGGTCGTATTTTAAAAGAAGAGTATATACGCCATAAAGGAAGATCATTAGAAACTGCAAGAGACGCAATCAAAGAGATATCGAATTCATACAAAATCGAGTTCATTTCAACAACAGGAATAGGTGCAAAGATTTTTGCATCGTTGATTGGTGCATCTTTTGTCAATGAAATTGTAGCCTTGTCAAGAAGTTTCAGTAATCTTTATCCTCATGTAAGAAGTGTCATAGACATTGGGGGAGAAGATTCAAAACTCATTGTATTTGAAGATTTGAATAATAGCGGAAAACTCAGGATAAAAGATTTTTCAATGAATGCCTTGTGTGCTGCTGGCACTGGCTCATTTTTAGACCAGCAGGCATCACGGCTAAGATTTACTATTGAAGAGTTTAGCGAGATAGCCCTAAAGTCCAAAAATCCACCGAGAATTGCGGGAAGATGCACGGTATTCGCAAAATCCGATATGATTCACCTTCAGCAGATTGCAACACCCGATTATGAAATTGTGGCGGGTTTGTGTTATGCCCTGGCGAGGAATTTTAAAAGTAATATCGCTAAAGGTAAAGATATCAAAAATCCAGTGGCTTTTATTGGTGGTGTTGCTGCTAATGCGGGTATGAAAAGGGCGATTAAAGATGTTTTTGCGCTTAGCGGGGATGACTTTCTCATACCTGAGCGTTTTACCTCGATGGGCGCTATCGGTGCTGTTTATAAGGTAGTTGACGAGCCATCGCTGAAACATGATTTTATAGGTTTTGAAAAATTAGACGAATATTTGTCTCACAGTGAATTTGATGAAGGGCACGAACCCCTGTCTCTCTCAAAAGAAAATATACACGTTGAATACAATGTTCTGCGTGTATCTAAAAAAACAAACGCCTATCTTGGTGTTGATGTCGGTTCAATAAGCACAAACCTTGTCTTGATTGACGAAAACAATAATGTCCTTGCAAAGAGATATCTTATGACAGAGGGGAGGCCTCTCGAGGCCGTGAAACGCGGTTTGGCGGAATTAAGCGAAGAGATTGGTGATATGGTTGAAATAATAGGTGCAGGAACAACGGGTTCTGGAAGATATTTAATTGCAGATTTTATTGGTGCTGATATTGTCAGAAATGAAATTACTGCCCAGGCAGAAGCGGCAATCCATATTGACCCGACGGTTGATACCATCTTTGAGATTGGCGGTCAGGATTCTAAGTATATAAGCATCGATAACGGTGTAATTGTTGATTTCGAAATGAACAAGGCATGTGCCGCAGGGACAGGTTCGTTCTTAGAAGAACAAGCTGAAAAGCTTGGTATCTCAATAAAAGAGGAATTTGGGAAATTTGCGCTTTCATCAAAAAAACCCGTTAAAATGGGAGAAAGATGTACTGTTTTTATTGAATCTGATCTTGTTCATTATCAGCAGAAAGGAGCAAAAACTGATGACCTTGTAAGTGGACTTTCATATTCAATAGTTGCAAATTATCTGAACAAGGTTGTAGGTGACAAGAGGGTAGGGCACAATATATTCTTTCAGGGGGGCACAGCATTCAACAAGGGAGTTGCAGCGGCATTTGAAAAGGTGTTAAAAAAACCAGTCAGGATCCCTCCTCACCACGATGTAACCGGCGCTATAGGTGTTGCAATTCTTGCTATGAAGGAAAAGACCTGGAACAAGAGTAGTTTTAAGGGGTTTGATTTAAGCAAAAGACATTACGAAATTGAGACATTTGAATGCAAAGGATGCGAAAACCTATGCGAAATTAGAAAGGTGACTGTCGAGAATGAGTCGCCACTTTTTTATGGAAGCAGATGTGAAAAATATGATGTGGTGAGACGTACTGAAAATAACAATACGAGGGATCTTTTCAAGGTCAGGGAAGAAATCCTTCATAATGTTTATGATAAGGTAGTCAAGGATGGTGAACCTATAGGCATACCAAGGATGCTCAATATGCTTGAATTTCTTCCTTTCTGGAAGGCCTTTCTCTCAGAACTTGGCTTTTCAGTTATCCTTTCAGATGCAACAAATAAAAAGATTATAAAACAAGGTGTTGAAAATATTATCGTTGAATCCTGCTTCCCGGTGAAGCTTGCCCATGGACATATCCTTGATCTTTTGAACAAAGGAGTTAAACGAATATTCATTCCAAGTGTAATAAACCTAAAAAATCCTTCAAAACAGGTTGTAAATACATTTTCATGTCCTTATGCACAATCCATCCCTTATACAGTCAAGGCATCCATAGATTTTGAATCTGCAGATGTTAAAATAGATGCTCCCATTGTATATTTCGGTAAAGATGAGAAGGAAATTTTGAAGAGCCTCATAAAATATGGGAAAACCATCCGTAAAAATAAAAAGGCTGTTGAAAATGCGTTTAAGGTTGCAATGGACTGTCAAAATTTATTTTATCAAAGGTGTAGAGAGGAAGGTCTTGAATACATCTCTAATCTTGACAGAGAAGACAAGTTGATGGTTGTTATCGGTAGGCCATATAACAGCGCTGATCCTGGAGCAAACCTCAATATACACAAAAAATTGATAGATCTCGGTGTAAAACCTATACCGCTGGACATGCTTCCTATGATGGAAGAAATGGAAGCGGATGAAGATTTAAAAGATATGTACTGGGGTTATGGGCAGAAGATTTTAAAGGCTGCTAAGCTTACAAAAAATCATGATAATTTCTATGGTATATATATCACAAACTTTGGTTGTGGGCCTGATTCTTTTATTACACATTTTTTTAAAGACATATTAAAAGGCAAACCTTTTCTACAGCTTGAAATTGATGAACATAGCGCTGATGCAGGTGTTGTTACAAGATTGGAGGCTTTTCTCGATAGCATTAAAAATGCAAGAAACCGAACAAAAACCTTAAAACGAAACTCAGCAAAATATAGCACACACGGCAAAGGCAGAAAGATATACATACCCCCGATGTGCGACCACGCATTTACACTTTCAAGCGCATTCAGGGCATGTGGTGTTGAGGCTGAAGTCATGGATGAATCGGACGATACAACTGTATATTGGGGCAGGAAATTTACAACAGGGAAAGAGTGTTATCCATGTATTCTCACAACCGGTGATATGCTCAAAACAATAAAAAAAGAAGATTTTGACCCCGAAAAAAGCGCCTTTTTTATGCCATCCGGTAGCGGTCCATGCAGGTTTGGTCAGTATCATAGGTTCCACAGGTTGGTGCTTGACGAAATGGGTTTTGATAATGTCCCGATATACGCACCGAATCAGGATCACCGATTTTATAATGAACTCAATATACTCGGAAGTAAATTTTCAAGGTTGGCGTGGCGTTCTGTTGTAGCTACAGACCTCATCATTAAGATGCTTCACGAAACAAGACCTTTTGAAATTAAGACTGGAGAAACAGACGAAGTTTATCGTGAAGCGCTTGAACGAATATCTCGTTCCATTGAAAAAGACGGTGAAGATCTGTTTGATGTTTTGAATGGTATAATCGATAAGTTTCTCGGTATAAAGAAAAAGGATGAAAAAAGACCAATCGTTGGTGTTGTTGGTGAGATTTATATTAGGTCAAACAGGTTTAGCAATGACGAACTGATAAGGAAGATAGAATCTTTTGGCGGTCAGGTATGGCTTGCACCATTTGCAGAATGGATCTCTTACGTTAATTACATACATAGAATGAAAAATATTAGATTAGATAACATGAAGAATATGCTGCATTTTTTTCTTACTGAGTATATTCAGAAAAAAGATGAGCATAGGATAGAAGAAATATTTAAAAACCATCTCAGATATGGTGCAGAGCCGGTAATCAAAAGTATTATTAAAAAGGCAAGCCCTTATATCCATGTCAGTTTTGAAGGAGAAGCTATTCTTAGTGTCGGAAAATCCATTGACTTTCTTGATAAAGGCGTTTCGGGGGTCGTTAACGCAATGCCTTTTACTTGTATGCCAGGGACAATATCAGGCGCATTGATGAAATTGGTTCAGAAAAAATATGATACGCCTATTATAAATGTTGCATATGATGGCCAAGGAACAACCAACATAACTACAAGACTTGAAGCATTTATGTACCAGGTAAAAGAGTATTTTCAGAAGACATCTGAGGCTTGAGAAAACCTCAATTCTTGCTTTCGAATACACCCATATTTCTGAATTTTTGATACCTTTGGTTTATCAACACATCGCTTGAAAAATTCATAAGTTCTTTAAGGTATTTTGAAAAAGGTTCTTTTAAGTTCAAAAATGTCTGTTTCCAGTTTCTGTGAGCCCCTCCAAAAGGTTCTTTGATGACTGCATCTACGACTTTGAGTTTATGCAATTCGTACGATGTAGGCTTGAGTGCATCGGCGGCAAGCGGTCCTTTTGAGCCATCTCTCCACAGGATAGCTGCACAGCCTTCGGGTGATATCACTGAATAGGTGGCGTTTTCCATCATAAGTATTCTATTTCCAACGCCTATTGCGAGAGCTCCACCACTTCCGCCTTCTCCGATTACAATGGAGATTATTGGTACAGAAAGAGAGAACATGAACTCAATGCTTGATGCAATAGCTTCTGCTTGACCGCGCTCTTCTGCTCCAATACCAGGGAAGGCACCAGGCGTATCGATGAATGTAATGATTGGTTTATTCCACCTGTTCGCCATCTCCATTATTCTCATAGCCTTTCTATAGCCATCAGGATGTGCCATGCCAAAGTTTCTGAAGGCCATTTCTCTTACATTTTGTCCTTTCTGATGACCAAGAACAGCTATACCAATACCTTCAAAGGCTGCAAAACCTGCTATGATTGCTGGATCATCCTTAAACTTTCTATCCCCATGAAATTCTGTAAAATCAGTAAAAAGATTGTTGACATAATCAAGGGTGTGCGGCCTGTCGAGATGCCTTGATATCTGAAGTCTTTGCCAGTTGGTAAGCTCTCCGTATATCTCCTTCTCAAGTTTGGATATCTTTTTGGTTAGACCAGCAATTTCTTTTGAAAAGCGGGGGTCGTTAAATCCATAAAATCTTTCAATCTCGAGCATCCTTCTTTCCAAGGGCTCGAGTTTTTTCTCAAAGTCAAGATAATATCTCATCAATCACCTCGTAATCTATGCCCTCCGTGAAATGTTTTGATAAAATACCCAGTTTATTGTGATCTATCCTGAGTTCAGGGATATTTAAAGTACGTTTTTCTCCGTTAAGTCTGAACTCAAACAATATGCCTGACTTGCCTTTTATGCCGTAAAAAAAGTCTCTTAATCTTTTTAGGTCATCTTTGCTGAATTTCTCACAATCAATATAGATTTTTATTGTTTTATTCATTTCACGTGTTGCGTCTTCAAGGAGGGTTATATGCTTTGTTCTTATCTTTACTGTTCCTTCTTCGGATTTTTCAACAGAACCATTTACGACAATTGGTTTATCACTCTTGAGAATAGAGATGCTTTTGGTTAACTGTTCAGGGAATACTATTATTTCAATAATACCCTTTGTGTCTTCGACGTTGGCATACGCCATACGGTCGCCCCTTTTTGTCGTAAGCTCCTTATATCCGTTTACAATGCCTACAAAGTCTATATCTTCTGATATATCAAACTCCTTAATCTTTTGACTGTCATAATCTGTAATTTGCCGAATGACGTGTTCGAACTGTTTAAGGGGGTGCTGACTGAAATAAAAACCAAAAGCATCCTTTTCACCAGCGATAAGCTCATTATGCGACAACTCATCGATGTCCGGTATGTCAATCGTTTTATCAAAAGAAAATTGGTCGGCGAACATGTCCATCTGTTCGTATCCACTCCTCATGCTTTGTTTTTGCGGCTTATCCGTTTTTTCAAGAATCATGTGGAGCACCTGTGACCTCTTAAGCCCCATAGAGTCAAAGCAGCCTGCCTTTGCAAGGCTTTCAAGCACTTTCTTGTTTGCTTTCCTCGAATCAATTTCACTGAGAAACTGTGCAAAAGATTTAAAACCGCCAAGTTCATCCCTTAACAATAAAATCTGGTCAATCGCTGCATCTCCAACATTTTTAATGCCGGACAAACCATATCGTATCTTCTTTTCGCCGAGGATAGAAAAATATTTGCCGCTTTGGTTTATGTCCGGCGGCAAAATATTTATGCCGTTTTCCCTGCACTCTGTGATGTATTTAATCAGTTTGTCAGTGTTGTTTACTTCACTTGAAAGCATTGCCGTAACGTAGTGGGTGTAATAATGTGCCTTGAGATATGCTGTTTGATATGCAATCAGACCGTATGCTGTACTGTGGGATTTGTTGAAACCATATTCACCAAACCTTACAATAACGCCATAAATTTTCTCAGCTACATCTGGCGGTACCCCATTGGCAATCGCTCCATCGACAAACTGTTCCCTGTATTTTTCAAGTATTGCAGGTGTCTTTTTGCTCATAGCCTTTCTCAGGGCGTCAGCGTCTTTCAGAGAGAAATTGGCAAGCTTCGAGGCAATCTTCATTATCTGTTCCTGATATATTATGACTCCATATGTATCTCTAAGAATATCTTCAAGCAACGGTGTCTCGTATCTTACAAGTGAAGGATTGTTTTTTCTTTTTGTGAAGTCCTCTACCATTCCACTTTTTAATGGACCAGGTCTGTATAGTGCGATAAGGGGCATGATGTCTTCAAACTTAGATGGTTTTAGTTTTGTAAGCAACTCCCTCATTCCTCTGCTTTCAAGCTGGAATACCCCAGATGTATCTCCAGAAGAAAGGAGTTCATACGTTTTCGCGTCATCAAGCGGTATGTTGTTGATATCGACATCTATCCCATCAGATTTTAATAATCTTTGCACGTTATCCATAAGTGTGAGTGTTTCCAGACCGAGAAAATCAATCTTTATCAAACCAATTTTTTCGATGGTCTTCATGGGGTATTGGGTAACGGTTTCACCCTTTTGGCCTCTGTATAAGGGCAGGTGTTCTGTGAGATGCTTGTTCGAGATAACTATGCCTGCTGCATGGGTTGATGCATGTCGTGAAAGACCTTCGAGTACAATGGCATTGTCCAAAAGCTCTTTAATCTTTGCATCATTCTTGTAAAGCTCTTTTAGCCTTGATTCTTCATCAATGCAGCTTTGTATTCCAGAGTTGATGTCTGGAATAAGTTTTGCAATCTTGTCAACCTCTGCATAAGGTATACCCAGTGCCCTCCCCACATCCCTTACTGCGGCCTTTGATTTCATCGTTCCAAATGTGATGATCTGTGCAACCTTATCATCTCCATATTTTTCGGTTACATATCTGATCACATCTTCTCTGCCGTCCTTGCAAAAATCAACGTCTATATCGGGCATGCTTATTCTTTCAGGATTAAGAAACCTTTCAAAGATAAGGTCATACTTTATTGGATCGATGTCGGTTATGCCAAGGCAATATGCGACAAGGCTTCCTGCCGCTGAGCCTCGACCTGGTCCCACCGGTATACCATGAGTCTTCGCATAGTTAATAAAGTCTGCAACAATGAGGAAATAATCTGCGAAACCTGTTTTTTTAATAACCCCTATTTCATATTTCAGTCTTTCTTTGTATCTTTCAGACAACTCATCTGAAAAGTCAGTCGAAGATGCCTTGGTGGAGTTGATCCTCTTTTTAAATCCATCGAAACATAATTTTTCAAAATAATCGTTCAACTCAAGATTGTCTGGCGGGGTGAATTCAGGGAAATGATACACACCTTCGGTCATAACGACATTGCACATTTCTGCTATTTTAACGGTGTTTGTAAGCGCCTCAGGGTATTCCGAGAAGGCTCTCTCAAATTCATCGGGTGATTTGAAATAGAATTCGTCTGACTTAAAACTCAGCCTGTTTTGATCGTTTATTGTTTTTCCTGTTTGTATGCAAAGAAGCAGTTCGTGTGCCCTCGCTTCATTTTTTCTTAAATAATGACAGTCGTTTGTTGCAACAATAGGTATTCCATAGTGCCCTGATAGGTTGATAAGTGCTTCGTTGACCCTTTTTTGTTCATCAAGACCATTATCCTGTAATTCAAAAAAGAGTCTATCCCCGAATATCGAATAATATTCTTCTACAATATCCTTTGTCTTTTTCTCATCGCCTTTCAGAATTGAGTTGGGTATTTCACCCTTTATACAAGCTGTCAAGCATATAAGGCCGTCGTTGTATTTTCTCAGCAGTTCCCTGTCTATTCTTGGTACATAATAAAATCCTTCAAGCTGGGCAAGACTCATGAGCTTTATAAGGTTTCTGTACCCGTCGTTATTCATGGAAAGCAAAATTACATGGTATGCATTATCCTCACCCTTGACACCCTTTTTATCAAAACGGGACTTAGGCGCAATATATGCTTCGCAGCCGAGTATGGGCTTTATGCCGAATTCTTTGGCTGCATAATAAAAATCTGCAACACCAAACATATTGCCATGATCTGTGATGGCACATGCATTCATTTTGTATGACCTGGCAAGCTGAAAAAGCTGATCGAATCTTATTGCGCCATCGAGAAGACTGAACTGTGTGTGTAGATGTAAATGAACAAAATCTTTCATCGCTTGTGCCAATTTATTGATTCAAAGGTATTATCCATTTTCATTTATTCCCATTCTATCGTACTTGGAGGTTTTGAAGATATATCATAGACCACCCTGTTTACACCTGGTACTTCATTGATAATCCTTCGCGCGATCTTATCGAGGATTTCATATGGGATTTTTGCCCAATCGGCTGTCATCGCATCCTCGCTTTCCACTATTCTCAGCGCAATTACGTTTGCATATGTGCGTTCATCACCCATAACTCCAACAGTTTTTACAGGAATCAAAATAGCAAAAGACTGCCAGATATGACGGAACTTAGCGTTTCTTTCGACTTCGTCTCTTACTATGCTGTCCGCATCTTTTAATATGCTCAATCTTTCTCTGTTTACCGCACCTATGACCCTAATTGCAAGCCCAGGACCTGGAAAAGGTTGTCTGTAAACAATATTGTCGGTCAATCCAAGCTCTTTTCCGACAATCCTGACCTCATCTTTGAATAGTTCCCTCAATGGTTCGATAAGTTTGAGTTTCATCTTTTTAGGAAGACCACCTACATTGTGATGGCTTTTTATTGTTGCAGAAGGTCCCTTGAAAGATATGCTTTCAATGACGTCTGGATACAGTGTGCCTTGTGCGAGATATTTCATATCACCGAAACCGGATGCCTCTTCCTCAAAAATCTTAATGAAAAGCCTTCCGATTATTTTTCTCTTTTTTTCGGGGTCTGTAACCCCCTTCAGGGCAGAAAGAAATTTTTCTTCTGCGTTTACATATTTTAGATTTATATGGAGTTTGCCCTCAAAGATATCAAGAACTTCTTCAACTTCATTTTTCCTGAGCACACCATTATTTACGAATACGCAGATTAGATTGTTTCCGATTGCCTTGTTTATGAGGGTCGCCACTACAGAAGAATCGACACCGCCGCTTAATGCGCAAAGCACCTTGCTGTTTCCCACCTCTTCTCTAATCCTCTCGACAGCGAGTTCAACAAATGATCTCGGTGAAAAAAGTCCTTTTACTTTACATATATTATAAAGGAAATTTTTTAGAATCTGCTTGCCTTTAGTTGTATGATGAACTTCAGGATGAAACTGGACACCATAAATTTTATCTTCAATCTTTTTTATTGCCGCATATGGTGAATTGTCTGAATGTGCTAAAATTTTAAACCCTTCAGGAATTTTGAAGACTCTGTCCTGATGGCTCATCCATATAATATCCCCATCTTTGATACCCTTAAAAAGTCCGTCGTCCTCATCAAAAAAGATGTGAGCCTTTCCGTATTCTCGCTTTAATGATTTGTCGATTTCGCCGCCAAAGAACTTTGTAATCAACTGTAAACCGTAACAAATTCCAAGAATAGGTATTTTTAAATTAAAAATTCCATCTGTGCATTGAGGCGCATCTGCTTCGGTAACGCTCCTTGGTCCGCCGGAAAGAATGATCCCCTTAGGATCCATAGAGTTTATTTTATCGAGTCCGATGTTGAATGGATAAATCTCACAGTAGACACCCAGTTCACGAACCTTTCTTGCGATGAGTTGCGTGTACTGAGAGCCAAAATCAAGTATTAGAATAGTTTCTTTGTGGTAATCCATAGTATTTTCACTCAACTCTGTAGTTAGGTGCCTCTTTTGTGATTATAACATCATGAACATGACTTTCTCTCAATCCAGCAGTCGTAATCCTGATAAACTGACCCTTTTCCCTTAACTCTGACAAACTATGACACCCAACATATCCCATACCCGCCTTTATGCCTCCTATCAGTTGGTTTATGCATATCGAGAGTGAACCCCTGTAAGGAACTCTGCCTTCAATCCCTTCAGGAACAATCTTAGATTCGATTTCATTCTCATCAATACAATACCTGTCTCGTGTTTTACCTTCTTTCATTGCCTCAAGAGAACCCATACCCCTGTATACCTTGTAGGTTCTTCCCTGATAAAGAACAATTTCACCGGGTGACTCGTCAGTGCCGGCAAAAAGATTTCCAATCATAACAGAATCAGCGCCTGCTGCAAGGGCTTTTGTTATATCACCTGAAAACTTGATGCCTCCATCCGCTATAATTGGTATGCCATGTTTTTTAGCAGATTTTGATACCTCAATTATTGCTGTTATCTGTGGTACACCTATGCCCGCGATAATTCTTGTGGTACATATTGAGCCTGGACCAACACCAATCTTTACACCATCGCACCCTGCTTTTATAAGGGCGTCGCAACCTTCTTTTGTCGCAATATTTCCAGCTATTAGTTGTACATTCTTGAAGTTTTTCTTTATTTCTCTGACAGATTCAATTACATTTTGAGAATGTCCATGTGCAGTATCAATTGCGATAACATCGCATCCTGCCCTTAATAGCGCCTCCACCCTCGCGTCCCTGTCTTTGGAGACACCAACCGCAGCGCCTACGCGTAGTCTTCCGAGATTGTCTTTACAGGAAAAAGGAAATTTTCTCATCTTTTCAATATCTTTTATAGTTATCAATCCCCTGAGGTTAAAATTTTTATCAACTACAAGCAGTTTTTCAATTTTATGTCTATGGAGTATAGCTTTTGATTCTTCGAGACCGATACCTTCTTTAACCGTGACGAGGTTTTCCTTTGTCATCACGTTCTCGACCTTTTCATCGAAGTTTGTCTCAAACCTTAAGTCCCTGTTTGTTATTATGCCTACAAGCTTTTCTCCTCTTGTTACAGGGATGCCTGAAATTCTGTATTTTGCCATAAGTTCAAGCACATCCCTTATCTTGTGATCAGGCGATATTGTTATGGGGTCTACAATCATACCGCTTTCAGATTTCTTGACCTTTTCCACCTCTTGCGCCTGTTCCTCAATACCCATATTTCTATGAATGATGCCTATGCCACCCTCTTGTGCAATACATATTGCGGTTTTTGCCTCAGTTACCGTGTCCATTGCAGCACTTAGCAAGGGTATATTTAGTTTTATACTGTTCGTCAGGTTTGTTGATACATCGATGTCCTTTGGCATTATATCACTGAAAGACGGGAGCAGAAGAACATCATCAAACGTGAGACCTTCCCTGATTTCGTTCTCTACCATAATAGTCTCCTTTCTTTATCCATACTGGGCAATAATCCAGACCTCGTTTTTATAATTAATATCAGACAGTTGCAAAATAATAGTATTTTGTATTTTGTTGTGTTGCCATTTTATATTGGATTAGTATAATGCATAGGGTTAAAATAATCAAAGAGATTTTCATGGACGAACATACTATAACGATAAACAATCTCTGCACATCAATAACTGTTGATATAGGTATTGTCAAGGCGGTAGAGAATGTAAGTTTCTCTATAAAAAAAGGTGAGGTATTCGGCCTTGTTGGAGAAAGCGGGTGCGGAAAGACAATGACCGCACTGTCAATCATGGGTCTTGTTCCGTCTCCTGGTAGAATTGTCAGTGGGGAGATAATTTTTGAAGGAAGAGATATAACAAGATTAAATGAAAAGGAGATGCAAGATATAAGGGGAAACAAGATAGGAATGATCTTTCAGGAACCCATGACAGCGCTAAACCCTGTTTTGAGGATAGGAGAGCAGATTGCAGAAACAATCAAGATTCATAATAACGCAGGGAACATGGAAATAAAAGACAGGGTCTTGAAACTCTTAAAACAGGTGGGGTTTGACGAACCTGAAAAAAAATTTGCACAATACCCCCATCAGCTTAGTGGTGGTCAGCGCCAAAGGATACTTATTGCTATCGCGATATCCTGTAATCCTCTGCTTCTGATTGCAGATGAACCTACAACTGCGCTCGATATAGCCACAGAGTCACAAATATTGAGCTTGCTCAACGGGTTGATTGTGGAATATGGCATGTCGATGCTTTTTATCACGCACAACCTGCATATCATAAGAAAATTAGCTCAAAATATCGGGATCATGTATGCAGGACGCCTTATTGAAAAAAACAACGTTGAAGATTTTTTCAGTGAGCCATTGCATCCGTATAGCAGAGGTCTTGTAGATTCTATAGTAGGGCTTTCGGGAAAGGAAAAACGACTTAAAACGATACCGGGCTTTGTTCCGAGATTATCAGAAATGCCAGAGGGTTGTAAGTTCCATCCTCGATGCAACAAGGTAATGCCTCAGTGCATGATTAATGAACCTCCAATGTTTACAATTGGTAATGAAAAATGGATAAAGTGCTTTCTGTATCAGGGTTGAAAAAATATTATGAAGTAAAGAGATCTGCTTTTTCTTACAAAAAAGAGATAGTTCGTGCTGTCGATGGTGTAGACCTATCGCTTGAACGTGGACAAACTCTTGGTATTGTCGGCGAAAGTGGCTCAGGGAAAAGTACGCTTGTTCGGTGTATCATGCTTCTTGAGAAACCTGATGTCGGAGATATTGTGTTTTCTGGTGTCAATTTCACCAAAACCAATGATAATCAACTAAAGAGGCTGAGAAAAGACATTCAGATCATCTTTCAGGACCCTTATTCATCATTGAACCCACGCCTTAGAATATATGATGCCATTGCAGAACCTGTTTTGTTTCATAATATTGCCCATGATGGTGATGATGCAAGACAAAGGGTTACAGAAATACTGGGAAGTGTCGGTATCAGCGAGGATTTTTTTCAAAAATATCCGCATGAAATGAGTGGTGGACAAAGGCAAAGGGTTGCTATCGGAAGGGCACTTGCGACAAATCCTTTACTCATCGTTGCTGATGAACCTGTATCTTCCCTCGATGTATCGATTCAGGCACAGATAATAAATCTATTCATGGATATTAAAGAACGCACAAAAATATCTATGCTTTTTATATCTCACGATTTAAATGTCGTAAGGTTTGTATCCGATGAAATCATGGTTATGTACAAGGGCAGGGTGGTTGAACAGGGAAAGACAGACAACATATTCTATCAGCCGATGCACCCATACACACAGATGCTTATAGATTCTATAAAAGGAGGTTTTTCAAGCAGGGCAGGGGATGATAATCATGCCCCAACCGGGTGTGCATACTATCCAAGATGTGAAAGGAGGACATCTGTCTGTGTCGAAATAGCCCCTGAATTAAAAGACTACGACTGCGGGCATATGGTCGCATGTCATGCAGTTCATGGCTGATATAATAAGGTCAGTTTGAGTTTTCCAGTCTTCTTTGTAGTTTTTTACTGAAATTTTTGAATATTCTTCGATTTGGCTAAGATAAACTTCTATCTCGGCAATTTTTCTGCCTATCAATAATTTATCGACCAATCCCATACCTCCTTTTGAGAATATTTTCTTCTTTTATGGAAAAATCAAAGTATTTCCTCAAAATGAGAGATTCATATTTGTGTCTAATGAGATGTATTTTTTCGTGGATGTTCTCTGGAAGTCGTTCAAACCGTATCATAATTTAACAGAATAATTGGCTTTTACCGCTTTGTCAATGAGAAAGAAGCAGTAATTCCCCTTGAACAAACAAGACAAGTTATAGTAATGTTTAAGCCGTTAAGCGAACATGAAAGGTTTTAACTTCAAAGAGTTTTTTAAACAACAGGAAAATTACTATTTTCTTTATATCATTTTACTCGTTTCTTATGTGGCTTATTATCTTTTTCAATGGCCTATTTTTGCTGGTGATACAGACCTCTGGTATCATTTAAATGGTGGCAGATACATCCTCGAACACGGAACAACCCCAAAAGACAGCAGTTACTTTTCTTTCATAGACCCTCCCCGTGAGTGGGTTGATTATTTCTGGCTATTCCAGGTGCTTGTCTACAAAATACACTCTTTTTCCGGATATTACGGGCTTGTGTTTTTAAGGGCAATCATGTTTCTGGCAACATTTGTAGTAAGTTACTTAATAATAAGTAATGGTAAAAAGTCTAAACCTGACTTGTACGCACTGATTGTGATTACATTGTGCATTTTGTTGATTCTTCCGAGATTTTCTCTTGTAAGACCCCATTTATTTACATACTTTTTTATTGTGTTTTCGATTTATTTAATTGAATCAAAAAAATATATTTTTATTTTTCCAATAGTTTCAATATTCTGGGTAAATTTGCATGGGATTGCATATCCAGTTTTGATACTGATTGTTCTCGCTTATTTAATTGATTTTTTCTTTCTGTATTATTTAAGCAAACAAAACATTAAAAAAGGGGAATTAGCTTATTTAATTCCGCTAATTTTCGCTTTAGCTTCGGTTTATTTAACCCCACACGGAAAAGAATTATTGTCAATGCCATTCATTTCTACAGAATTTGCAGCTCATTACATACAAGAAATTAAAAAAATATCGATGGAGGAATTAATATCATTTCAAATGATTAAATTAATTCCTATTCCATCTACTTTATTTAATGTTTTTTTGATAGCCACTTTTTTTAGCTTAATCACTTCATTTGTAAACAAGAATTTTAGAATAAGCTCTATAATAATATTATGTGGAGCAATACTTTTATTATTTAAAAGTGGTCGATTTAGATTTGAATTTGTACTTTTGTCTTTACCTTTTCTGTCTGTCAACAGAATTCAACTTGATATAAAAAATATAAATAATAGAGCTATCAAATGTATTTGCATGGTAACTATTGTATTAATAATGGTTATACCTTTTAAAAATGTATTTGTTATGTACCAAAATAGGCCGAAATATCCTTTTTCAGAAAGAATTCTTCCGTCTGGTATTTCAAGATTTCTTAACCATATTAATGCTGAAGGCTTTGTGTTGAATAATCCAGATTATGGAGGTTATCTCCAATGGATGCTTTATCCAAGATATAAAATCTTTATGGATATGGAGGTTCCATTTCTTTTTACAAATGAAGACATGCTGATTGCAACCAAAATGTATATTAATAAAGATTATTTTCTAAATGTTATCACTCGATACGACCCATCTTTTGTGATGGTTTCTTGCGTCAATAAAGGCTTTAAAGATATTATCAAAATGTTTCCCTTTTATAAGCCGGTTTTTTTAGACGATTATGAGGTATTATATGTAAACGAAAAGCATTATCCTGTAATTGCCAATGAGTATAAATTAAGCGCCATTGATCCATTCACATTCACTTCACAATCTAAAGAATCTTTAATAAAATCTGATAATATTCATAAAACACTTGAAGAACTTCAGAAGATGAAAGAAATAAGCCCGGACTCCGGAATTATAAATCAGTCGTTAGCAATAATTTATTGCAATGAAGGCAAATTAGAAAAGGCAATTGAGTGTGCAAACAGCATTGTCAATAGTTATCCAGAGTCACCGACAGGGTATAAGATGCTCGGTGATTGCTATAAAAAAATAAAGCAATATGGAGAAGCCATTAAAAACTACAATGCTGCGTTAAGAATAATTGACAATGCAGAGATTAAAAAAGAGATTGGTTCAATATATATGGAACAAAAACAATATAAGCAGGCCTACGATATTTTAATTAAAATTATGAATATTTACTCACCGGGTATTACTTATAAAGAACTTTATGAACTTATTTTATCTGCAATTTTATCAGATAACATTCATGATGCAGAAAAACTTTTAAGTTATGCAAGTGTTGGAATCCCTGAAAAAGATGAAGAATGGATTAAAAAATATGATTATCTTAAAGAACTATTGCAAAGCAAAATAAAAATGTAAATTTGTTTCTGATATGATTTTTTATCTTGGTGCGATATTATCTTAATATTCAATGTTCTGTTGTTTTATAATTTTTCGTCAATTAACTATTGAATATGAACAATTTAAAGATACTGCTTGCGATATTGATAATTCTTTCTGTTACCTCAATATCGTATTTTCCGACAATTGAAAATGATTTTGTTAATTGGGACGATGATGGATATGTAATAAAGAATGAACTTATTAAAGAATTCACATTTAAAAATATAAAGAAGATATTTACCACATCCTTTGTAAGCATGTACACGCCAATTGCCGTATTATCATACGCAGTTGAATATAAAATATTCAATCTCAATCCACACGCATATCATACAACAAACTTAATTTTTCACTTATTGAACTCTATTGTAGTCTTCTGGCTTTTTTTGATATTAAGCAGAAACAATAAGATTTCATTTTTTGTTTCTATTTTTTTTGCTATCCACCCAATGCATGTAGAGTCTGTTGCATGGATAGCAGAAAGAAAGGATGTCCTTTATGCCCTATTTTACCTTGGATCAATGATTGCTTATCTGCGATATTTAAAAAATTTTGACCAAAAAAAATATCTAATCCTATCTATCATACTATTTATCATATCTTTATTTACAAAACCAATGGCGGTTTCCTTGCCGTTTGTTTTGTTTTTGCTCGATTATTATTATGAAAGAAAGATAGAAAAGCGTGCTATAATCGAAAAAATCCCTTTGTTTGGCTTCGCTATTTTTTTTAGCATTCTCGCAGTTTATACGGAATCCGACGCAATTGAAAGAGAACTACTGTATTCTTTTCCAGAAACTACTGTATTCTTTTTTTACAGATCATGCTTTTACTTTTTCAAGCTATTCATGCCATTAAATCTTTCAGCTATACACCCATATCCAAATAAAATTGATGGATTACTGCCATTTAAATTCATATTGTCTCCGTTTATTTTTACACTAATTGTTATTTTATTAATTTATTTGTCTATAAGATTTAAAAAGCACAGAAAAACAATTATTTTTGGAGTACTCTTTTTTTATATAACAATTGCACCTGTTTTGCAGTTTATACCTGTGGGTCAAGCTATTGTAGCAGAAAGATACACTTATATCCCCTATCTTGGTCTTTTTTTTATTGTTGCAACCTTTGTTCAACATTTTTATGATGATTATGTAAAAAATCGAGCAATTTTTAAAGCCCTTTTTTTATTATCGTTTTTTATTATTGTTGCATCTACAGGATATATGACATGGCAAAGATGCCACATATGGAGGGATGGAATAATATTTTGGAGCGATTTTATAAAAAACAATCCAAATAGCCCAGCGGGCTACAATAGCAGGGGGAATGCACATTTTTTAATTGGCGATTACCGTAAAGCATTTAACGATTATCGAAATGCTTTAAAAATTGATCCTAATCACATAGGCGCAAGTTATAATATTTGCATATTACATAAAATCTCAGGTGACTATAATAACGCAATAACATGGTGTAAAAGAACAATAGAATTAAAAAATGATTATGCTGAAGCGTATGGGAATCTTGGAGATATATTTTTCTTTATTGGAAAAAAAAATGATGCAAAACTAATGTATCGAGAAGCAATAAAAAGAAATGAAAAGTTTATCCCAGCATATATAAACATTGGTGTAATTTATTACTATGAGAAAGAGTATGACATATCATTCAGATATCTTAATAAGGCAATAGAGCTTGGCGGGAGAATACACCCTGATCTGCTTGAATTTGTTAAGAACTATAGATCAGGTAAATAATTAGCAGGGATGAACCCCATGCAATATTGCTAAATAAAAATATTTTTGAGCGCAGCTTCCATTAATTAATGATAAAAGTGTGATTAAAATCATTGACAAGAAAGATTTATATTATTATAAAGTATATTGCAATATATCATAATTTTATAGGAGGTTTTTATGATTAAGGTTCAAAGAAATAGTAAAGGTTTTACGTTGATTGAGCTTTTGATCGTTATCGCGATCATCGGTATCCTCGCTGCAATAGCTATCCCGGCATATACAGGATACACGAAAAAATCAAAGGTTTCAGGTATTGTAAATGCAATGGGTGCTGCAAAAAATGCATTGGCAGCATATTTTACTGAAAATTCCAGTGCCACCCTAGATCTTGATTATGCTAACATCGCGGGTAACATAGGAGTTTCTTTGCCGGATCAGTACATAAATTCAACTGGTACTCAAATTAATGCAACTAACTCGAATAATATTGTTATAACAGTTAATGCTAAAGGCATTGGTAGTGGTGTTGATGGCACTCTTCTCAATTTAACTGGCAACTTGGGCAATAATACATGGACTTGGGGCGGGAACATGGATGCCGCTTACAAACCAAAATAATCCGTAAGACGATATCTGAATTCAAATGGGGGCGCGAATGCGCCCCTTATTTTTTTAAATATGCTATTTTTTGGATTTGCCCCCAGGCCATACGCTTAGCAACTGTTTCAATTAATTGACAAGATAAAACGTGATATTCAACATTTATATGTGTTTAGTCAACTCTTTCAACATTTAAATTTCAAAGAATCATCTTCTTTTGGTTTTAATTCCTTCAAATTGGTTTGATGACTTATACGATTCAACATATGTTTTTTAATAACCTATATTTTATTACACAATATGTAATAATTATGCTATATAATATGACATGTTATTCCAAAGAAACGTAAATAAGTTTTTATTGGATTGGAAAAAAAAGGAGAACAGAAAACCCCTTGTTGTGAAAGGCGCAAGGCAGGTAGGCAAGACCTTTGCAATTAAGGCGTTTGCTGAGAAAGAATTTAAATCCTGCATATACATTAACCTCGATAAATCAGATAATCTTTCGTTGTTTGACAGAATAAGTCCTATTCAAGAAGTTATTCAGATGGTTGAGCTAAAATATAATCAAAGGGTTACAGCAGGTGACACAATCATCTTTTTTGATGAGATTCAAAATTCGCCTGTGGCAATGTCTCAACTTCGATATTTTTACGAGGAAATGCCTTCACTGCATATAATTGCCGCCGGTTCTCTGCTGGAAATAAAGATGAAAAGGGAGGGATTTTCATTCCCTGTCGGCAGGGTGGAATATTGTTATATGTTTCCAGTCACATTTGATGAATTCCTGACGGCTTTAAATGAAAATGAATTATCAGCTTATATCGAAAACATTACAATAAATAGTCAAATACCAGATGGAATCCATGAAATGCTGATGAAAAGGTTTCGTGAATACGTGCTTGTTGGTGGAATGCCGGAAGCGGTTGCGCAATATTCCATCAGAAAATCATTCCTGGATGTGGATCCTGTCTATGAATCGATTTTGACTGGATTTAAGAACGATGTTTATAAATACGCGAGGGATGCTAAAACCAAGTATCTTCAATACGTCATTGAACACGCTTCAAGATATGTTGGATTGCCTGTAAAATATGAAAGATTCGGCGGTTCGTCTTTTAAAAGCCGTGAAATGAGTGATGCATTCGATACACTTGAAAAATCCATGATAATAAACAGGGTTTATCCAGTATCAACAAACAAGATTCCATTGATGCATAATCTTAAAAAATCCCCTAAGCTTGTTTTTCTTGATGTAGGTCTTATAAATTACCAAATGGGTTTTAGAACTGACATTATGAATGTGGAAGATTTAAATGCTGTATTTAATGGTCAAATTAGTGAACAGATAGTCGGGCAAACATTATTAGCATTAAACCATTCAACAAATCAGCGCCTTGCATTCTGGTATAGAGAAAGGAAAGGTTCGACGTCTGAGATTGATTATCTGATAGTTTATGGTAATAATAAGGTGATACCCCTTGAAGTCAAATCAGGAAAGACAGGGAAATTAAAATCACTGCATGTTTTTATGGAAGAAGGTGGAAATGATATTGCAGTCAGGGTGCATTCCGGGAATTTGTGCGTTGATGCTTTGTATACATCAAGTGGAAATGAATTTACATTAATTTCTGTTCCTTTTTATTTGCTGCACCGCATTAAAGAACTTCTCGACGGGTATTTTCCTCAAAAAATGTGATGATTATCGTAGAATTATTTTGAACAATGGTTTATAAGTTCAAATGGGTTTTATTGTATTTTTATTTGGGGCGATAGTGGGGAGCTTTCTGAATGTGTGTATATATCGGCTTCCACGTGAAAAATCGATTATTTTTCCACGTTCATTTTGCCCATCTTGTGAAAAACCCATTAAATTCTATGACAATATCCCAATCATAAGTTATTTGTATCTCATGGGAAAATGTAGGCACTGCGGTGTGAGATTTTCAGTAAAATATCCAATTGTTGAATTTATTACCGCCTCGTTGTTTACATTACTTTTTTTAACGATTGGATTAACCATTGAATTGCCCGTGTTGCTTTTTTTTGTTTCTATTCTCATAGTGATATCCTTCATAGACCTCGAGTTTCAGATAATCCCCGATATATTGAGTCTTGGCGGCATTGTGGCGGGTTTTCTTTTGTCTTTTGTCAGGACAAATTTCAGCGTGCTCAATTCGGTATACGGTATTTTCTTGGGCGGAGGAATACTCTTTGCAATTGCCTATGGATACCAACTGTTAAGAAAGAAAGAAGGAATGGGCGGCGGTGATATCAAGCTGCTCGGTATGATAGGTTCATTCTGTGGCATAAAGGGTGTAGTATTCAGTCTAATGTTAGGTTCTTTGATTGGAACTATTGTCGGTATTCCTCTGATGTTTATCAAAGGCAAAAAAGAGGGTGTTGGGTATGCGATACCGTTTGGTCCGTTTCTGTCACTCGGGGCGTTGATTTTTGTTTTTGCCGGGGATAGAATCATATATGAGTTCATTGCTTTTCTGGTGAGAAAATAAAGAGAGGTTGTTGAACCATCAATTATCTAAAGTAGTCGTCATTAACAGATAAAAAGCGTGAGGCAATTGACTAACTCTAATATTTATGCGATAAATTGATTGTTATCACAGAAATATTTTGATCTATCATGTATAATTATGTCTATGAGTTTTATTGTTTTTATATTAGGGACGATAGTGGGGAGCTTTCTGAATGTATGTATATATCGGCTTCCACGTGAAAAATCGATTATTTCCCTCCATTATTTTTGCCCATCATGCGAAGGACCTATCGGATTTTATGACAATATACCCATCTTAAGCTATGTTTTACTAAAAAGCAGATGCCGAAATTGTAACACAAAAATTTCAATAAGATATCCTACAGTAGAATTTATAACCGCCTTATTGTTTTTGCTTCTTTACAAAAAAACGGGTTTGAATATCGAACTGCTTGTTTTGATGCTTTTTGTAGCCGTGTTAATTGTTATATCATTGATTGACTTTGAATTTAAAATAATACCTGATATCTTGAGTCTTGGGGGTTTGGTCATCGGGTTTATGCTATCGTTTATCAGACCATTTTTTGGGTTCCTTGATTCATTATATGGAATTTTGCTTGGAGGCGGTGTTCTTTTTGCAATTGCATATCTTTATCAACTGTGTGCCAAAAGAGAAGGCTTAGGCGGTGGTGATATAAAACTTCTTGGAATGATAGGTTCTTTTATAGGTATCAAGGGTGTTTTGTTTAGTCTGATATCGGGTTCTTTGGTGGGTACGATAGTTGGAATTCCACTGATGTTAATAAAAGGCCAAGACACAAAATATGGTATTCCCTTTGGGCCCTTTCTATCCTTCGGAGCTATTGTGTACATATTTTATGGTAATATGTTTATAATAATGCTTTTAAACCTTTTAAGGAAATGAGGAGGTGTCGGATTTTTATGAACAAAACAAGCCTAAATACAAAATCTTTTTTAATATTTTTCATTGTGCTTCTCGTATCTCTTTTCTTTATAAAACCGTCAATCTCACAGGAAAATCTAACGTTAACAGGCATTATTAGATCTGTTGATGCCATATCAGGCATCGTTAGGATCCAGGTAACAACTGAAAAATGTCAGGGTTTGTGGAATTTCAGGATGCCAGACTACGCAAAGGAAGACCTCAATAAATCCATGATAGGCCGCAGGGTACAGTTTGCTATAAATAGTTCTGTTTGCGATCCAAGAAACATTTATACCATAATGCTTGAGAGGTAAAAATGAGAGGCATTGTTTTTTCAATTTTTATTTTCTTTTATTTTCTGTTTTGTATTCCATTCTCTTTTGCGCAGAGCATGGCAGACTACTGTCAGATGCCTTCTTCGATTGGAACCCCGGTTGATCCTAATCTTCTTTTGCTTGTTGATACGAGCGGAAGCATGGGCTTTTGTGCTTATTCATCAGTTACAAGTGGTAGTTCATGCGATAATTCGACATATGATTCTACAAAAAACTATGAGGGTTATTTCGAACCTACAAAATATTATAAACCCGTTAAGCCTACCAACGAGACACTTGCATGCGATCCTGCTACAGAGACATGCTTGTGGGTTGAGACAATCCCTTCTGGTTCTCCCTGCACAAGTACATGCACAAGCTGGACATGTGTAAGCAGCACATTTGGTTATGATCAGTGTGATCCTAAGGGTACACACGGATGTACTAGAACAAAATATGCTTGTTGTAAAACTTGGACATTATCCGGAGATTGCAATATCAGCACTGGAAACTATCTAAATTATAAATACATGAGAAGGGTCGATGTCCTAAGGTGGGCGCTGACAGGAGGTAAGCCAAAAAGCTGCAAAAACACAATTCAGACTTGTGACCCAGAAGTCTATCCCAATACCCAATTATCATGCGATAGTTCGGGCTGTATCCTTCTTGGAACAGACGGCCTTACTATGGTTAGGGTTCCGTGGGAAAGGATTACTGGTAGCCAAGGCGGGCTCTTGTTTCAACTGAAAGATCTTTCTCCAAAACCATTTATAGGCGCTATGTTTTTTGATACGAATGGCGTTAATAGAGCCGTATATATAGGTGACTTTACAACATCGGCGAGCTTTGATAGTGTAAAACCATACAAAAATGTAATAACAGCTTTAAATTATGAAGCGCCTGGAGGTTCAACCCCTACCGCACCTGCCATGTGGGATGCATTAAATTATCTTTCCCAGGATACACCGAAATATGGCGGACCCCAACCTCAGACAGATTCTGGATCTAAATGGAAAAATCCAATGTACAGATGTTTTGATAAAGATAACGACGGAAACTGTCAGAGTAATGAATTTGAACTTGTCCCATGTGCAAAAAACTTTGTGATCCTTATGACGGATGGGCAATGGAATAGAGGGGGGTACCCGGTAAGCTCATACTGCAAGATTGATAATGACATAGAGGCAGAATCACCTGACCCGGTTATTCCTGCCTACTGGATGCACAAAAAAGGATATACCAACAAGGTATCAGGGGTTAGCAGCTATGTGGAGTCTGTCTATACAATGGGTTTATGGCTCGGGGGAACAGGGGAGCGCTCCCTGAAGAATGTAGCAATGTACGGAGGTTTTGACAGGACAAACATGTGGCCAGGAGGGACGAGCGGGTACCCATCGTCTTCATGTGGTCCTGTAGAAGACTGTTGTACTTCATCTAACTGCGGAAAGGGTAGCCCATGTACAAATCTTCCGGCATCCCATTCTAGCTGGGACAAGGATGGCAATGGTATTCCTGATACATTTTTCAAGGCAGACGATGCAACTGAGATAAAAGAAAAGATAGCGAGCGTTATCCTTGACATTTTACGTAATATATCGAGTGGCAGCGCAGTCTCGATACTTGCGTCCAGCGAAGGAAGTGGGGCAAACCTATTGCAAGCGGTTTATTTTCCAAAAAAATCTTTTGGTGCAACAGAGATAGATTGGATTGGCAAGATGCATAACCTATGGTATTATGTCGACCCATATTTACAAAACAGCAATATAAGAGAAGATACAACTGTTGATAAGATATTGAATCTCACCAACGACTATAT
Organism: Bacillota bacterium; assembly: GCA_029559915.1. Lineage (GTDB taxonomy): Bacteria > Bacillota_I > Bacilli_A > Izemoplasmatales > Hujiaoplasmataceae > UBA2289. Next base: position 41,647 of record JAKPZU010000313.1, read on the forward strand.
AGTTAACTTTTATTTTGATACCACAGCAAATGAGGTATTGGTCAAAAGATATTCAGACTCAGATGGTGATGGATCACCGGACCCGGACGGCTTAGTGGATACCGTTAATATTGAAAATGTGAAAACCCTATGGGAGGCCGGTAATGTGTTGTGGTCGAGGAACCTTTCCACAACGCCAAGAACAATCTACACGCAACTTAGTAATAATTTAACTGATTTTTCTGTTAGTAACGCATCTGCGTTGCAGTCATATCTTCAGGCGGCAAACAAAACTGAGGCAGAGGACTTAATAAAATACATTCACGGTATCGATAAGAGCGATTACAGAAACAGGACTGTTACGATCAGCGGGACAACAGCAACCTGGAAGTTGGGCGCTATCATAAATTCAACGCCAAGGATCCAGTCTTTCTCCCCTATAAACACCTATCATATGGGGATACCCAATGGTTATAGTGATACAACTTATTACGATTTTGTAAATCAGGATAGTTATAAAAATAGGGGCATGGCATACGTGGGAGCAAATGACGGTATGCTTCACGCCTTTTATTTAGGCGATCTAAAACAGACATGGTCTGGCAGAGGTACGAATGAGAAGGGCAAATTAGAGGGAACTGATCTTGGAAAAGAAAAATGGGCATTTATTCCAAAAAACGCCTTGCCATACCTAAAATATCTTACAGAGGATAATTATTGTCATATATATTATGTTGATTCTTCTCCATTTCTAATAGATGCAAGCATAAATGGAGATGCTGATGATACCAAGACGGTGAATAGTTGGAAGACAATCCTAATTGGGGGTATGGGACTCGGCGGTGCCTGTAGAGAACCTAGCAGTTCATGCACAAACTGTGTGAAAACACCAATGAGTGGCTTAGGATTTTCATCTTATTTTGCCATTGATGTTACAGACCCGGAAAACCCTGTCCTTTTGTGGGAGTTTTCTCATTCTGAACTGGGCATGTCTACATCAGGACCGGCATTTATAAGACAAGGGGACTCTACAAAAAATGGTAAATGGTTTGTTGTTTTTGCGTCTGGGCCAACCGGACCAATAAATAATATATATCGTCAGTTTCTTGGAAGGTCAGATCAACTATTGAGGCTCTTTGTCCTCGATTTAAAGACAGGAACACTTCTCAGGAAAATAGATACAGACAAATCTGATGCATTTGGGGGCTCTATATTCAATACATCCTTGGATGTAGATAAATCAAATGTGGGTTCTTCAGGTTTCTATAAAGACAATGTAGCATATGTAGGGTATACGAAATGTGCAGATTCGCCTTGTACATCGAGTTCAACCTGGACAAAAGGCGGTGTTTTAAGACTTATAACAAAAGAGAGTGATAATCCAAATAATTGGGTTGTAAACTCTGTTATAGAAGATATAGGTCCAGTTACATCAGCAATAGCAAAATTACAGGATAGAAATAGCGGCAAACTCTGGTTGTATTTTGGAACAGGCCGATATTTCTATAAAATGGGAACAAATATCGATGACCCTGGAAGTACGTCTGATACGAGCACGATAAGGCGTTTATTTGGTCTCAGTGAACCGTGCTACCTATCGTCAAACACCTTTGATACGTCCTGTACATCATCTATAACGGAATCTAATTTAAAAAATCAGACCACAAGCCCTTCAGCTTCACTTGATTCAATATATTCTGGCTGGTATATAAATCTTGACCCCCCAGATTCTGTAAACCTTCAAGAGAGGGTTATAACTGACCCCCTTGCTGTATTCAGTGGCGCTGTATTTTTTACTACCTTTCAGCCTTCGGCAGACATATGTGCAGTTGGTGGTAACACATATATATGGGCGGTAGATTACAAAACCGGTGGTGGTGCAACAGGTTTATTAGGTAAGGCTTTACTTCAGGTTTCAACAGGTGAGATAAAGGAGTTGGGACTAAGCTCAGCATTTTCAGAAAAAGGTAGCAGAAGGACTGCATCAATTTCAGGTATGCCGCCGAGAGGGCAAGGGTTATCAGTTGTGATTGGTCCAAGGCCAATGAAAAAGATATTACACATAAAAGAAAAATGAAAAAAGATAACGGTTTTACTATTATAGAACTAATGGTTGTTGTTGTAATTGCAGGAATACTTGCAACACTCTCTGTAGCGGGGTACAGGAATTTTGTAAGTAAATATGAGATAAACAGCCAGACAAGGGAACTGTATTCTGACCTTATGAGTCTTAGAATGATGGCCATGCAAAAAAACAGGATGACGTTCGTACAATTGTCAGATAATAGCTATATAGGGTATGAAGATACAGATCCACAACCTGACGGAGATGAAACATTAAATACAGGTTTAGATTCTGTGATTATCCCATCGAAATCAGTCAAAAACACATTTTCATATACAGGCGGGGGTTTTATAAATTTTAATTCAAGGGGATTTTCAAATACTACATGCACGATATGTATCTTATCACAGGTAAACCCTTCATATGACTGTATTAAAGTATCATCTACAAGAGTTACAATCGGAAAAATAAAAAATCAATCATCGGGGTGCACAAGTGCAAATTGTGAAACACAATAACAAGGCGTTTACCCTTGTGGAGATGCTTGTAGCTATTACCATTCTAACCATAGGCATGCTCGCCGCCCTCGAAGGCCTTGTGTTGTATATGCAACAAAACCTTAATAGTCTTTCTCGAGATGAATCTGTGAGGATTGCCGAACAGAAGATGAACGAGTTGAGGAATTTGTCATACACATCCATCACATCTGGAAGTTCAACCATTAAAAGAAAGATAAAAAGATTCGAAAAGAATTTTACTGTATCTTGGACTGTTACAAATCTATCAAGCAATAGCGTCTCTATAGAAGTTACTGTGAAGTGGACGATCTTGAATAAGGAATGGAGTCATGCTGTCAGATCGATTGTGTCAAGAGGCTGATTTTATGGGACATAATAAAAAGGGTTTTACATTAATAGAACTCCTTATTGCCATAACCATCCTTGCAATTATTGTTGCTCTGAGTGCTGATACCTTTAGGGTTGTTTTAAAACAAGCAGGACAGGAGGCGGGAATTGTATCAACTCAGATAGATAATTTGATCGGTCTTAATATGCTTTCCGATGACATAGAACACGCAGGGTATGGTCTTCCCGAAAGTTTCAAATCTGCAATTAGCTATAGCGAGGCAACTACGTCCCCAGCAAATACATATAATAGTGCACCGTCTAATGTCCCAAAGGCATTTGCAGTTGGTAACAATACTGGTTACAACGGCTCTGATTACCTTGTCATAAGATCTACAATGATTGGCACAAATAACGCCTGCACAAAATGGACTTATATTACAAATGAACAAAAACCAGTTCCAAAGTCATGGGGGGCAACAAACAAAGACTTGAATAATGGAAATAGAGTAATTGTAATAAAGCCTGCCAAAGATATTTATAGCAAAAATGAACTTATAGTTGACAGCGATGGAAATTTTTTCACTTCCTTTAGTTCTACGGCGTTTCCTGCAGATTTTTCACCACAGAACCCTTCAGAAAGGTATATTATCTATGGGGTTGATGCAAATACAGACCTAAGGATGCCTTTTAATAGGGCCGATTACTATATAAACAGGCCAACATCAGGAATGCCTTCGAGATGTGCACCAAATACTGGTATATTATATAAAACTACGATAAATCAGTCTGGTGGAGGGTCAAACTATTTACAAGTTTTTGATTGCGTTGCAGATATGCAAGTTATATTTGGTCTTGATAATAATGAGGATGGAGTTCTTGACACGTATTCTGATGATATAACAAGTTTAAGTGCCGTTAACATAAAAAAAAGGGTGAAAGAGGTAAGGGTGTATATTTTGACGCATGAAGGTAATAAAGATAATGATTATACATATCCTTCAGGAACAATTACTATAGGCGAATTTGATAAGGGGCATGATTTTAATCTAACAAGTACAATAGGTTCCGGGTGGCAGAACTATAAATGGAAACAACGCATCCTTGTACTAAAACCAAAGGATCTTTAATAGTGAATCAGGATAAAGCAAAAATTGGGAAAAAGGGAGTGGCTATTGTACTTGTATTGATGATAATACTCATCTCTTCATTGATGATCGGCATGGTTTTATATTTTTCAGGAAAAGGCACCGAGATTTCACTAATTGACAAGAAATACAAGACCGCCAAAGATGCATCATATGGTGCAGTGGATTTTTTTTTGAAAGACTTTATACCAACCTCAATTAGTATTGCAACCGCTACACCAAGCAGCTCGATAATTTCATCATTAAACAGCTTGAATTTAACCACAAGCACAGCCATATCAAAAATCGCAACCGATACCTGTTTCAGCAGCAAATTATTATCTTCCACCTCATCCTGGCATGGCACATGTTCAGCCTCTTCTGATATTAAAACATCTGGTGATATCAAGTTTTCATTAAAGGCTGAATCATCAACTCCATTCGATGTGTATATACGAATTACAGACACTATTCAAGGAAACAGCAATACAGGCGGTGTTATGCTTGAAGGAACAGGTGTTGCGGAGTCTTCGAGCGGTATCATTACCCCTCAGCATTTTCCATATACTTATAGCATAGATGTTCAAGGGGAAAGACAGCTTAGCCCAAGCGAGAGGGTTCAACTCGAAGTGCTTTATGCCTACTAAACAAAAAAAGCCAACAAAAAAGATAAAACCAAAATCAAAAAAGACATTCATTTATATAGCCATAGGCATTTTGATGGTTATTATTCTACTTTATTTTTTGATAGAGACTACAGATAAGGAAGGACAGGAAAAAACAAAAAAAAGAGGGCTTGAAAAAACCCAAACTAAGGATGCAAGCATCAAAAAACAAGCGCCCTTTGTACCACTGGATAAGGCTCGGTTAGAACTCATATCTTTAGGCGGTAAAGATAATATCAGGGTTTTGGTAGACAGAGAAGATCCTGAAATGGTTTATAGATATCAATGGACGATTAATGGGAACATTCTTAAAGATCATGTATCGGATACTGTTTCAAATTTTAAAGAAGGAGACATAGTCGGTGTTTTAATAACCCCGATAAAAGGGGAAAAAGAAGGTCAACCAAGATATCTAAGCCTTACAATTGACACCGTTACGCCAAAGGTATCAGGTATGTCTGAACCAAAAATAGAAAAAGACATTATGGAATTTAAAATTCTTGCTGATAGCAAAGATGGTGGTGCTTTTTCTTTTACATCAATTAAGGTCCCAGATGGGATGGTAATCGATGGTAAAAAGGGTGTGGTGAAATGGCCAATAAAAGATGTCCCCGCTGGAATATACGAAGGCAGTGTATCAATTAAGAATCAAAAAGGCGCTGAAACTATATATACATTTGCAATAAATTTAAAACAAAATAAGTAAATGCAATAATCTCAGGAGAAATTATTTACAGTATTAAATGTGAAGATAGAGTGGGTTTAAAACGAATCGATTTATATAGACTCTCCCATCTTTTTTTACCGCTCCCATTTTTTCTCATCCCTTTCCTTGGCGGAAATCATCTGTCACTTTATTACGTTACAATCGACAAATTCTGGATTGAATCAACATTTATATTGTTTTTGATTTTAGCTATTCTAATAAACGTTGTTAACAAAAAAATAAGGGAAATATGCGGTTTTATAAGGTTTCTCACGTTTTTTCTTCCGTTTGCAGCAGTTGGAGTTATCAGCATATTTTACACATGGAATAGATTTTACACCATAAACAATTTAAATGTTCTATCTTGGGTTGTAGGGGTGGTCTTTCTTTTTTCAATTTCAGAAAAAAGAGAAACATTACTCAAAGCACTTTTAGCTGGTGCTGTATTATCTGTATTCTGCATGATTGCACAGACATATTTATTGTTTCCGAATTTATTTAAATCTTCGCTGACGGGAAGTGACGCCATAGCTTTGAGTGAAAGAGTTGTTCCATTTTCTTCATTTATAAATGAATCGCCACTTGGAGGATTTTTTGTCACGCTTTTACCCATAGCTCTATACTTTGCTCTACTTAAGAAAAATATTTTGTCTGTAATGGCATCATTATTAATTTTTTTCGGCCTTTTATTTTCAATGTCAAGGATAGCAAT
>JAKPZU010000314.1 GCA_029559915.1 Bacillota bacterium
AATCATCTTTCATTGTAACTGTGTAGTGCTGAATATTTCCAGCCAACACGAGATTAATGCCATTGCGATTAAATTCATTCAGGAGTTCTTCACTAATCTCATTTGAACGATACTTCAATGCCACGACATTGTTCTCGTTACCTAGTCTTGCCTGAAAATGCTGAACTATAAGGTTTTGTAAATTCTCTGGAATGCTTTTTTCAAATCTATCGTCTGGAAACCTATTTTCTGCAGATCTTTTGGTCTCACTCTTTGGTCTTTCATCATTAAATAATAGAACTCCCAACTTATACTTCGCAATTTTGGTTTGGTTATTTTGCGATTTAGGGACATCATATTTTATTACATATCGTGGAGCACAGGATGTAAGGAGAAATATAAATGCAGTTAGGATTATAATTTTTTTCTTCACTATCTTCTCAATCCTTGCATTATTTTTTGATGTGGCGTTTTAAAGATCAAGCCTTCGTGAAGTTCCTTCTTAAATTATCATCAAACTAAGACTAAAAGTCAACAAATGTTTTTATATGACTGTGTGTCACTTTCCTGCATGTTTTGCTTGGTATATTTTAATCTTGAAAGGGCATAAACATGGCAAGCATCAAAAAGAAATTTGGTGTGCATCTTTATCAATTGCGAAACGCTGCAGGAATGACGCAAGCCAAGCTAGCAGAAACCACAAATCTCAGCGTTGACTCGATAAGCAGGATAGAACGAGGAGAGCGTGCACCGTCTCTAGAATCAATAGAAAAAATAGCCAAAGCCCTAAAGGTACGAACATCAGAATTGTTTAATTTTGACGGTAACGATGAAATAACGGATTTGTCTGAAAACCCTTCTGAATCTTTGGAATTATGGAAACTGCTTAGAAACAAGCGAGCTAAGCAGATAAAGAAAATAACTGAAATTGCAAAAATTGTCCTTGATTGATCTGACCTTATCCCACCTCATTCATTAATATATTCTGAACCTCTTTATCTTCAATGCCTAAGTATCGCATCGTGATAGCCGGACTTGAATGATTGAAACGCTTACAGAGTATTTCAAAGCCAACGCCATAAACCGTCCTTTGAACGTATCCCCACGTCTTACGCAATGAATGAGCACCATAGTTGCCTTTCAAATTAATTGTTCGTGTCCATTGCTTGACCATGTTGTTGACACATTGAACCGTGATTGAACGCTTACCCTTGCGACTTGCGAATAAAGCATCCTGATCCATTGGCTTCAACGCTTCAAGATAAATCTGCAATGACTTGTGAATACTTTTATTCATAACCAGAATATTGCGCTTGCCTGTTTTGCCTTCTTTAATCACTAACGTATCACCAATCTTCATGCCCTTTACATCACCGATTTTCAATTTTAACAAGTCACCAGTCCGGAGTCCATTGTTTGTACCCATTACAAACAGAAGATGATTTCTAGGATTATCAGACAGCAATTTTGATATAGCCTGTATGTCCTTCATCCTCCTGATCGGGTCAACCGCAATCTTTGATCCCTGCTTTGGCTTGTTATAGTTTTCTCCCTTTTTCATAAACTGCATATCCTCCTTCGCGTTGAATTTTAACTTCTGTAGGAGGCAGGTCAGTTATTTAATATTCAAAATCAAGCGAGGTTTTGATTTATGACGATAAAGACGATGACGCGTTGAAATGATGCGGTTTGCATGCGATGAATGAATATTAAGTCTTATGTAAGAATTAAAGTTCATAACCTAGGGAAAACTCACGGTGACGTACCACCGCCAATCAAAAATTACATATCTGAAAAATGACAGTAAAATATTTTCCTTTTTTATTTCCTGTATAAAAGCTTTTTATCTTTTTAATCACAAAATAATAAACGGCTAATATGACGACTGTACCTCGATGAGTGACGGTGGTAGGAGGGCGTATTGTGAATTGAGCCTTCCAAATCCATGACAGCTCATTTTATACTTGATAGGGGATAGCGTGGCTTATATTTTATACTGCCTACGACAATTTTCACATGACAGGTACCATCGTCGTACGATCGCAATCACAGAAGGTAATAATTCATTAACTGGTTGCCCCTTAGAGGTACGGCACTTAATGAATTTTTAATATGAGCAAACCCTCTGACTAAATAATCCCTCAAATGCCGATGGATACTACTTTTGCAAAAGAGCGAAAAAATATTTTAAAAAAGTACTTGACCATAGGAACCATCCTATATGGTATAATGTTTTCAAAGCGTAATTGAACGCCATAATAATTATTTTTTACTTTTTGAAAAATAATTTTAAATAACGCAAAAACACGTGATAGAATATTTTCAAAGAGTAAATGAAATTTGGGCTGATTTGATTCCATCGCTAAATCAGTTGCAATTACTTGCTCCACAGATTTCATCGTTCTTTAAAAACTGAATGTTCATGATCCCGTTACCTAAGTTGGGGTTGTAAAAGTTGTGATTGTCGCTATATTTTTACCTTGGTGAAAACCAATCAAAAGCGAATTTCAGTTATCAGGATTAATCTTCACCAAATCCATCAAACTTACAATTTATTCATACTTGAGTTACTGACATTACTTGCAAAAAAAAGGAAATGTACAAATCTCTTACCAGAGATAGAATTAATTAATTGCCTTTACCTAGACGGGCAGTTATTAATTAAAAACTATTCATATAAAACGATGAGAAGCGTCTAATCGACGCCACATCGCATTATCAAAGTCAGACATGAGAAACTCAGAGATATAAAGAATATAAAGATATTCTTAAAGTGATAATTAATCCTTAAAATATATATCTCAATTATTAATTAACTGGTATCTCCCTATAGAAACAGTTATTAATTAATTATTATTAGATTTCAATTTCATAAATTAATTAATAATGAATAAATATGTTTATTAATAATATCAGTAAAGCGTCTGAATGTGCTGTCATGAAAAAATTTTATGTTTTTAAAAAATAGTAATTGCTAGGTATCAAACTTGATGTAGTATAATCTTTTTCAGTGAAGTCGCGAAACGTCTTTGATGTTGGTTATATGACTTCTGAGGTCGGCTCAGAACGCATATAACTCAATACCGGCTTTTTTGTATTTACATTGTGCATATGAGTTTCATTTGGTCAGGGAGTTGTTTTTCTCTGGCTTTTTTTTGTCTTTTTTGGGGCATGAAGCCGTCGTTACGCTTCATGAGCAATGTGCTGACTAGCTAGCAGCATGAACGTACGCTCACCGGAACCAACCACCGGTGGTAGTTAAGCGTAGCTCTTTGATAATTTAATATCGTAAAAATCAAGGGAAAGCTGTCTGGAATTGTCATGTGGCTTTATGATCGCTGCACTACGAATATTAACTTGGATACAATTTATGAACTTAAAAATATTTAAGGAGGTAATATATGTCAGCACAGATTCTTTATTGTATGAATGTTCCGCCAAGTGGATCGTCTGATAAGCACATGGAGGATTACTTAAACACATTGTTTGACCGATGTGAGCATGGCTTCATCGAAATTCGTCGACCAGTGTCCCAAGGTTTTTGGCACTCGGAATGGATATCACTTGATGACCAAACCCTTCCAATGTTTCCTAACGACGAAAATGTTTTTATAGGAGTGGCCACAAGAAAGAACAAATATGAGGGAGGTGGAAGAAACAACCTTTTTCAAATTCCAGCAGTGTGGCTGGATATTGACTTTAAATTCACGGAGGAGGTCAAAGCCAGAGAGCACATTAAGGAGTTTTCATTGAAGCCTTCGATGATCGTGCATTCTGGCAAAGGATTGCATTTGTATTGGCTTCTGGAAAACCCTGCTGAGCCTGAAGACATTCGGAAGATCGAGGAAGTGAATAAAAATCTAGCCAGACATTTTGAAGGAGACAAAAAAACTGCTGATGCGGCTCATGTGATGAGATTGCCGGGAACTTACAATCAAAAATATCATCCTGCTCCACTTGTTACAATAGAGTCATACACTACGGATAAGGTCTATCGCATTGAAGACTTCAACTTCCTACACTTACCTTCGCCCCCAACTCAAACCCAATCAGCAGCAACGGATAAAAATAATGAGAGCTATGTCGACTTACTCTACGGGGTGGAGAAAGGGAACCGACATGACGCATTAATCCGTTTAGCAAGTCTGTGCAAACGTATTGGAACAAGTAAAGACGAAACAAAAAAACTACTATTACATTGGAATCAGAATAATCCGGAACCAGAGGATGAAAAAGAATTGATCTATCAGATTGAAGATATTTATAGTCGCCACTCTCAAAGAGAAGAATACTCAGAGACAATACAAGATTACACTTCTGTCATTGAATCATCCGTCATGCACCTCCCTGCCTTTATGCACAAGACACTGCCCATTAGGCCATATATTATTAACCCTCTGCTAAAAAAGGGAGAGTTAATAATGATTTCAGCAGCGAGAGGAGTTGGGAAGACTTGGGTTGCTTTATCGCTTGGCTTTATGGCGACAAGACAATTGCGAATCAACAATTGGGAAACGGGCACACTAACGGCGACTTTGTACATCGATGGGGAAATATCGGAAGATGAAATGCAAGACAGAATATTAAAATTAAAGATAGGCCGTAAGGCTGAGCAGGTTCCATTTTATTTGCTGTCTTCTGATGAAATGCGAAGTAATGACAAGAGATCACCAAACTTAAACAATCCATCTTGGAGAAGCAGTATTTCAGAGTATCTTAAATCTCATCCAGATATTGGGTTAGTTATTCTTGATAACTTGTCAAGCCTAACGCCTGGACGCGACGAGAATAAGAAAAGGGACTGGGATGAAATAAATGGATGGTTGTTGGAACTTAGGTCGAAAGGGGTTGCTGTAATATTTCTTCATCACGAAGGTAAAGGCGGGGATCAGCGTGGAACAAGTGCTATCGAAGATAACATAAATTTCTCAATTAGGTTAAAGCGTCCGGAAGGGTATCGTAAGGAAGATGGCACAAAATTTGTTGTTGAATTTACAAAAAGCAGGCGACTCCATGGGGAGAATATAAAATCCTTTACTTTAAAACTTCAGGAAGAGGGAATGGTTTTAGATTGGAAAGTAATTGCAGATGAAGAACAAAATACAGAAGCTCAGATTATTAAGAGTCTTAAGGAAGGCATGAAGCAGAAGGATATTGCGAAAACACTTGGTGTTAGTGCTAGTTGGGTCTCACAGGTAGTGACAAAAGCTAAAGAGGAGGAAAGAATAAAAAGAATAGATGCTGTTTTAGGAGATGATGAAGAACAAATCAAAGATGCTTCAGAGGCTGAAGAAGTTGAAATAGGTGACGACGTAGAAGTAATAGAAGAATAAGAATTAATTAATAACTATTCATATAGGCATACAGTTATTAATTAATAATTTCTTAGAGGGGTGTTTTTACACCCCTCTTTTTTTATCAAGAAAGGAGGAATTATGTTGTTATTTTTATATAAAACAGTGAGGCCCAATTTTATTAAAGGTGGCTTTTGTATGAAGGGTTCCATTCAACAGCATAGTAAGTATAAATACTATTATGTGGCATGGCCTGATAATGGAAAAATTCAGACGGTCAGCAGGTACAGGGGCTTCCTGTGTCGTGATGGTGAAATTGCCGGCATGACCGGCAGGCAGATGGCTGAACGGCTTTTATCGTTGATGAGAGCCGATGTTGAGAATGGAACTTTCAGAATTGAAAAATGGAAAGGTGAAACACCTTCAGATATTATCCCGTATTTATGGAAATGGCTTGAAGAAGATGGAGGGTCATTGAGTCCGGCCACGCATAAGGATTATGAAAATTCAATTAAGAATCACCTTAAACCGTGGTTTGAAAAGAACCCATATCAAATACACGAATTGCAATATGACGTGCTGTGCAGGCTTTTAAACGATATAAACAGGACAGGCAAGGGTAAGAAAAATGTCATCTACTGCCTGAGACGTTGTCTGGTTCACGCGTTCAAGTCCAACAGGATTCCGGTAATGCCACTTTTCCCAGAGGAAAGAAAATATAACATTGTTGACCCGATTATCAGGTGGTTACCAGAGGAACGTCAGATTAAAGTAATAAGAGCTATACCTGAAATGCATCAGCCAATATTCTGGTGGTTGAAATATCATCTAAGGAGACCGTCGGAATCAATGGCATTGCATAAATGCGATTATGACAAGGAACAGAATGCTTTTATCATTAGAAGGACTTTTTCTGCAAAAGAACTCGTCCAGTATACGAAGACAAAGAAAATCCATGTGATTCCGTGTCACAGTGAATTCAAAAAGATCATGCAAAGGATGCCTGTGCATATCAATAGTCCATACTTCTTTGTTCATCCTCATGGAAAACTTGCAGGGAAGCATTATTCTTTGGCTTGCATGGAGGACATTTGGCATAAGGCATGTGCAAAGGCTGGGGAGGATATTGACATGTACTCTGGTTTAAAACACAGCTCTTGTAGCCAGTACATTAACGAAAAACACTATTCCATAGATCAGGTTCAGATGCTGACTGACCATGCACGTAGAGAGAGCGTTAAAAAGTATGCAGCAATACAGCTTGATGAGAAACGAAGATTGATGGAAGGCTGGCAGACCACGCCTTTGGACGAAGTAAAATAACAACCTTGGAGGTGATTTATGAAAAAAGCAGACTTGGTCAATGAGTTGGCAAAGTTTACCAGTACGAAAAAGGAATCGGTAATGGCGGTGGAGATTATGTTGAATTTGATAAAAAAGACATTAAAGAAAAGAGAGGAGGTTTTTCTTTCAGGTTTTGGAACTTTCAGTATTGT
>JAKPZU010000348.1 GCA_029559915.1 Bacillota bacterium
AAGGGAGGATGTAGCAAATTTGCACGAGAATTGTGATATACTGATAGACCAGATTCGTGCTATCGACAACAAACGACTGATAAAAAAGGTTGGAAAGCTCCCGGTTGATCTTGTTGAAAAAGTAAAAGAAAATATCCTTATAGTTCTTGATTTGGATTAAAAGGTACAGAATGAAACCGGAGTGTATTTTGAATATCAAAACACGAGCCGAGTGGAGAAATTGGCTTCTGCAGAATTTCAACATCCGCAGCGAAATCTGGCTGGTTTATGCCAAAAAATCTATCGGCTTGGAACGTATTCAATACAACGATGCCGTTGAAGAAGCCCTCTGTTTCGGCTGGATAGACAGCACAAACAAATCCCTTGACAAGGACCACACCATGCAACGGTTCACACCCAGGAAAGCCAACAGCCACTATTCACAACCCAACATTGAACGATTGAAATGGTTGGCCGCGAACCATTTGATTCATCCTGCATTCGCAGATACAGCCCGGGAAATCACCTCCCGAGAATTTCTCTTTCCCACAGACATTTTAGATGAAATTAAAAGGGACAAAGAGGCCTGGAATAATTTTTTAAAATTCTCAGACCCCTATAAAAGAATCCGGATTGCCTATATAGACAGCGCAAGAAACCGGCCCGGGGAATTCACCAAACGGCTGACCCACTTTATTCAAAAAACACGGGACAATAAACTGATACGCGGATTTGGCGGAATTGAAAAGTATTATGATATGAAAGAACAAACCCCACTACAACTCCTCAGGAACCCGGAACAAAAACCCGATGAAGCCCTCTTCAGAAGCATCCTGGCCCCCACCCTTTTCCAGGTCATGGAAATGATCCACAGATCATTAGCCGATGCAAGCATTGACCTTGAGTGGCGGTACTATAAAGACGGGAACGCCTGGCTGGGAAAAGCCACGTACAGAAAAAAAACAGTCGTCTGGATCTCCCTCTGGGAAAACCTGGTCAAAGCCGGCTTTTATTTCACCCAAAAGACCCGCCCCGGGGTGCTTGACTTACCCCTTTCCCCCGAGATGAAAACCCTTTTTGCCGAGGCAAAGCCCGTCGGGAAACTCATCCCCTTGACCCTCGACATCCAGGACGAGACCCCCCTCCCCGACTTCGTCACCCTGATCAAACACAAAAAAAACCTTCCCTGAATATTACCATGGACCAACCCACACTGGAAAGGCTGCTTCGGTTGATCAAAATCAAGCTATCTCTTGCAATATTTGTAAGAGTACAATAAATAAAACGCTTTTACATTAATCATTTCCTTATGGCATTTGATATTTCACAATCGGCAGAAATCGTTCAAACAATGGAAGAATACATAGCTTTCGTTAGACCCGAACCCGATATCAGACCACAACTTGATATTGGCTATGAGCTGAAAGGCAACAGTGTATTCTTGTTTGAAATCAGACCTGTATGGGATAATCCCCAAGAAATACGGAGGTACCCATATGCAAAAACAACTTTTATTAAAGGTAAAAATATCTGGAAGATATACTGGATGCGAGCAAACTTAAAATGGTATCCATACAATCCCAGACCCGAGGTAAAGACTTTAAAAGCTTTTTTGAAAATCGTTGAAGAAGATGCTTACGGATGTTTCAAAGGATGATTCATCGCGACAGCACCTAACATGCAGTAAAGCTATATGGCCCTGTGTTGAATGCTCCCCAAAAGGTGTCATTTTGCTAACAGGAAAAAACGATTCAAAAGTATGCCCATAGACGGGCTACAAAGTCCAACAAAATTTTTTCATTATTACCGTTATCCATTAAAAAAGAACGAATTATAGAGTGAAATTTCTTTCACTCTTGCTATATTTGTAGGAGGACAATGAAAAAAACACTTTTTACGTTAGCGGTCAGCAAAATAAACTTACTGTAATATGAATATTGAATTAGTAAAGTCATATATTGAGGAATATAAAAAGCACTTTGAAAGTATTCATAATCAAGAGATTTATAAATGGCATGCCATTAAACAATTTCAAGATAACTTTGACATAAATTCAAAGGATTTTTATTCTAATATGGAATTGTCTCTCAGCAAATCAGAGAATTTGTTGGATTCGAATAAGTATTTTCCTAGAAGAATGCTTCTTGAAAATATTGAAGCATCACCAGAGCAAATAAGAGAGATGTTTCAATTACTTTATGATGAGGATTTTGATTTACTTGAACGAGTGGAGAATTTTCAAAAAGACTTTCGAAAATTGAGTAATAACGTATTTCCTGAGAAAAAGAAAGATTTCCAAGATCACAGAGCAATTCTTGTATACTTGACTTTAATGTACCCCGAGAGATATTTTTTCTACAAGTACGGCATGTTTGAAAAGTTTGCAGAAAGAATTGATTATGCTCATAAGCCAAGTATTGGAAAAGTTGAAAACATCGGATTATATCAAAATCTTTGTGAACTTGTTCGCTATGAAATTCAAAAAGACCAAGAATTATTAAATCTTCATGAAAAGAGACTTGATAAGAAATGTTATAGAGACAAGGATTATAATGTTTTAACACAAGATTTTATTTATGCCGTTACCCAATATTTTGATAGAATAATTCCACCAAAAGTAAGCCCAAAAGAGATTGTTGAAGAAACCGAGATTTCAACAAACGAGTTGGAAACTAAGATTGAAAACTTAAATTTTACACCGAGTATTGTAAACCATCATCAAAACGATGCAGAAAATAAGAGAATTGGAGATTTAGGTGAGATATGGGTTTTTGAACTTGAAAAGGAGTTCTTCGAATTAAACGGGAAAAAGGAGCTTGCCAAAAAAATTGAGCATGTCGCAAAAACCAAAGGTGACGGATTGGGATATGATATATTATCATATGACTTAGAAGGGAACCCTAAATTCATTGAAGTAAAAACGACAAAAGGAAAAATAAATACAACCTTCTTTGTAACAAGAAATGAATTAGAAAAAAGTAAAATTGAAAAAGATAGATACTTCTTATACAGAGTATATGAGTATGATGAGAAAACAAACAAGGGGAAAATTAAGAAAATTAAAGGAGAATTAACAAATATTTGTAATACACCAATGAATTATAAAGTGACATTAAAAGAATAATGCCGGATTTTGATTTGCCGTTTGATCCACCGGTCATTAGCCGATGCAGGCATTGAGCTCGAATGGAGATACTATAAAGACGGGAACGCCTGGCTGGGAAAAGCCGCGTACAGGAAAAAAACAGTCGTCTGGATCTCACTCTGGGAAAACCTGGTCAAAGCCGGCTTTTATTTCACCGGGAAGACCCGCCCCGGGGTGCTCGACTTACCCCTTACCCCCGAAATGAAAACCCTTTTTGCCGAGGCAAAGCCCGTCGGGAAACTCATCCCCCTGATCCTCGACATCAAAGACGAGACCTCCCTCCCCGACTTCATCACCCTGATCAACCATAAAAAGAACCTCACTTGATCCCGCCTCCCAGGTTTTCGCACGGAAGACATAGGTCGTAGCCAACAAGAAGAAACGACATAAAAATATCCCTCAGGACCGACTGTTCAGATTCTTACACTTTTTGTCCGTTATTCCGGTTATCCATTTAAAAAAGAATGAAGTATAGAGTAAAATTTGCTTCACTCTTGCTATATTTGTAGGAGGACAATTAAGACTTCTACGTCAAGCGGCACACACAAACGGCGGGGCAACACAAAAAACAACAATACAAGCATTTTTTATCTTGAAAAATGAGATAAAAAATATTTTTAAGTCTATCTTAGCTAATATATTTTAAACAGACATGAACAAAATTAAAGAAGTATTAGTTGAGAAAGGGATAAAGCAGACCTGGTTGGCGGAACAACTGGGCAAAAGTTACAACATGGTCAACGGCTATGTACAAAACAGACAACAGCCGAGGCTTGAAGTGCTTTTCGAAATTGCTAAGATATTGGATGTGGAAGTTGCTGATTTATTGGCTGAACAAAAAAAGAAAGAGAAATGAATTACCCAATAATCAGCACTATAATGGACTACATTCAGTCTCAAGCACGGAACAAGATCATTTTTTACTCGGAGGACATTTCTGATTTAAAGTCAGTAAATATCGGGCTGCGAATTTCTGAGAGCATTTACAATTTCAAAGAACCGGGAAGAATTCCTATGAGGGTTTCCTCAGAATTGGATAAGATCCTTCATGCAGCGATCTCTAATCACGATCTGTTCGGGAAGTATTTATCCATTGAGAATCTGGGTATCCTGTTCGAACCAGCATTAAAAATCGATTTTAATAGGATACTCGACAGCTATTCTCAAAACAACGTGCTTTTCGTTAAATGGGATGGAGAAATGGATGTAGAGAACATCTATTTCTTAACCAAAGAAAACGGAATCAAGATAAACATCAAGAACGTAAGCCATATTGCCATATGAAGTATAAAGAACTGTTGAACTTCGAACCCATTACCGAAGTAGTGAAATTTAGCCGAACAGGCGAATCCGACTATCAGAAATCACTGGTAAAGACCTTTGTGTTCTCTGATACTTTCAAGAATCATCTCATACCCTTGATGATTCGAAACCTTGATTTTAACTATTCCGGAGAATCATTCGGTTTGCAGGTTGTAGGTAATTACGGTACGGGTAAATCGCATTTGATGTCATTGGTTTCCTTGCTTGCAGAAGATGCCGCA
>JAKPZU010000358.1 GCA_029559915.1 Bacillota bacterium
ACGACAAGATTGCTTCAAGATAGCAGCCGATTCTTTAATCAACTGGTCACCAGCAGCATGCCCAAAGATATCATTGGTCATTTTTAATCCATTGATGTCGGCAAAAATAATCGATAAAGGAAGATTTTCTTCACTATCCATCGTCTTTCTGTTTTTTTCAAAACAAGTACGATTTTGAAAGTTAGTTAATGGATCATAGCAATTTAAATATTCAATTGCTGCTTCTTTTTGTCTTCTCTTACTGATATCGTTAAAGGTAACGACAACGCCGATTAATTCTTCGTTTTTAATTTGAGGGTATGAATAGTATTCAACCTCAATTGGTACACCATCTGCTCGCCAAAATACCTCATCATCGACATGCGTACCTTTCATTGTAGTAAAGGTTTCAACAATCTTACATTCCGTTTTCGGCATTTTTGTGCCGTTTCGATAACTATGGTGAATCAATTGATGGATATTCTTTCCTAATAATTCTTTTTGATTTTTATATCCCAACAACTTCAAACAACTAAGATTACAGAATGTACAATTACCATTCAAATCCACTCCATAAATCCCCTCTGCTGCAGAATCTAAAATTAATTGCAATGCTTCTTTACTTTCTTCTAACGTACTGTTTGCCCTTTGTAATTCTTCTGTTCTTTGTTTTACAGTTTCGTCCAATTTGCTAACAAAAGCTTCTAATTCGTCCGCTAATTTGTTGAACTTTTGGGAAATCAATCCAATTTCATCATTTCTAACGATATCGATTCGTTCTTTAAAATTCCCTTGAGAAAATCTTTCTGCACTCTTCAATAATGTCTTTATCGGTTTTAGTCTATTTGTCATGAAAAAGTTATAACCAATTACCAAAAGAATCAAAAGCACAGCGGCGATAATTCCTGACAACAACATGCTCGAATAAACGTTTTTCATAAAAACGGATTCAGGAATAGCGACAATAATCATCCAATCAATACCCTGTAAGTTGATTTCCTTTGTGCTTAAAAAGAAATTGTCGCTATCTCCTTTAAACACTTGTTGTCTACTATCATTTGTCAGATATTGTTGATAAATTTTTTGAACATCCTCATTATCAATGTTATTTGCCTCATATCTTTGTAAGCTATTGTCAGAAAGAATCGCAAAATTAGGAGCATCCAGTGAATTTGCGATTAGTTCATGAGAATCTTTTTCGATAATTAATGCCGTTCCTTGGTGACCTTCAACAGCACCTTTTAGATATTTATTGAAGTCACCTAATAACAAATGAACGCTAATGACTCCTTCTAATTTGTTTTCATGATTATATACAGGCCATCCTATTGAAACCATTAAATCATCTATGGCAAAATGATTATAAACTGGAGAATAAGTAGGTTTTCCCTCCTCTACAACAGCAATGTACCATAATTGGGTTCGCGGATCATAATTTCCATCATCGGAAATGAATTCTTTTCTGGTACCATCAACATTGGTCGAATAATACTTGATATGCCAACCTGTTGAGGCATCACAAATAATAAGTTCAATAGCGCCTTGTCCATTCTTTCTTGTTGCATAATACTCTCCCGCTACAGTAGCATAACCAAAGCTATAAATTCCTTTACTTTGCGATGCAAAAACATTTGTAAAAAAGCGGTCTCGTTGATGTTCATTTGATAAGTCTAGCATCCCATTTTCGATAATTCTATGATTGATTCCTGCAATCTTATAGGAAACTTGCATAAAATCATAAACTTGATTGTATAAGTTTTCACTAGTA
>JAKPZU010000361.1 GCA_029559915.1 Bacillota bacterium
GTCAAGGCCAAACTCATGGTGCCAAAAGATGCCAGCCGTGAAGAACTGGAAAGCATCGCCCTTGCAAATGAAAAAATCCAGGCCGAGGTAGAAGGCAAGGAGCTTGTGAAGGTGATTGTGGTTGCAAACAAACTCGTCAATATCGTTACTAAGTAACAATCGCCTCGTTTGTTTATTTATCTCCCACCTTCAATAGTCTATCCCCAGACTATCGAAGCCAACTAAATTGGTGAATATTGTTGTCAAATAACCAAATTATTTGATTGTTTCCAATCTTCTCCAAGAATCGAGGTAAAAGGATATGGAAAAAACTGAAAAACTGATCGATGAACTCATCAATCTGATTTTAGTTCCGACACTGACTTCAGAGGAACGAGAAATACTGGTCGAGTATAAGGACAAGTTACTACTCGAGCCTCAAAAGGAAGCCAATCATCTGGCAGGCTTGGCTGAAGCCCTTCGGCAGCTTGCTGTGCGCAACCTTTCTCGGGAAAGAACTCTATCACCTGAAGTGGGTGCATTCTATCAAAAAATAGCCGCAGTTGGTCAATTTGATAGAAATCTTGCCATAGGCTTGCTTTCGGCTGGCTCCTATTTCGATATTGCTCCATAATGTTCAAAATATTCTGATTCTGCCCGCCCCTGACATGGACGGGTAAAGATGAAAAAAGGGTCTATCTCTCTATATCGGGGGATAGGCCTTTTTTTTAAAAAAAATCATCCTTTTTAAAAATATTTTTTATACTGTCAATAATTATGTGTAAACACTCAAGTAGAGTTGAAGAATGTTAATCAAATAAGCTTTCAAGTGTGTCAGCACATTGGCCAAACCCTTTATGGATGCGTTGATTTTGCTTGAAATTATAATCTTCAAACAGGGTAACTAAATAACGTTCCAGAGCCTCCTCGTTAGGAAAAAGAACCTTCTTTTTCGTTTGACGTTTGATTTCTTTGTTAAGAGACTCAATGAGGTTTGTCGAATAAATGCTATGCCAAATCTGGTAGGGAAACTGATAAAAAGTTAAAAGATTATCCGTATTCTCCAGACTTTCCATGACTTTCCTATACTTTGGTTTCCATTCGGCGATAAAGTTCTCTAAAATTTGCACTGCCATTTCTAAATTTTCAGCACGATAAATCGTTTTAAATTGCTCCAGAATAACCGCTCTATCTGCTCGTTTCACTTTACTAGCTAGATTTCGACTAATATGAATTAAGCAACGTTGTTGTTTAGCTAATGGGTAAGCCTGATTGATAATCTCTTCAAGCCCCTTGAAGCCATCGGTCACTACAAGAGAAACCTGTTGGATTCCTTGGTTTTGAAGCTTGTCTAACAGGGTGGACCAAGAAGCATTGTTTTCATTTGGGGCGATTTCATATCCAAGAACAGCCTTCTGTCCTTCTGGTGTAATGCCAAGTGCGATATGAATACATTCTTTACTAACGGTTCCACGTCTTAATGGAAGATAGGTTCCGTCAAGAAATAAAACAGAGTAATTGGCTTCTAAGCTTCGCTCATGAAAAGTAGCGACATTCTCCTGAGTTGCTTTTGAGATATTAGAAATTGTGGCAGGACTATAGTGATGACCATACATTTGCTCGATGATATCACTAATTTCTCGAGTCGTTACACCGGTTTGATAGAGTTTGATAACCATCTCTTCCAAGTGGTCATCTCGACGTCCATAAGCGGGAAGCAAAGCTGGACTAAAGTTCCCATTACGATCTCTAGGAATACTCAACTGAACAGTCCCATATTTGGTTTCGAATTTCCGTGCATAGCTTCCGTTACGACTATTCCCAGAATTATAGCCTAATTTATCGTAAGGTTCATACCCTAAAAAGGCTGATAACTCTGCTTGAAGCAGATCATTCATAGCTGTTTCAAGAGAAGTACGGAAAAATTCATCAATATCTTGCTTTTGGGCTAGGAAGTTAAGTAGTTCTGTGGTAAACTGAGTCATAGGAATAAATCTCTTTCTAGTAATGTTTTGCAACTCTACTATAACGGATTTATTCCTTTTTGTGTTTACACAACTTATTTTACACTACCTCTAAATCTGTTTTACTTCTACTGAGCTGTTTTATTTGCGATATATACTTTTGATTAAAATCAAAAATTTTATAAAGAAAGAACACTTCAGA
>JAKPZU010000382.1 GCA_029559915.1 Bacillota bacterium
AAGAATCACTTTGTTTCTTAAACCTTTCATAAATTTTCTCCTTTATAAATTATTTATTTTTAATTTTTGTGTTAAAAAATTAAAGCTCATCATCATAAACTTTAATGACTGAAAACTTCATATCAAGTTTTACGCCGCCACCAAAGATTGCGTTGGTATGATCGGCGTCTACGCCTTCATACCAGACTATTATTGTTACTTTTAGTGTTTCTTCAGGTTCTACTTCCAGGTATTCTCTATACATTACTTTATCGATACTGTAAAAACTTTCCGTCAATGGTTCGAATTCTCCTGGAGATTCGCCTTTTTCAGATTGGACCTTAGCGTAAGTAACGCCAACACCATTGATAATCACTCTTACTCGTAAAGATTCTTCTGCGCCCTTAGTGGATGCTAGGATATTTACCGAAGCGCTGATATCAAGTTTATAGTCACCAGCATTTTCCACATAAAACGTATGGGCGATATATGATTCAGCATTGTTTGGTCCATCAGTATTTACGAAATGTTCGTCCCCTGGAATACAAACTCCTTCACCCTGTGAACCGTCATAATATTCAGTTCCACATAAACCCGTCATTCCTTGATTGTCTTCAACCTTGTCTGAGACAATCCTTGTTTTATACTCTATTCTATCAGCGTACTCATACATGGAAATACCAGCTTCTCTGGCCATCCCATCAACACTGAAAGTAAAGTTACCTACCATGGTGCCATAATAGCTAACAGCGAAGATTAAGAAGATCAAAACCGAACTAACGACTATGCCTAGACGGCTTGCTTTAGCAATCTTAGCCGCTTTTGAGGCATTTACAATATGAATAGCTAATTTAGTCTTTTGGCTCATACCGCAAACGAATCCCCCCCAATCTTTTTCTTTCACTGCTGGCTTTTTATATCAAAAAAGCCATCGCCTTTTAAGAGAGACCCACTTTTTATTTATATAATCAACTATAAGAAATAAAAAATGCCCTCATCTTTTTAAGATAACGGCAACTGGCTACCATCTCTAGAGGGAGAAGGCCCTATAGCTTTGCGTCACTAACTTTCGCTAGCTTTGCTATTTACCCCTTGATTATATTATAGTCAAGTGCCTTTGTCAAGCGGTTTGTGCTAATTTTAATTCAATTTATTCCTTTCCTAAGGATGCTTTCTCCGAAAAGATGTATTATGAAAGCACCCTTAGATAAAGAAAGGAGAAATTCAATGCTAAAAGTTAGCGAATGAAGTCCAAAATAACCTTGGCCAATTCATTAGGTTTATCCACTAAAGGCGAGTGACCGCATTGGTCAAACTTGACGTAAGTGGATTGGTCTTCCAAAGCTTTGATATTGTCAAGGATCATAAATTCAGGAACAGTCTTGTCATGCGAACCCCAAATATGGAGTACTGGAGCTTTTATCAAAGAAATCGTGTTTTGACCCATTTGGTAGAAATTGAAATCTTTTCCCATATTCAAATTAGCCAAAGCCCAATCGGCATCAACCAAGTTTCTTTGTTTCAAAGAATCGGTCAAATATAACAAATTGTCCTCTTCAGAAGGCTTGTTATAAGTGTAGATGGTTAAGTCATAGATATATTTAACAAAAGCTAGGTTTTTTGTTTCTAGCGCCATCAGCAATGGTTTTACTTGGACTGGATCTTCAGCCATTTCTTTTTTGGATGCATATACCTCTCCTAGTTTCATCTGGTTGTTTGCATCTTTCTTGAAGACCGGATAACCTTTATGTGTAGTCGAGTTGATTAAAATAAGTTTGTTTAAGCGATCTGGGTAATGAGCTGCAAATTCCATGACGACGCCACCGCCAAGACTCCATCCCGCAATATCGGCTTTTTCAATCTTCATGGCATCCATGAATAATTTCACGTCATCTGCCAATTCCTTTAAAGATGAGATCTCTTGGTTATAACTAGAATCCCCAAAACCTCTCAAATCAACGGCAAAGCAATGAAGATTCTCAGGTAATAAATCAATCAGTGGTTTATAGTAAACGCTTGAAGAAATATTACCATGAACCAAAATCAAATATTTATCACCGCTGCCTTTTTCAAGATATGCATAAGTTTCTTGATTCTTTAATGCGACAAATTTCTTTTCCATATTGATACTCCTTATCATATATTATATTTTATATCCTTTATAAGGAAAAAACCGGTAATTAAGCTCGTGAATAAACTTGGATTTTCATACATTGAGGCATGCCCAACTTCAGGAATTATCACCCAATTGCTATTCTTGATATTCTTATGAAGATATTCTTGATCTTTTTTTGGCGTTAAATTATCTTGATCGGCAGTGACAATCAAAACTGGTAAATCGAGATTCTTTAACATAGCTCTCACATCAAAACTTTCAGCGCTTCTTGTTAAGCGTTCCATCGCATCCAAAAAGCCTGGATTGGAAAATACCGGAAGAAGGATTTTTTCTCTATGCTTCATCCAATCGATTTTTTCTTCATAATATTTAGCTGAATAAATGACTGGAATGGTCGTTTTATAGTAGAGATCACCGTCTCTAGTTAATCCCGCCTTAATCCAGCCATCACCGATATCCTTGAGCCAAGGATTGGTATAGGCACTGGAATTAAAAAGCATCAACCGATTAACATGTTCAGGATAATGACAAGCAAATAAAAGCGCTACTTCACCGCCGTAAGAAATACCGGCGATATTTATTTTATCGATTTTTCGTTCATCCAGAAAAGCTTTTAACATCTCGATTTGAATTTGTTGAGTGTAAAAAAAATCCAATTTAGCCGACTGACCTTGGTCGAAGAAATCAATTCTTATCAATTGAAAATGCTCGCTGAACGTATCAACAAAAGGAGCCCATGATTTCGTGCTCATCATGATGCCGTTTAGAATCAATAATTTAGGCTTACTGCTATCTCCGTCTATTTCATAGAAGATATCATAATTTTGATATTTAAAAATGCTCATGTAAATACCCCGCTTCTATCGCTTGTTTACGAAGTTCATCTCTAAATTTTGGATGAGCTATGGAAATTAAAAGTTTCGCTCTTTCTCTAACATTAGTTCCTCTTAACCTGACTATACCGTATTCAGTCACAACATAATCGACGTCGGCTCTTGATAAGGAGACAGCCGCTCCGGGAGTAAGCGTTGGTACAATTTTGGATACTTCTTCTAAAGCTCCCGTCTCTTTATTTTTAATGGTAGCTGTTGAGTAAAGGGCGATAAAAGAACGTCCGTTCTTGGCATTTTGAGCACCGATAGCCGTATCGGCTTGACCGCCGGTGCCGCTGATTTGCTTGGTTCCGACCGATTCAGAAGCGCATTGTCCGGTCAAATCAACTTCGATGGTTGCGTTTATTGACACTTGATTATCGTTCAAAGCCATAACGGCCGGATCATTGACATATGAACCCGGTAATATCATAACCGAAGGATTATTGTCGATATATTCATAAAGTTCTTTGGAACCCATCGCAAAGCAACAAACGTGTTTACCTTTATGAAGCGTCTTTTTCTTGCCGGTGATTACTCCAGCCTCAATCAAGTCAATCATTCCGGAAGTAAACATTTCCGTATGAATACCCAAATCTTTTTTGGTCATCAAACTTCTGGCAACCGCATTAGGAATACCGCCAATTCCCAGTTGAATGGTATCGCCGTCGTTGATTTTATCGGCAATCAGTTTGCCGATAATCATATCTTTTTCGTTTGGTTCGACGTATGGTAAGGTCGGAACTTGATAGTCAACCTCAACCAAGTAATCTACATCGTGGACATGCACTTCCATGTCGCCAAAGGTTCTCGGGAAGTTAGGATTGATTTCAAAGACGACGATGTCAGCTTCTTCAACCATCTGTTTTTCATAAACATTGGAAGTTGAAAGCGACATGAAGCCATGTTTATCAGGCGGTGTAGCTGCAGTTATAAATATGTTCGGTATTTTATGATCTAATCGTCTTCTTCCGGCTAAATGTAAATGATTCGGAATAAACGAGATATTTCCATTTTTACTTACGCTTCTTAAAGTCTTGGTAAAGAACCAACTATCCAAGAAGAAAGAATCACGTAATTTTTCATTGGTAAAAAATTCTGCCTCTACTATCGGCAAACAATTGGTCACTGTGACATTCTTTACTTTGTCAGCTATGATATGAAGATTTTTCATGAATTCTCGTGGTTCGTTGGCAGCCATGCCAACCACTATTTCATCTTGACTTTTAATTAATTTTAAAATTTCTTCGATTTTAACAATTTTTGGATTCTTCATGAGTTAACCTCTCTACATATAATTTTAGGTTTTAAGGGAGAGTTTAATCCTCTCCCTATATATACCCAAAAAGTTTTATTATTCGTAAATTTCATCCAATGATTCAATTTCAGCAACTTTAACAAATGCATGAGATGCAGGTGTGTCACCATCAGCTGGTGTATAAACTAATTTAGATAATGACATTGAAGAAATTCCCCAACGCATACCATTAGAATAATCAATAAATCCGCCCATTGGTACGTCGAGAGGTTCGGATTCCATAGCTTCGATGAAAGTCTTGAATGTTAATTCTCCTTCAACATTAGCTAAACCAGCCAAGAATACTTTAGCGGCTACATAACCAGCCATAGCGAATGCATTAGCGGTATAGTTTTCTGTAGCATTATCAGCACCGTATCCAGCAGCTGTCATAACTGTTACGAAATCCCAATATTCTTGAGACAATCCATAGAGACCTTCAGCGTCAGAAATATCAAGCCAAGCAGAACCATAGATATCAAATCCATAATCTTGAACAGTAATTGTTGAAGCATTAGTATTAACATAAGATGTGAATACTGGAGTAGTATTTCCATTGTCATCTAAAGCAACCAAAGTATTGGCGAAAGGCCCTTGATTACCAGCAACGATAATTGCATCAGGATTTTTAGAAAGTAAATTTTTAACTGTTGAATCAATTGTTGCATCTTCGAATGATAAGACGATTAAATCATCTTCTCTTCCTTGTAATTTAGCTTCTTCAATGATACCAGCTGCGATTGATTTACCAGCGTCATCATTAGTGTACATTACACCAATTTTAGCATTTTCTGGTAATACTTCATCGTTGTTTTCCCCAAAGAATGGTTCGTTAATAACACGTGCATAAGCGATTCTACCATCAGTTTTATAAATTGGTTGAACAGCAAAAATTGGGTTTCCTGGTGTGTTGTGAAAATAGAGGTTATTGATACCAGTAGCCGCATAAACCATTGGAATATGTTTTTCCAATAAATAAGGTAAAGTAGCACCAACAGTACCAGTACCAACATGTCCTACAAGCGCGAAAATTTTATCTTGTTCAACTAATTTTTTAGTATTAGTTAAACCAGTATCTGCATCTGATCCATCATCATAGGTAATGAATCTAATGCTTCTTTGTCCTTCTTCTAGATTGTTGTTATAATCTTGGAAAACAGCCTCAATAGCTGCGTTGAATGGAATACCTACAACTGCGAATCCACCAGTTTTTGGAGCGGTGTTTCCGACAAGAATCTCAGTATCCGTAACACCTTGAACTAAACCAGCAGGAACTTCAGGGACGTCATATTCTTCGACATCAAGTTTCGGAAGGCTTGTACAAGACGTTAGAGTAAATACTAACCCTAGCACAAATAATAGCAAAAACTTTTTCATTTTTTTTCTCCTTTTTATTTTCCGGCTTCATCGCCGGTATTTTATTTCGTATTACCTAAATACGCTTGAATTAAACTGTCGTCAGCCAACAGCTTTTCTGCTTTTCCCTCAGAACGGACTTTTCCTAATTCTAAAACATAAGCATAGTCTGCAATCTTTAGGGTTTGTAAAGCGTTTTGTTCAACCATTAAAATGGTTTTTCCTTCATCTTTAATCTGTTTAACAATATTGAAGATGTCTCTGACAATCAATGGTGCAAGTCCTAATGAAGGTTCATCTAAAAGCAATAATTCTGGAT
This sequence comes from Bacillota bacterium, assembly GCA_029559915.1. Classification (GTDB taxonomy): domain Bacteria; phylum Bacillota_I; class Bacilli_A; order Izemoplasmatales; family Hujiaoplasmataceae; genus UBA2289. The sequence goes on from JAKPZU010000382.1 coordinate 5,940, forward strand.
CGCCCATCAATGCTCTACCAATAGCCAACATCTGTTGTTCACCACCCGATAGAGTTGACGCTTGTTGTTTTCTTCTTTCTTGTAAAACCGGAAAATATCCAAATACTCTTTGTAACAATTCATTTGTCCTTTGTTTTTTTGTAATCTTAACTCCGTCTCTCTCAATCGCTTTTAAACTATAAGCTCCAACCAATAAATTTTCTTCAACTGTCAATCCAGCAAGAATCATTCTCCCTTCCGGTGAGGCCATAATATTTCTAGAAGCAATTTTATAAGGCTCTTTATTGGTGATAGATTCACCTCTAAACAAAATTTCTCCCGAAGAAACTTTAACAACTCCGGATATGCTTCTAATCAGTGAGGTTTTACCGGCACCATTAGCGCCTAAGATGGCAACTATACTGCCTTCTTCAACATTCATTGAAACTTTTTTAATTGCTTTTACAATACCATAATCGATTTCTAAATCTTTAATTTCTAAAATATTGGCCATTCTTACTCACCCCCTAAATAAGCTTCTTTAACAAGAGCGTTGTTTTGAATTTCTTGAGGTGTTCCAATAGCCAATTTCTTACCGAAAGATATTGCACAAACCGTATCGCAGATATCCATAACAAGTCCCATATCATGTTCTACCAAGAAGATGGTTAAATTAAATCTGTCTCTTAAAGACCTAATAGTATCTGCAAGTTCTTTGGTCTCTGAATCGTTTAATCCGGCAGCCGGTTCATCTAAAATAATTAGATTAGGTTTTGTCATTAAGGTTCTAGCTAATTCAATCTTTTTCAATACTCCATATGGAAGACCGTAAGGTAATACATCTTTATATTGAATCAAATTCAGCTCTTCTAATATGCCTAAAGCTTTTGTCTTTATAACTTTTTCTTCATATCTCATCTTAGGCAAGTGAAAAAGTTGTGAGAAAAAGCCAGCTTGATACATCGAATGTGCCCCAACTAATAAATTATCTAAAACCGATAACTCCCATACAAGTTCAACGTTTTGGAAAGTCCTGACAATTCCTAAATTAATAATTTCATGAACTTTAAAATCTAAAAGTGAATTTGTTTCATCGTTTTGATCGTTAAAGAATATATTTCCTTCATTAGGTTTATAAAACTGAGTAATGCAGTTAAAAACTGTTGTTTTTCCGGCACCATTTGGACCAATAAGGCCGAATATTTCACCTTTTTTAACATTGAAAGATAAATCATCTACTGCTTTTAATCCACCGAAATTCATTGTTAAATGAGATAAAGATAGGTGTATTTCAGAGTTTTCTTCAACAAATTTTCGATCGGCTTGAATACTGATAATTTGTTTGTTTTTAGCAATTAAACTTTCTTTTTTTGCGATTTGTTTTTCAATATTTCCTAAAACTGATTCATTAGAATTTTCTGACTTTAAGTAATCTTTTCTTAAACCTTCAATTTCAATTTGCTCTGCTTCGTTTTCTTTTTCCAACTTGATATATTCATTCTCTAATCTTTTAATCATAAGCTGACTTAAATTGTCTCGTTTGCTTTTATACTTAGCAATTAATTCATCAATCTTATTTTCTTGTTTTGTGATTGAGATATTAAATTTATTCTTTTCTTCATCTGTTGGCGGAGTTTTTGAATTAGCGAATTGTTCATTCTTGAAATCTATTTCATTTTGGATAAAGATTTGCTTTTTATATAATTTAACTAATTTTCTCGTATAGTAAATTCTTAAGTAGTGATTAATTCTTTGTTTTATTTTATCAATATTAGTATTCATTATTCTTGACTCTCCTTTTTAGTTTTGTTAAGAAGAATCTTCTTTTTAATTTTCCATTTTAATTTGTCAAACAAACCGACAATGCCAGTAGGAAAATACATGATTACTACGATGATTAAGACACCACTGATGATAAATGAGAAATTAGCCAATGGTCCGTCGGAGAAAATTTCCTTAAAGACCATTAAATCTAAACCGAAAATTATAAAAGTTCCAATCAAAACTCCCCAGATTGATTTAGAGCCACCAACAACTACGGCAGCTAAAATATTTAAGGTAACAGCCAAACCCCAGGTTGAACCCATAGAGAATTTAACATAAGCCATATAGAAGATTCCACCGATAACCGCATAAACAGTGGAAACCATAAATGCTAGCAAGCGATATTTTATAACGCTTATTCCCATCGCTTGTGCGGCTGAATCGCTATTCTTAACCGCTAAAAGCGCTCGTCCGGTAGGGCTATATATTAAATTATAAGTTAATATCATGGCGATCACAACAGCTATGATTAAAATAACAAAAGTTTGATTTTGAGTTAAGTTTTGTCCAAAAAGCCTGAAAACAGAGAATGTAGTTCCGGAAACACCACCGGTGAAACGATCGAAATTCTTAAATAACTCAATCATTATTTCCGATAGTCCCAAAGTGACAATCGCCAAATACATTCCTTCAATCCTTAAAGACACTACTCCAAATATAGTCCCTACAAACAACGCTATAATAATTGCGATTAAAAAAGCTAAAGCAAAAGGTAAGTTCAAAACATCCATTACTGTATAGATAGTAAAAGTACCAATCGCAATAAACGATGAGGTTCCAAGTGAAGCTAGCCCACCGTAACCGATTAATAGTGAAAACCCTAAACCAACTATAAAGAATATTAGAGTTTTAGCTATTGAAGCTACAAAAGTAATCGATAAATAATCATTGAATATCGGTATTAACATTAATGCTATACCGAATAACACAAATCCAAAGAAAGGATGCTTCGACATTTTCTTGAGGTATAATATAATTTTCTTCATAAATTACACCTTCTTAGCAATTTTCTTACCAAATAATCCTAAAGGTTTTAGTAAGACTATAAATATAATGAATAAATAAAGTACCGTATTACCCCAAGGGTTAAAGTAAGTTGAAAATAAATTATTTAATGTCGTTAAAATGACAATACCGATAACCGGACCATGGAAGGTTGAAAACCCACCTAAGATTGCCGCAAAGAAAGCTTGAACTTGGATTGCAATCATAAAGTAAATCGTAACGTTGCCAAATGTGCCTTTATTAGAAGCAATCAACACAGCCGCTAAAGCGCCAAGTCCACCGGCAATCGCCCAACTCATAGCTGTAATAAATCTAGTATTAATTCCCATCATTGAAGCTACTTTTTCATTTGAGGCCGTTGCTCTAACTCCTAAACCCCACTTTGTATATTTCAACATGACGAAGATAATCGCCAAAATAATAAAAGCTATGAAAAATCCTAAAAGCATATGATATTTGATTCTAATGCCGATACCACCGAACATATCAACTACACTTATTAAAAATTTACCTATAAAAGTATCGGTTAAATTCCCACCGATTCTCGGTAAAGAACGATCAGATATTCCAAACAAGAAAGGTATAAACCCAGAAAGAATTAGTACTACGCCCATCGTTACAATTTGCTTACTTACAGGTGAAATAAATTTAGCATTTCTAAATACTAATACATCAATTAGCATTGAGAATAGAAAACTTACCATAATTCCAGCTAATATTGCAAGCAAATAAGCCGAAAATGTCGGAGACGGTAAATTCCCTTGAACGTCAGGAACAGGCATTAAAATATAAGCCGTAATATAAGCAGCTAGGGTTCCAATCATCCCTTGAGCAAAATTTGTAGTAAATGATGTTTTAAAGATTAAAACAATCGCAAAAGTTGCAAGAGCAAGCGGTGCGGCTTGTAATAAACTATTAAAAATTAAATCTATAACAAACATATCTTACCCCCATCTAATGATATTGGCCGCCCAGACATAGCCAATACCTGCGGCTATCATACAAACAACACTACCATCCTTAACTTTCTTTTCTTCCAAGGCTTTATGTAATGAAAGAATTTGATCAACTTGACCGATATGGCCGTAATCTTCTAAATAAATTGATTGGTTTTCACTTAAGCCCAGTTCTTTCAACATGCTTAAGTGACCAGATTTTTTAATATGTAAAATAGCTAAATAATCAATATCTTTTCTTGTGAGATTTGATTTTTCAAGCGCTTTATCGATGCACATGAACCAATTTGGCATTGATACTTCATTTAGTCTGTCTTTCATCTTTTTCGGATCCATCAGACGTAAGGATTTCTTGCTTTCTTCTAAATTCTCACAAGTGATAGGATTGGCTGTACCGCCAATTTCCACACCAGCTGTTCTAGATAAAGAACCATCAGAAATAATATGTGAGCCCAATAATAGATTCTTATCATAGTTTTTCTTTAAAATAATAGCTCCGCCACCGGCTCCTAGGTTATACATCATTGACATGTCTTTATCGGTATAATCAACAAAGTCGCCATTTCTATAACCGCCGACTACCATGACGACATTCACATCATCATCGGCTATCAACATGTCTTTCGCCATTTTCATCGCCGATACGGTTGTGCAACAACGGTTTGCTACATCAATTCCCCAAGCATTAACCGCTCCAATTTTATCTTGAATGTATAAAGCACTAGTTGTAAGAGGATACTCTTTCCACTCTTCGCCAACACAGATGATTACATCTATTTCTTTAGGATTAACTCCGGTATTCTTCAATGCATCAAGAGCAGCCAATACACCCATTTCTTGAGTTCCGTCGTTTTCTCCAGGAACCGTCTTTTTAACTATTCCCAATTTTTCTTTAACTGCTTGTTCTGACCAAACGCCTTTGGTCTGTTCAGAGATTTCTTTGGCGGTAATGTATTTTTCCGGTAAATAAATTCCGGTACCAACGATTCCAACGGTTGGTTTATTCATAAAATCACATCTTTCTATTTAAAATTTGTATTATAATCTCATTCCGCCATCGGCTTGAATTGTTTGTCCGGTAATATAGGATGCATCGTCGCTAGCCAAGAATAGTGCGACTTTTGCGATTTCTTCAGGTTGTCCTAAACGTTTTAACATTGTTAAAGCCGCGAATTGATCCAATAAATCTTGAGGTACCGTCTTTAAAATATCTGTCATGACATACCCAGGAGCGATTGCGTTAACTCTGACTGGCGCGCCTTTTCTGGCGAATTCTTTAGCCCAAGTTTTAGTTAAACCGATAACGCCTGCTTTAGTCGCTGCGTAATTAGCTTGGCCGATATTTCCAAAAACTCCAACTACAGAAGAAATGTTAATGATGGCTCCACCATTGTTGGTTTCCATTTGCGGCCCAATGTATCTAACTAGGTTAAAAACACCTTTTAAATTAACGTTAATGACCGCATCCCACATTTCGTCGGTCATTTTTTTAGTCATTGCATCTCTTGTAATACCGGCATTATTGACTAAAATATCAATTTTTCCGTATTTGGCAATGATATCGTCATAGAATTTTTTACAACCTTCTGTATCTGTAATATTTAAGTGATAGAATTCAACGTTTTTAGCTTCATAGGTCATTTCACCCATATCAACTACCACTACTTGAGCGCCTTCAGCTGCGTATAATTTTGCGATTTCTGCGCCAATGCCCTTAGCACCACCGGTAATAACGGCTACTTTATCTTTTAATTTCATATCTTTTCTCCTCGTATTATTTATCTTTTAATTGCGATAGCAGTACCCATACCGCCACCGATACATAAGCTTGCTAGTCCTAAATGCTTGTCTTGTTTAATCATTTCATGCAACAAGGTAACTACTATTCTATTGCCGCTGGCTCCAACCGGATGGCCTAAGGCAATAGCTCCGCCGTTCACATTTGTTTTTGATAATATTTCTTCCTTTGTCATATTATGCGCTTCAGCTAATTCGGTGATTACTCCTAAACTTTGTGCAGCAAAAGCCTCGTTAAGTTCTACTAATTCCATATCTTTTAATTTCAAGTTATAGTTTTTGACTAAATTGCCAATAGCAGGAACCGGACCTAAACCCATATAATTCGGGTCAACTCCAGCTTGTCCGATACCAATAATTTCGGCTAAGACTGGCAAGTTATATTCTTTTACCGCTTCTTCACTAGCAATAATGGTAAATGAAGCCGCATCATTGATACCCGAAGCATTCCCTGCAGTTACAGTGCCATCTTTTACGAAAGCTGGTCTCAGCTTAGCAAGAATTTCAGGGCTTGTAGTTCTGTTTGGATATTCATCGGTATCAAATACGATGTCGCCTTTTTTACCCTTTATAACTATTGGCACGATTTCATCTTTGAATTTGCCGTTATCTAAAGCTTTAATTGCTTTAACTTGAGATTCATAAGCAAACTTATCTTGTTCTTCACGCGTCAGATTATATTTATTCGCAATGTTTTCAGCGGTAATACCCATGTGCATGTTTCCGAAAGCATCTGTCAATGCATCATAAATCATATGGTCAATCATTTCCATATTACCCATTTTATTCCCAGATCTTACTTTTCCAGAAACTAAATATGGCGCATAAGACATTGATTCGACTCCACCCGCAACTACTATTTCTGACAAACCCGATTGGATGCCCATAAACGCATTTAATATCGCCTTCATGCCGCTACCGCATAACATGTTTAGTGAATATGCCGGCACCTCTTGAGGAATTCCAGATTTTACCGATATTTGTCTTGCGATGCCTTGACCAAGACCAGCAGATAATATATTACCGACGATGACTTCACTGATTTTATCGGCTGGAACTTTAGTTTCTTCCAGCAATGCCTTCAATACTTGTGAACCCAGATCTTGTGGGTGAACATCTTTTAATGCGCCTAGGAAAGAACCGATAGGACTTCTTTTAGCTCCGACAATAAAAACTTTTCTACTCACTTTTAAAAACCTCCTATTAGATTTACAATTACTAATATGAATAAATCTTCATATTTCAACGCTATTATAATCAAATTTATCTAATTTTGTCAAGCGCTTTCACTCATTTTGTAAAAAATATGATAATCGCTCTTTATGGGCTTATATGTAAGGATTTTATTAAAGAATGCTGTTTAGAGAGAAAAAATAGCAATCTTTATAAAACCCGTTACACAAATTTCTATTATGAATCTTTATTCATATAAATATTTTTATGAATTCTCTTGTATTTTAAAACCATTTAAATTACAATGAAATCGGTGATAATATGAATAAACACGAAATCAGATTGCCCAAAACTAAAGTTGGTCAAAAATCATTTAAGAAAATAATCAAAGCTGGTAAATTACTTTATGGCAAAGCTGGATATAATTCGACATCAATAAATGACATCATTTCCAAAGCGAAAGTCGCTGCCGGAACCTTCTATATTTATTTCGACAGCAAATTAGCTTTGTATTTATATCTTCTCGATGAATATGGTCATAACATCAGAAGAACGGCCACGGAAGCAACTAGAAATTGCTTGACGAGATATGAAATGGAAAAAGCCGGTTTAAAAGCTTTCATCATGTACGTCAAAGAAGACCCGCTTGCTTATAAATTAGTATGGGAATCTTTATTCGTCGACCCGGTAATATTTAAAGAATATTATACAAATTTCGCTTCTTCTTATATTAACCATCTTCGTCCCTACGTCGAAAACGGTGAAATCAGGGATGACATTGACCTTGAAACCGTATCTTATATCTTGATGGGCATATCTAATTTCGTAGGTTTACAAATTGTCTTTAATGAAAAAGCTACTGAAAATGACGTCGATTTTGTTGTTGAAGAAAGCATGAAGCTACTAAACGAGGGCATATTTAAAAAACATAGGACTTAAGATTTTTAAGCCTTATATTTTTAAGGGGAATATCATGAAAATACTAGTTGCGATGGATTCATTTAAAGGATCATTAAGTGCGGTTGAAGCTTGTGAAGCGGTCGAAAAAGGAATAAAAGCCGTAGACGAAAATATTGAAGTTATCAAAAAACCCATCGCCGATGGTGGCGAAGGAACAGTTGAAATTTTGATTAACGCTTTAGACGGTCAAAAGATTTTTCTTAAAGTGAATGATCCCTTGATGAGAAAAATTGAAACTTATTACGGGATAGCAAACAATCAAACAGCCGTCATTGAAATGGCTTTAGCTAGCGGTTTAACATTACTAAAAGCAGATGAAAGAAACCCACTTTTCACTACTACTTACGGTGTAGGCGAAATAATAAAAAACGCCTTGGATAGAGGCATCAGGGATTTTATTATAACTATTGGCGGTAGTGCAACAAACGATGCAGGAATGGGCATGTTAAGTGCTCTAGGTGTTAATTTCTTTGATAACAAAGGTAAAAAACTCGAGCCTATTGGCGAGAATTTAATCAATATAAATACGATTGATTTAAATGGTTTTGATAAAAGATTGACTGAAGCAAATTTCATGGTAGCTTGTGATGTCAATAATCCTCTATACGGTAAAAATGGTGCAGCATACATTTACGGCCCACAAAAAGGAGCTACAAAGGGTATAGTTGAACATCTTGATGAAGGGCTAAAGAATTTCAGTTTGGTAACCGCAAATCTATTATCTTATGATAATTCCCAGATGCCAGGCACAGGTGCAGCTGGGGGTTTGGGTTTTGCATTATTATCATATCTTAGCGCGACATTAAAACCAGGGATTGAAATTGTATTGGACTACTTGAAAATTGATGAGTTAATAAATAATGTTGATTTGATAATTACTGGCGAAGGAAAAATTGACTCTCAATCAAAAATGGGTAAGGTTTTATCAGGAATTGGAATTTACTCTTTAAAATACAACAAAAAAGCTATAGCCTTTGGTGGTATTGTTGAAAATAAATTATCACTTAAGGAATACGGGATATCCACAATCATTCAAATAAATCGCAGAAATCTATCTCTTACAGATGCAATGAAAAAAGATAACGCGAAATTACTTTTAAGCAATTCAGTCAAAAACTATTTTAAATCAAAAAAATGCCTAACCGTTAAAAATTAGGCATTTTTTTTACTTTATCAAATGATTGAAAGAAAACATATCCCACGGCGATTTTCTAATCATCTTTTCCGCGTCTTCTACGGATACAGGTTCAGAAAAATGGAATCCTTGCATGAAGCGGATATCCCACTTATTTAGCAATCTGATAGTGTCTTCATCTTCGACGCCTTCAGCGATAACAATCTTTTGATTGGCTTTAGCTTGATCAACAACTTTCTTGACTCTTTCGGAATTGGAAGCATCACCTGTTATCAACAATAAATTCCCTCGTGAAATTTTAACGATTGAAGCTAAAATCTTGTTCATATCTTCTGCCAATTGATAATCCACGCCGGTATCGTCAATCGCCATTCTGAAACCATATCTTCTAAATTCTTTTAAATTATATTGGGCAATTTCATTGTTGATGACAGTGTAATAATCGAGAATTTCCAAACAGAAGTTCTCCGGAGCTAAACCGTGTTTACCAGCAATTTCAAAATACTGCCTTGCCAAACCATCAACGTAAAGTTGTTTAGGCGCTAAGTTAATGGATATGAAGAAATCGCCTAATTTGGTATTTCTTTTCCAGATCGCATATTGTTCGGTAACTTTCTCGAAGCCCCAAATGCCAAACCAGGTAATGTCACCAGTCAAATCCATGACGTTAAGGAATTTACCAGGCGATAAAATCCCCATCGTCGGATGTTGCCATCTGAGGAGCGATTCCAACCCGATGATCTTTCCGGTTCTGATATCAACAATCGGTTGATAGTAAAGCAAAAACTCATCACTTTCAATTGATTTTTTTATTTGTTTATAATAGTCAATATTAAATTGTTCTTTTTCAATTAAATTCTGTGAATACATGTAAAAACGGTTCTTGCCTTCTTTTTTTGCGACATAAACCGCAACTTCTGCATTCTTCAATAAATTTTCAGCGGTTATGCCGTCATAAGGGAATAAACAGATTCCGATTGAAGCAGTGAGTTCATGATTGCCCAACTTGACGGGAGATTTAAATAAATCCAATAATTCAGCGGCGATTTGATTGATTTTTTCATTGTTAATTTCGCCGCGATAATAATAGATGAAAATATCTTGTTCATAATGGCCACAGACACTGCCTTTTTGACAGTACTTCTTCAATCTTCTGGTATATTCATCGATGATTTTATTGATGTCTTTTTGTTCGTAGCTATCGACGATATAACGAAAATTGTCGAGATTAATCGCGAAAAACAATCTTAAGTCGCCTTCTTTAATCTCGGCGATATCCTTGTTGATTTCTGCCAACAATGGATTTTTCGAAACAGTATCCGGGATATTATCATTATTTTCTTCTTTTGATTTTTCTGCTTTTAGGTTGTCTTTTTCCAGTTTATTCTTCTTGAAGTGAAATAAGACATTACGATATAAGAAAAATAATGCCACCCCGGTAATAACGATGATTAAGATAGCTACTACTATTTCCCATGGTCTACTGTATGTAGCGGGATCCGATAGAAAAATTAAATCAAACATATTTCACCTCTTTAATATTTGTTGGCAAGAACATCCATGCGTTTAGCTTTAGCAATTTTATAAAACATCTTGATGAAGGCTTTCATAGCTTCTTCAGTTATCGGTTCGCTAATCATATAGCCTTGGAAGACGTCTGTGCCTATTTGTTTCAAATATTCATACTGTCTCTTTGATTTCACGCCTTCGGCGATGACAACCATATCTAAGTTATGAACCAAATTGACGATGGTACCGACAATCTTATGATCGTTTTCAGTACCAAAGATACCGTCGATGAAACTCTTGTCAACCTTGATATTATCGAAAGCAATCTGTCTTAAATAAGTCAAAGATGCATATCCGGTACCAAAATCGTCAAGCGAGAATCTGATTCCTAAAGCCTTCAAGTCCGCTATTTTTTCTTCAATCATCACAGTTGAATCCAAGAAAACTGATTCTGTCAACTCTAATGTTAAGTACTCAGCGCTAATATCAGTCTCTTTAATAATCGATTTTACCGTTTCGACAAAGTCATATTGCATCAATTGGATTGAGGAAATATTGACGCTGATGGTAAACTCTTTGTTGAAAAGTTTTTTGAGTCTGACCTGCATTCCGCAAGCCTCTCGTAAAACCCAAGTGCCAATCGGCACAATCATGTAATTTTCTTCGGCGTTGCCGATGAAATTACTAGGCGAAATTTCTCCTAGGATTGGCGAATGCCACCTTACCAAGGCTTCGAAACCATATAATTCATTCTTATTGTCAACCAATGGTTGATATTTTAAATACAATTCATGATTTTCAATTGTTTTTGATAATTGTTCTGAAACTTGAGCCTTATACGATATTTCTCTAGCTATATTTTCATTATAGAACAAATAACGTTTATTTCCTAGTTGTTTTGCTTTATAAAGGGCAGTGTCCCCTTTTTTGACCAAATCATCCAAGACATTTCCATCTGTTGGATAAACTGAGATACCAATATAGAATTTGACTTCCAACTTGATATTTTTAACAGTCAAAGGCTCTTTGAAATGGGCTAGAATTCTTGAGATATTGTTTTCGACATTTTCCAAGGAACTGATATTGTTCATAATATAGATGAACTCATCATGTCCGTTGGCATAAATGTATTCACTATTACCAAGTAAGGTTTTTAATTCTAGAGCAATTGTTTTTAGGAGATTATCTCCCACTATTTGCCCCTTGATAATGTTGATATTTTTAATGTTTTCGACTTGGAAAATGCATACAGCAACTTTTTTATTTCCGGAAAGAATATTTTTATTAATGTCAATTCTGGCAGCACTGATATTTTTCAAACCTGTCAATGTATCATAAGCAAAAGTTTCATATACCAAGTCCATTTGTCTTTCAATTTCTTTAGACATTAAATTGATGGCGTCGCCGATTTCTTTAATTTCATTGTTTTCAATTAAATTGACTTTTACTTTATAATTACCGTTTTTAATTTCCTCTAGCGAATCTAGTATCTTGTGAATTGGCGCTAAAACTCGCTTGATTCTACGATTCAATAAAAGTGCAGTCAAATAAACCAATAAAGCTATCAAAAATAAAACTATCCCAAACAATAGCTCCATTGACAACATCCGATTATTGTCAATTAAAATTACTATTTGCCAATCGAACTCCTCAAGGTTGTTAAAAGTTACAAGATAATTGCTTTCAAATATTTTTGTGTTTAAAACTCCCGTTTCCTGGTAACCTTCTACTAAGTTGTTAATACCTGTGTCACTAAATCCTTTTTCGTCGTCAATTGTCTTAAATTGACTCTTTTTTAACATTGAATAATCAGAATAGGTGTCTTTATTGAAGAAAACCAATCTAGGATCATCGTCAAAATCAGTAAACACCAACATTTCAGCAACTTCGCCGTTAATGTCTTTATCGATTGAGTCAACCAAAACTCCTAAACTGGATAATGACATATCGATACCGACATAACCAATTGTCACATCGTTTTGTATGACTCTTTTTACATAAGTAAAAGTATACTCACCCGTTAAAGCATCTTCATAAGGTGAAGTAAATTTCTCTTCTAAAGTACCCAAGTCTTGGAACCAAGGTCTTTGATTGATGTACCAATTCTCATACAGCAACTGTCCTGTTGAAGTGATAGCACAGCCATCGCTTGCGTCAAGGCAATTATATTCAGTAGCTACAAATATTAAGTCATAAGCTTGATTCGGTTGATGCTCAACAATTGTGGATATTATTGCCAAAAAATCATGATAAATATGATAATTCGGGTCATCTTCGTTAATGATTGGTTCAAAACCATCATTAACGTAGTTCAAGTAATCGATAACCAATTGATTTTTTGTCAATAAATCTACATCCGCTTTGATTTCTGAAAGCACTTTTTCCGTTGAACTCACAATCGCTTGAGTCTGATTTTGAACTAATAGCGTTTTATTTTGGTTAATGCTAAAAAAAGTGTAAAAAAGGAATCCAGCAGAAATAATTATGAGAAAAATCACGTTGACAAAAACTGTTAAACTAATGATTCTTCTTGATAGACTAACTTTTTTTTCTTCTTTTCTACCCATAATATCAACTCCAACTTCTAAAGAAATCAAACAATCCAAATGGCTTATTGCCGGTAATATCCGCTCGATATATCTTTATGTCAAATCTTCTTGTTCTGTTGGCTTCAGAGTAAGTGATGTAGTAATATTTTCCATTGTAATCTTTACTAGACGTAAAGGTTAAATCATCAACATCATCTAAGGTAAAGGTTGTAAATTCTATTTCATAAGTGTACATATCATTTAAATATTGATCGTATGGTAATACGACTTCAAAAATATAGAAACCGGCTCGGTTTCGACCAAACCTATAATTATAATCACTGGCGTCAGTGTAAACAAATTGAGTCATTGAATTATATTCGCCACTCACTCTGCTAAACGTTGGATAATACAATGGATTGTTTTCATCCGGATTAGGATTGGTGAATGTCGAGTCTTTTGCATGAACATATAGATTATATACGTTTATTTGAACCACTTCAGTAAATTCCGAAGTATTCTTTGCTAAAACACATACGTCTTGATCATCGCAGTAATAAATGTCAAATATCAATGTTACATTATAAGTAATATCATTTACTTTAATGTTGTAGTAAACTTGAGAACCGCCATCTTCTGAAGTAACTCTATATCTAATAAAGATATTATCATCACCAACAATTTCGGTGAAATCTGCAGCTAATACTCCTTTTTGTTCTTCTGTTGAAAGGTTGTCAACCTCAGGGCTGTAATAGTCATTAGCTGCCCAATCGGTTCTAGATGGATCATACCTGGATATTGTTGCGCCTAGAGGTAAATAGTCCAACATGTATGGATAATATGATTCAAGTGGAATGTTATTTACTTGCCCATATACTCTAAAATATTTGTAATCAAACTCATCTGCTCGATCATAGTCAATTCCGAAGAAATAAACCGATGGTTTATAAATCTGAGTGACATCGCCATTGTACTGATTAGTTATTTCCATGGTAGGATATTTTGATTCAGAAGCAATTGGCGTGAACTTGATATCGCTTAAATATGCATTTGTTCCTTCGAATTTAGTGATTTCTAATTCCGCAAAAGTAATTGTGCCTACGGTAAGACCGCGGTTATAAGTAATTGTGAATGTGTATGTTCCCGGCAGGGTTGCTGAACTCATATCAATGATTAAGTAATTATTTGAAGAGTATGTTAAGCCCATTATGTTTGTAATTGGTTGTGAATCAAAATCTATACCAACAACACTTATTTCAATATGTTCAGGATCAGTCAATTCCACACTGTAATTAACAGGCCCTGACATATCATCCGAAGTATCAAATCCTAAATCAATTTCAAATCTAGTGGATAAAGCTTCTCTTGTTGTGGTGATATTATCTAATGGCACATCGTTTCCATCTTTAAAAGCCGCTGTCAACTCAACGGTTCTTTCAATAATTGTATGAGTAAATGTTTGGGTTGTTGAACCATTTTCAGCTGTAATATCATATTGAATAATATAAGTTTTGTAACCGCCGCTATAAGTCGTATTCATTAACTGCGCTCTAGTTACTGTAGCGAATGGCGAGATAGAAAAACTATTCGCGTACATAAAACTTATGTCAAAATATGTGTTAGATAGATATTCCTTATATAAAGGATCAGATGGATTGATAGATTGAGTTGTAAAATTCGATGTACTAGCATCAATGCTAGGTACTTTACCCATATTGATGTAAGTTGTAAAATTAATACCAGAAGGAATGAAAGTATCATTATAAGAATAGTAATTCAAATCTTCAATAATAGCTTGATTAGAAGCGGCTTTGTCAAAATCAACAGTGTATACACTTGATGCGGAGAAATAACTATACTT
>JAKPZU010000143.1 GCA_029559915.1 Bacillota bacterium
TTTGATTACCAGCGTTGATGCCTCCTTTTTTCCACTTACAGCAATATCGCCCGAGCCGTTTGTCTTGAGGGAAACTTTTTCGGCTTCCAGCTCATTTATTTTTACATCGCCGCTACCGTTAACCTTTACCTCAATTTCGTCAGTTTTGATGGGGGTTTTTGCAAGCATATCGCCCGATCCGTTGATGATAAGTGTCGAATACTTAGGTGACCAAACGTTTACCACCACTTCATCGGAGCTATTGTTGCAACCCCAATGATTCCATGATTGTTCCTTCTCCCTGATGCTCAGCAGACCGTTTTCTACGGAAATTTCCAGCCCATCGGCTACCTTCTGGCTGGTTATTAATTCAACCTTGTAGGTGGAGGATTGGTAAAGGTTTACCGTGGCGGAAATGCTATTCTTTACCCCTTCAAAATCCTTACTGTCGTTTCTAATAGTAACATGTCCTTGTGCAAAAGCGTAATTGCCAATTGACGTCAGCATGGCAAATGTGGCAATAATCATACATCTTTTCATGGTTTACTCTTTTTTAAAAGATTTTTACTCCATTTTGTTATACCCCAGCAAGCAGCCGGCTTGGACTTTTTTGCTTCAAGGGAAATGAACCTAACTACTGAACAGACTTTTTCTATATGCAGAATGCTGCATGGAGGTAAAAAAAAGTTCAATTTTTTGTATTATGAATGATGGGCGGTAGTCAGGATGGCGTTTTCCGACTATACATGGCTTGAACATTAGCGACAGTCCGCAACCCGAAGGGGAAGTATGAAAATAATGCTATCGATGCTTAGGGTTTACAACCTTAAAGAGATATTAGTAGTAAAGCGCTTGAATAGTTTAAAAAGAGAACTGTGATGATAATTTTCATAGAGATTATAGTGCTCTTGGGAGTCGGGGGATAGGGTTACTTAGTCAAAATCATCAATTTCGTTAAGATGAAATTATATTTTATAGCGGATGAAAGATTCCAATAGCAATAGGCTAGAAGGATAAAGATTTGAAATATTTCTAATCCCGTTCTTAAAGTTTGATGAGGATGCATTCAGAATCGGAGGTTCTATAGTTAGTTTAAATGATAAGCACTCTTTTATTTTTTCAATATCTGCAGTAGTCAATTCAAAACCATTTCTTTGAATGACGTGAAAATTGAAGTTGATTTTTTCAGGTTTCCCCATCTTCTGAAGATTTTTATAGTCGTTCTCAAATTTGATTTCAATATCGGGTCGTTTGAAAACATCAGAACCTATGATCATGTTGAATTCAATCGTATCCAGCTTATCAATGAGTTCCTGATTATATAAAATCAAGTCTGCTATTTCCCATGGAGGCTCCCCTTGTCTTTTAAGAAATGCAACACGAAGAAGGGGAAAGATATCTTCCACTCCGCCGTTCATCACGGTTTTGAAACGCCATTCATAATCATTTTTATTGGGTTTACAAGGATATTTGCCTTCCCATGTATCAGCATTAGGAATATAAACAATAAAGTCGCTGAGTCCATTAGCCAGATGGTTTAAACCCATTAGAAGATGCCCCAGATGAAAGGGATCGAAAGTTCCACCGATAATTCCAACCCTGATAATTTTATCAACGGGAAGTTCTTCTTTGAGCATGATGGAAGAGTGTCGTGTATAGCCATAATAATAGGGTGGATCCTCTTTAGATATTTTGAAACTTTGCCAGGGATTAATCTGTTCTTTTGTGGCATATTGATCACGAATTTTTTGAAGCAGATCCATTATTTCAGGTCTGTGGCTTTTAATGGACTCTCTTAATGAGCCTAAATAAGCGAAATCTTGAGAATCCAGAGAATCATAGGAGTGAATGACCTTTTTTAAAATATCACTCATGTTCTGAATTCGCTGTGTGTGTTCAAGCGGGTTAATAGAAGGGCTGATAGAAGTTGTCATGGCATTAATTCCAATCCGTCATTACCTCTTCACTAAGAAACTCATCGTTGCCAACCCGTGTAATGGTGGTTTCATAGTCGCCATCTCGTCTAGAAAATGCCACAACTACCTTGTACTCATCAGATCGGGTCTTAATCAGCACCGCTTCTTTGGCTTTTCCATAAGTATTGATCAAATCCGATAATTTAATTCTTCTTTTTTCATCTGTGATTACAGTTCTGAGATTGATGATGGCTGAAATGATATCTTTACCCCTCTTGCATTTATTGAAATCGAACTGTTCGGGAAAAGCATCAATATATCGGTCAAGAGCTACCAGTTTGCATTCTTCCGTGTTGTTACTCAGTAATATATTATACAGGTCTGAAGCAGGTACGGTTTGGATTTCCTGTATCAATTTTTCCTTAGCAACCAGCTTGTCGTACAAATCGCGGGTGTTGTCATTTGGCTGAGCTCCTTTCCTGATAAGATAATCTATCATGGGCTTACTATTGAGCTGTATTGCCTCTGCAAGCGGAGCTGAATCGTTTTCGTTGATATCTGCACCATTTGCCAGCATGGTATCAACTACTGCTATATCTCCAAGTTTAACAGCTTCGGTAAAAAGGTATTTCTTTTTTCCTCCTGCTTCGTATGTCAATTTTGCCCCAAGGTGAACTAATGTTTTTATAAGTTCTAAATTTTTATTTCCAATAGCCTTTTCGAGCAATGTATATTTTTCATAGTCGCTATAGAAGCTATTGATATCAGCTCCCAGTTTAATCAAGAGTGTGATTGTTTTAACGTCTCCATTTGCATACCACAAATTACGATTGATATTGAAATTATCCAGGGAAAAGAGCAACTCTATCATTTCGAGATTATGTTGTTTGACAGCGATCCGTTTTACCGTTTCACCCCCTTCGCTAACGTTGTTAATGTTAGCTCCTTTTTCTATGAGGAGCCGAGACATCTCGATATTTTCATTTTTTACTGCAAAATATAGGGGCTCTCTCTTTGATGCATCCAGAGCGTTAACATTAGCGCCAAGTTCGATAAGAATTCCGGCAGCCTCAAGACTTCCATTCTCAACTGCCTCGTAAAGAACAGTTTTATGGCTATAGTCTTCCTCATTGATATTATAGTCTTTGGCAAGCCATTTTATAGATTCTGGTATATTATATTTTGCTGCATAGTTAAGGTAAGCCCTTCGTGAGGATTGTATATTCACTCCATTTTGTAAAAGCATATTAGCAAAATCGATATTTTCATTTTCTATTGCTATCAGCATGGGCTCACTGGAGGTGTCCCTATGTTCATTAACGTCGGCTCCATGGCTAATTAAAATCTGCCCCACTTTGGCATTTCCGCTTTCTGCAGCCATCTGGAGAGGGTTTTCCTCTTTTTCATTATAAACATTCACCTGAGCGCCAGCTTCAATAAGAATACTGACGATATGCACATTCCCATTTTGTGCGGCAATGTGGAGCGGATAGTTTCTGCCTGGATTGCCTTCATATACCACACAGTCAACATCCGCTCCTCTGGAGAAGATTGACTTTTTTAATGCTTTTTCAACCCCTTTTATATCATTTGCACAGCATGCTTTGAAAAGTAAAAGATTTTTGTCTGACATAGTTTATTCATCCTTAACGTAACGTACAGAAAGTAGCTGAGACGTATAAAGGCCATCAAAGCCCCATTTTTTTTCCCATCTAATCAAACATAAATAGTAGTGATAATCGTCATTATCTTTCCATGAGGATCTGGGTTGGGAAGTCCAATAAAAGGCTGTATCATCAATGCTATCAGGCGAATATAGTTCGTTATACATACCACCATACACAGCATCGAATTTGGAAGAACCTCCCAATTGGAGCAAATCTACCACATTCCCACCATTTCTTGAAACGAACTCTATCATTTCATCATACTCCGATTTCGATGGCAGGTGCCAACCTACAGGAGCCAATTTCATGGCCGAATTCCAATCATACAAACAGCCGTATTGCTTTATCCGTTCTTTGTTCCCATTGTAGTTCCACCAATATCCTTTTTTATATTCATTTTTATTGTGCCGAAAATTTTCTGCCATCCAGACCTGGTTACCAATCCTGACAGTTCTGTATTTTTCTCCGTCACGGGGATCGGTAAAAACATTTACGCTATTTGAGGCTGAAGCCTTCCTTTGAAAAAAATTAAATATTCCCATAGTTTACTACTTTCTTAGTCAAACATTTCCCACCAGTTATCGCCGGCATCTTCACTCCTTTTTTCATACCTTTCCTTTGCCTCTCTGAGCAATCGCTCTTCAACAGTTTCAGTATTTTTAGGCATTGGAGGAGACGATGGTTTCATTTCTTCTAACCTGTTTTTAAGCTTTTTAACAGAATCATTAAGGTTAAGCCATTTATTTGACTCACCCTTCGAAAACAGAGAAGCCATGATTTTTTGTTTCTCGGCAATCCTCTGTTTAATTTCATCCTCGGTTTTTAATTCTTCATCAGAAATTTCAAAATATTCTTCTTTCATTGCATTTCCTTTTAGCTGTTAATAATTACCAGATGGTACTTGTTGTCTTCAATTGAAGGCATTAGTATTCTTGTTAATTTGATAGAACCGCCGGGCCACGAAATCTTTCCCTCACTTTGGCAATTTTTCACATCGGTAGAATAGCAGATCATTCCACCTTTCTCATCAATTCGAGTGTTAGCAAAGGGTTGAGCTTCCTGGTCTGCTGACATGATAGCGGCTGCCTCGTGAATATCTACCAGCTTGTGAAAGAAAACATTACACATCCTGAATTGAACTGGTATCTCATCGAAATCGAGGTAATCAGTCTCCCTGAAATGTTCAAGAATGTGATTCTCGATGCTCGTATTGACAATTCCATTATATTCAGCATAAATAGACTCGCCCATCACACTTGCCACTTTCACCGAAAGCGAATACTTTTGTGATTCTTCAGGTATAGGTTGTGTGTGTTTTGGTTGCTGAGGGCTTTCCGCAGAAATTGTATTTTTTAATTTTTGCCTGTTGCCTCCCTTTACAGTTTCCTTCCTGCCAAAAAGAGTTTTGAAAATGTTTTTCATCTATACTTTTATTTTTTCAGGTTTAACATTAGCTTGTTTGAACATGTTAGTTTACTGCTCCATGAGCAAGCAGAAGCTCAACTACGTCCTTGCATCCCGAGCTTCTGGCAAGTGATAGCGCTGTATCGCCATCCTTGCACTTTGCATTTACGTCAGCTCCCCGGGCTATCATCTTTGCAACAACATTGGCATATCCATACCCTGCCGCTATGACAATTGGAATTTCCCCGTTGTTGTTAGCAATAGTGAAATCGGCACCTTTATCAACTAAAAGTTCTGCATTACGCTTACCGGATTCCTTCAGTGCAATCATCAGGGCAGTTTCACCTTTGCTGTTTCTGGCATTCAAATTTGCTCCTGCTTCAATAAGCAACCGCACAGAATCATTATGATAGTCTTTCATTGAAGCCCACATCAAAGGAGTATAGCCCAATTCGCCTTCTACGGTATTCACATTTGCCCCACGCTTTAAGAGCGCTTCAATCAATTCCCGATTGCCATCATACGCAGCTTCTTGAAGCCGTTTGTCGATGTTTTCATCTTTAAAGCTTAAATCAGCATCCTTGGGTAATTGGGAAGTATCGGCTCCGCTATTCACAAGAATTTTAACCAGCTCAATCTGATTATTTTCATACGCAATGTTCAACGCAGTTTCTCCCTCCTGGTTGACAACATTAACATCAGCGCCTGCAGCAATCAGCAACTCTGTTATTCTTATGTTGCCAGAACTAACAGCATGTTGGAGCGGCGTTTTCTCCATGTTATCCCTCTCGTTGATATTGGCGCCATGCGACAGCATTAGCTGGACGAGATCAGGATATTTTGCCGAGCACGTCTTCATAAACAGGCTTTCACCAGCGCTATTTTTCATGTTAACATCCATACCGGCTTTTACAAGCATTCCTACCATATTGCAGGCTTGCTCCAGCCTGGGTTTTTCTTCAATCTCCAGCGTTAAGTCTTCTATGATATCAAAAATGGCATGGTCGTCGTTATCATCTTTGATAGTTATATCAGCACCAGCTTTAAGAAGCATCTCAACAATGTCAGCCTTATACGCACGGAGAGCAAGGAAAAATGGCGTGCGTCCCCTTTTGTTTTTCAGATTTACCTCTGCCCTGTTATCCAATAACCATTGTACTAATGAAGTATTTCCTGCTGCAGAATAAACATGAAGCGCTGAATCACCCTGTGCATTCTTCTGATCAATACTGAAACCATTTTCTATCAATAACTCGGCAATTTCCATGTATCCCAGACTAAGAGATAGGTGTAGGGGATTTTGATTATCGGAATCCTTAATATCCTCAAAACGTGCATGTGAAGCATGAATTATCTCGAGTGATTTCTTAACGCCCTCAATATTATTTTTCTTTATTGCCTCAAAAAGGGAAGTTTCATTTTGCTGCAGTTCCTTGAGCTGCACCTGTTTGCCATCTATTTTTACATAGCTGAGATTCCCATCCTCGGGAAATTCAACCTTCGCATCTTTGGGGTACTCTATTCCATTAATTATGAAGTTTTCGCCAAGATAGCCCCTATTGATATTACCACTCGGCCAGTAAAAAGAAAGATACGAAGTGAGGGGCACCGAAACACCTTCGAGCGAATTGATTGTAATAGAATTGATGGCTAAACCTTCTGTCACTAAACCGCCCTTAACCCGCAGGCTATCACCCGAAAACGAAATGTTTCCATATTTAGTTGAAATGCAGGCAATTCCATCAAGATAAAAGTTGATATCTATTGTTTCTTTGTCTCCACTAAATACAGAAAAATTCTTTGCCCAAAAGGTGGAACCATCTGGCAATTCTATCTCAACAATTGATTCATCATCAAATCCGATAATTCTTTTCTGTAGGATGGCAATCTTTGAATTCTGTATGTACTTTTTAGGCGCTGATTTTGGCGCTGGAGTAGTTTTGGGTTTGGGTATTGGTTCTTGTGCAGAGGTGGATTTAGGTTTTGGGACAGGCTTTGGTATTTTCAAGCTAGGAAGTTCAGCAGAGGTTTCCACAATAGGCATTTCCCTATCTTCATCAATTGGTTCTTTTGATTTATCAAAATTTTCAGCAATGGAATTGATACGAAGCTCTCTATCTAAAGGAGAATCGTGGTTGATGTTCGTTTTGCTCGACGAAAACAGCTTTTTTAGTAAGTTCATAGTATGTGTTATAAAAAAATATTTTCAGAATTACCTTATTTTTTTTATTTTAATTTGATTTAGAAAATATCTATTATTCGTGTACATAAATGCTTGAAACTTTGGAATTGCAAAAATAATTCCACAATTTTCTAACAACTCTTTTTTTAAGGAAGTTAGTTTCTTAGCATATAGGTAATCGATAAGCATTTTTTGCTTTTCCAACCTATTTATAAAATATTGTCCAACAGACGAAACTTCAGAATAGTTTATATAATAGTTCAATTTTCCAAAGATGTATGCCTTGAACCATTTATAGTAATCACTTGCATAGAGAGTCAGCATAATTTATTTGATAGTTTTATTGTGGCGTGAAGTTTTAATTGGTTGGGTTTTTTAAAAATTTAGTTTCTGTTATTTTTTTATATTCAGGTTAAATACCTTATAGAGTATTTTCAAGTGAATATAATTTATGGAGGTATTTTATACGATTGTTTACTTTAATGTGTTATTCGGTTTACAATTCGAATTATTTGATTCATTAATATTTAAAGTTTATAACCAAAATTAAAACAAATTTAGAAAGAAAATCAAAAAAAACAAACATGCAGGTCGAAATGTAAAAATTTAGTAATTCTATGAGCAAAATGGTTTTCGGTTGCAATAAATGCCAGTATTAGAATGTACGAATTCTGTTAGACTAGATAGTGTGTTTTATTTCAGTTCAAAAGTTCACTCAATTCAAATTAACAGGCGAAGCATTCTTCCAGCTGTTACAGGGAGCCTTTCTGCTGGTTAAGTTTGGTTTGGTAGGCGAGTGCGTACATGCGCATCTGCTTAACCATGGCCACAAGGCCGTTGCTGCGGGTAGGTGAGAGGTTCTCCCTTAATCCAATTTTGTCAATGAAGTATAGGTCGGCGTTGATGAT
>JAKPZU010000420.1 GCA_029559915.1 Bacillota bacterium
CTCTACAGTGGGTCAGCGCGCCAGAGCAAGAAAATCAGGACCAGGCTATCCAATTACTGGAAGATTCTCGCCAGATGAAATCGGAATTGGAGAAAAACAAGTGGTTGATCTCACGTTAGAAGAATTCCAACGCAATCAGTCCAATCGGATCTCCAGAGAAATCATCGGGCAAAGTGAGGTGCACGAGAAAAAAATGCAAGCCAACGCTCAGAAATCATGGGAAAATGCCCATAAGCAACTTGTCGCACTTTTAAGGCTTCTGGATCAGGATTACGATGAATCCTGCGAAAAAGCGACCCGACCATTGGAATCGTTTAGCGATGATGACCTGGCATATCTGATTCATGTTCGGCTGCGAACTTTGCAAGGGCCAGCATCGAAGAAAATAGAGCCCTTGGAAATAAATGAATTAATACAGCGCTTGAAAGAACTCAATCAGAAATATACTGATCTAGAGCAAGAGCTCATTGCCACACAGGAATCGAAAAAGAACATACAGGCAGAGAAGTCAGCACTGGAAGCCCACTTAGCTGCCCTTTGGCAGATTCAGAAAGATGATGTGGCCCAGAACATTCAACCCCAAAAAACAGATACTGAAGAATCGAGTGGCCTTACGCCTGTTCCGGATTGGGTAAAAACCTGGCAGACCACTAAGAACTATGAAAAAACATCGGCGGCAATTTTTGTGATGGGTGAAATGGGGATTGCTTTACGACCATCCATCATAAAGCAAATGGCAAAACACCTTTCCTTATCAGCTGCAAACAAAAACCTGGATGAAGCCTTGAATTGGTTAGTGTCACCGGAAGGAAATGAAGTCCCAATCCTAGTTGAACAGATAAGTGGCGTTGTTGAGCAAGGATCAAGTTCTGGTGGAAATCAACCCGCGGTGTTACACCTGACTCAGGATGGTCAAGTTGCATACCAGGTATTAACTGGCAAAATTCCCAAGGAAAATGAATTTGATATCCTAATAAGACATCATTCTTCACCGGAACATACCATCCTGAATATTCAAGTTGGGGAAATTCTCATAGAGGAAGGTTACAAAATCCGAGGACGAGCGCAAGCGATCAACTTATCCAATGGTGAAACTTATATCCCAGATATTGTTGCTGTCGATCCAAAAACCGGCGAGGTTATTTTTGTTGAGGTGGAGCGGGATGTGAATAAAGATCAAGTCTCCAGGAAACAGAAATGGATGAAGTTCTACGAAGCCTCGAATGGTAACCTGTATGTGTTTTGTGACAATCTGAACTGCCAAAGAGCTATCCAAGGAGAGATCAATCTTGCTCTGGGTGGGCTGGTATATAACTCATTTCTAACCAATTTGCACGGAATACGGAATGGGAAACGAGCAGAAAAGGATGGAAGTATTTGGTTCTCTCAAAGGCGAGGAAAGTAAACAAGGAGAACGGTGTGTCACTTCGTTCATCCCACATCGTTCCTCTAGAGTCTAAAGGGGGAACGATGTGCAAATCTACGAATGCCAGGATGAGTAATTTATAAACAGGTTAACCAAATCGTGCAAACGGTTATAAGAAACAGTCATTGACAACTTGTCTACTTTGGAAAAAATATTTCCCAGTACTTAAGTATCAAGGAACTTATAACTTGGAATGTAATTGTATCCATCAAATTCCTATAATTGGACAGGTGGCAAAGCACTTAAATTGTGACCGATTAATACTGCTAATCCCTGAGGGACAGCGCTAAAGATGTGGATTTCACTAATTGGATAGTGTCCGATCATTTTTGCAAGCGTTTCCCTGATTTGCAAAGCAATAGATACACCTAATGAATTATCGACTACTTTGTACTCTTCTTGAAGCGAGAACTTAACAAACCGGTGTGGCATTTGGCCCGTGGTTCGAATAAAATTGCGCACCGATTCGCTAACATCCTTACCTGTGACAGATATCTCAATAAACAACTGATTCGACATCGCTGAACCATCTATTTCATTAACCTCATCCTTATTATTTGATATTTTAATCGCATACGTGTATAATTATTATTGTTAATTAGGATGAAATGAGACTTTCCACCATTAGGGGAGCAATGAAATTCCTCAAAAAACATATTTACGATTATTTCTGCAATTTATACGGCTGTTTTCGGGTTATTAACTGCATTGTCTTGGATTGCAAATAGTAAGGATATTAGTAAATACGATCCTATTTCGTTATTTTAAGTAACAATTGTTGGAGAGCCATGATTAAAAAATTCATAAAATTTTACTCTGTTTTAGTATTAATCATCCCATTATTAGTGTCGTGTTCTCAAACCAATTCATCTGATACTAAATTCACAAAAATCAATAAAAACAAATTACCATCAACCCCAGGAGTATATTTTTTTGATGGAAAAAATAGTATCGAAGTTTTCCCTTCAGAAGTAGATGATACCAGTTTTAAAAATGTTCTCCATTTAAATAATTCAAACCCAGAATTTGTTATTTATGACAATGAAGTCAACTCGGACTCCTATTTCTTGTATGACTACAGAGGGGAAAATATCCCCTTGGCATTCAATGATCTTGTACAAAATCATGTGGAAAATGGTTTAGATTTAGTTCAGTTAAAACCTATGGTGGACTTAGAGGATAGTTTTTATTGCTTTAGCCAAACAATGGTGATCAATCCAGCAATTGGTAGAACCAGAAATTCAGTTTGGTGTTTTTCGCAAGGGTCGGAAACTAAGCTTGGCATCGATAATTCGACAGATGACGGATATTCTTTGCCAATTTCGAATTTTGGTTTTTTTCTCGTTAAAAATAAGAACGCTGAGTTAATTCCACCTACTCCGCTAGATGAAGAAATAGATATTGATTCGTTGCCAACAACAGACTCTTTATTACCAACGATTCTTTACCAATCTAATATTGGCAATCTTAATGATGTCCAATTGTATTGGAGACGTGCCATAATTGGCATCGGGCTCAATAATAATGTAGTAACAAAGCTTTATACAGAATTAGGGGCTGCTTTATCTGGCATACAATTGGGAGACATTCTGTTGAAAGTTAACAATGTTGATTTGGCCACATTTAACGAAGATCAAATAATTACTACAATAAGTAATTTTTGTATTGCAGGACACACAATTGATATTGAAATTTTACGAGGTACTCAAAGGTTTTTAACACATCCTGAATGTTCATTAGATACAGGAAAACAACTTGGTGGTTTTGATTATATTCTTCAACCAGAGGGATATGCTGAATTTCAAATAAGTTTTCCTCTTTACAAAGACAATGTATATTGTCTATATATTCGCAATTCTGGAGAAAAGTCTTGTTTCTTTGTCCAATAAATTGTTAGTAAATTGTTAGCAATGTAATCCCCAACAAAAAACTTGAATTATCATTTTGATGGTTAATGAATTTTAGGAGGAAATGTTCAAATGAAAAGAATACATATTTATAATCTAATTTGTCTTCTTGGAGTTTTTCTTTTTACGTCTTGCTCACCGATTCTAGCCAGACCAACTGAAACTCCTACACCAAGTCCTTTACCAACACTTTCACCGCCAACAGCAATTCCAACCAAAACAAGCACAGCCACTCAAGCTCCTCCGACTTCTACTCCAACTCCTGAACCAACCCCAACAGTCTATGGCATGGTAAATCCAACTGGTGTAATTCCCGCAGGGATGCCTGCAATCGTTGATGGCTATGTTTTAGTAGTGGATAAGTCGGGTTTATTGGTGGATGGGGATTTTGTTGGTTTTTTGATTCAATTAAGTATTATTGGGGATGAAGCAAAACTATTCCGATATAATGTCTCCAGTCTCCGACTTAGGGATGATTTAGGTAATTACTATGATTATGCTTATAATGTTGGTTATTCCCATTGTACTGAATCAGATATTTACAATCCAAAACAATTAATGATTAATCCCGGTAAAGATGTGATTATTAAAACAGAAACGGGAATTATGTACACATCTTATCCATGGTGTTTAGATAGTGATACCAGTAATTTGCCAGGATTTAATGCAGTAATTCCACCCGAAGCCAAAACACTAATATTGGAATTAGAAGGTTTTGGACCATTTTCTGGATTTGGTATAGAATTTAATTTATGACATAATGCACGAAATAATAATTGACACAAATGGAGGAAAATATGAAAAAAAGTGTTGTACTATCCTTGGTTATAATTTGCTTAGTTTTATTAGCTTCATGTTCAGATTCTAAAAGCATTGTTGGTTCCTGGACAGATGATGCTGGGTCTTCATTCAATTTTTATGAAGACGGAACCTTAACAATTAATTCAGGTTTGTTGTCAACAAGTGGTACTTATACATTCATTGACAGCGATACAATGAAAGTTCAATTAGATGGATTACTTGGAATAGGTGGCGCAACTGTATACGATGTAGAAATTAGTAAAGGAGAATTGAAGCTAAGTACCGCTGACCAGACACTAATTCTTACAAAAGCAGATTAATTAATTCGAAATTAATTAATCGATCGCATATAAAAATAATTAAATTTCAAAAACAGGAGAACATCATGGAAAAAGCCAAAGCATTATTAACGAAATATGGTCTATATATTCTTGTAGTTGGAATTGTATTGCTCATCATTAGTACGTCCTGGATGAATAATTTACCAAGTCCTTACTATTTGACCCCTGATGAAGCTCATAGTAAATTTTATGTTCCTTTGAGAATTGCTCGTTTCTTAAAGGGGGTTGGAATAGTTGGTTTGCTTGTTGGAGCATTTATTGTAATAAAAAATTTTGTTTCTATTAAGAACTCAATCCCAGTCGACACTGATAATATTACTAAGAATATTGCAACAAGTATTTTTAATAATCAAAGCCAATCATCAACTATAGTGAGAAATTCTCCAACTGGCGCAGTAGTATTGACGCCAAACAAAGAGTCCGCGAAATCTTCTGTAATTGAAATAACAAAATCTTTAACAACAACGGGATATGAATATATTTATACTGACGAAAAGGACAATAAAATTGTTGGGGTCAACTCAATATTAAATCACTTAATTCAAAAAGGTTATCGAGTTGTAAATACAATTGAATCTGGATCTAATGAACATTCTGTAATGCAAATAATAATTGAAAGATAATCTCATTCACTACAAGAAGCAGTTTCTTGGCAAAGTTGAATACTGCTTGATCGCTTCGGGTGAAAATGTGAGGCTAATAATAACATTGTAAGGGGTTTTAAATTAATACCATGTTGCGTTTTTGGTAAGTGTTTTATTGCTAAGCGATCTTTTTGTGCGCGGTTACATTAAAATATGCGATAGATTAACACTTTTGAGTTTTATTGTAATATATAACTAATAATAAAAGGGAGGTGTAAGATCATGTCAAATGTTTGTGGCAATTGCGGAAATAGTATTTCAGATCCTGATGATTCAAATTGGCCAGAGGTTCAATGTTCTCATTGTGGTGCATACAATGAAATAGTGCCTGATTTTGTTCGAAAGAACCCAGAAACAAAGAGAACTTTTGGTGAATATCTAAATTATCCAGGTTTGTTGTCAACAGATTCATTTTCAAATAATCAAAAACAATTCGAAAAAATAATTAAAGACCGACCAATTTTCTTTTCAGGCGATGGAATATTTCAAGCGTTAGATTTTGTTTACCAGATAAATTCTGATCGAGCTTGTGAATGGTTGGGATGGGTTACTGATACTTCAAGTCGATTCCCTTCAAACGTCATTGCAATGGAAATTCTTGGAAATATGAATTCCATAAAAGCATTACAATCAATAATTAATAATCTATCTTTCGGGTATTTAAGTGAAAATATGAAAGGTGATTTGCCTGGAGGCGGACTTTTTCATCAAATAATTCAATCTGCATCTGCGTATTCTGCTAATAAATATTCAGATTTATCATTTTGCGAGTTGGCTTCTGCTCCCTTTGTCCCAGATAAGATTATTTGTGTGGTTCCAGAATTAATAAGAAAAGTTCAAATAGAACTTTTTCGATTAGATAAAACAGCAAACCTTGTACGAAAACTTGGGGTGCAAACCCTAAGAACGTTGTGGCCAATGGCTTCGACTAGAGATAAAGGTAAAAATCAAATTATTGGTAATTTTCTAGCTTTATTAAATTTATCTTTTGATCAAACGGATAATTCGATATTTTCAATAATATCAAATCGGATTACCGCTCCTATTAAGAAAAATGATGATTATGTTGCATTGATATTAACTGGGGACAAGATAATTGAATTTTCGAAAAGGAATCCAAACAATACAACATACCATGGATTGATTCAATCTTTATTGGCACATAAAGAATCTAGAGTCAAAATTTGTACGGCTTGCTCTATACTCTATCAGGATCTTAAAGATTTTACTCAGATCGCTTTAGATTCTTCGATCGGCTACCATCAAATGATGATTAATGCCATAAGACATTCTGCACTTTTACATGACAATCAAATATCTATAGATTTATTGACAAAAGAAAATTCAGCGTAGTTTGCTATAAACCAAAAGTGGCTGCCTTGGCTTGGAATGGGTAACCGCCATGGTTCGGAATTAATGGCCGTCTTGCTCCGGATTATGCAAAATATCCATATCGCGAGATTTATGAACAAAGCCTTCCCTGAAAAACCACCGTTTTTTATCTCAAGTTGTTATTTGTATTTAAAGCGGGCTGAGAAAAATCATTTTCTATATCTGATTTTATGAAATGGGTCACTAAAAGGACCACTAAAAACGATGTTAAGGCTAAATAGAAAAGTCCTAATGATCAGTGACGATGACAGGAAGGTCATTGATTTTTTTTACCATAAGTGCGCCAAGGATGATCCACGGGGGGTGTGAGAATGAAGATCCAGAGATTTAGAAGAAAGACTTCACTGCAAAAACGACTGGACAGAACTTATCCAAATTTAACCCTGTGGGAATGACGAAAAATTTAATATAATTGCAAAATCCGCTTCAAATCGCACAGCAATTCCGGAGCAAATCGCACTTAATCAGGTAAATTGTGTTTTTTAAAAACGAGTATTTTCAGTAAAGTTATTAAATAATTAGTCAGAGTTTAATTGTACTTGCCTAAACTTACATCCATAAGTTGCCGGCTTTCCCACCATTGTCCAGGATAATCTTTCAACCGTATTCCACCAAATACCTGGCACTTCATACCACATCGCGCCGGCTACGTCCTTTGGGATGTCTGGATCAGGGGCAGTCCCACGAGCAAGAGCTCCATCCGGATGAATCCCAACTTCGGTATAAACGAATGAATAGATTGGACCCAGAGTGGCTAAAGATAACATCATACCCCACCCGCACCGGGAAGGTTCTACCGTTTTTGCAGCATCTATCCGGTCAGCAATGAATTTGAAGTAGGTTATCCCTTTTGGAGCTTCAGGAACCTGCATAGGTTGGTTTCCTTTGTAGGCAACGAATAAAATACTGGAGCAAATCGCCAGGATGACTGCAGTTATGACAACCCATCCAATCAACTTAAGAATCACTACGATGAATTTCATTTTCTCCTTCATTCTCTTTATCTGTCTGATACTGATCTTCTGGTCGGGCACCTTCTCGTAGGACCCGGTTATAACGAATCTCCTCCCGATACATTCGA
>JAKPZU010000423.1 GCA_029559915.1 Bacillota bacterium
CTTCGGCCTTGCTTGGGCAAGGCCTTCGCTGGGCGCTCGCTAGGTCGCTCGCTTCTTGCTAGTGCAGTGCGTGTCCGGCTCGTCAGGCTGGCGGCTGGGTGGGGGCAGCCGCCAGCCTACGCGTCCAATTCAAGTATTAAAAAATGAGCGGTTGGCCGCTATGCCGCTTACAACCCGCTAAAATCTTCCTTCGTGCGGCATTGCCGCGCCTCTTACGCGCAGTCGTTGAGAAACGTTTGCAAAGGTCAAATATTTTGCAGCGGGAAAATTTTCCCGCTTGCTTTGTGCATTAAACCATTCTGAAAATGTCAAGAAAAAAAGCTTCAAAATCAGAATATAAGTGGTAAAATATTTTTAATGTAATAATAGCGGGATAGTCAATGTTAATATAATAATACTATTACAGTATATACTTGTCAAGGAGTATCTATATGCTTGCGGAGCATCTCAAGATAATACGGAAACAAAAAGGGTTTACCCAGCAAAAATTAGCCGAGAAAACTGGTTTGGCCTTTAATACAATTACGAAAATTGAACAGGGCGTAGGCGATTCGCCAACTCTTAAAACTTTATTAAAATTGGCTGATGTGTTGGGAGTTGGGCTTGATGAGTTAGTTGGGAGAAGCCATAAAGTATGAGTATTCAGTTTATAACCAATCAAGATAAATTACTTTCTGATGTCGTAAATAATGTTTTGCCATCATCAGGGAGGCTCTATTTCCTTGTTGGATATTTCTATTTCTCAGGATTCGAGGAGATTTACAAGAATATTACTGACAAAGAAATTAAGATTCTAGTTGGTCTTGAAATTGAAAAAGATATAGCCAATAAAATTCGCGAATTTGAGGTAATTGATGGCAGTAAAATGTCCCGAGGGAAGATAAGAGATAATTACTATAGATCTTTCGTCGAATTATTTAATGATACCGATTTTTTTGATTCAAAGCAAAAACAAGATGCGTTTAGGTTGTTTCTTGAGAAGATTCAAGATGGAACATTAGAGATTAGAAAAACTGAGCATCCCAACCACGCAAAACTGTATATTTTCGAAAACAAAAGAGAATTTAGCCAAGGTGGTGAGTTTCCAGGAACCGTAATTACTGGCTCAAGTAACTTTACGAGATCGGGACTTCGAGGTAATTTTGAAATTAATGTTATCTCACGCGATGCGGGAAATTACTCAGAAGCATATAAAATTTTCAAAGACCTTTGGGATTCCGCTATTAGAATTATTGATAAAGATAATTTTAGGGATTTTCTTTTTAACGTTGTCGAAAGAATTTGGCTAGATAAGTTGCCGAAGCCATTTTTGTTGTACGTTAGAGTTCTTGAAGAGTATTTTACGGAACGCACCAAAGACCTTATACGGCTTCCATCTGAAATCACTCGTAACAAATACATCAACCTTAAATATCAAATCGATGCTATTAAAAGGGCATTGGATATCCTTGAACGTCATAACGGAGTGATTATTGCTGATGTAGTTGGTTTAGGCAAAAGTATCATCGCCTCGGCCGTTGCGCATAATTTAAACCTTAAGGTTGTCATCATTGCCCCCCCACATCTTAAATACCAGTGGGAAGATTACCACAACGAGTTTGAATTCCATGCGCGTATTTATAGTAGCGGGAAAATTGATCAAGCTCTTAAAGATCTTGATCACGAGGAAGCCAAACTGATTATTGTTGATGAGGCGCATAAGTATAGGAATGAATTGACTGCAGATTATGCAAGTTTGCACAAGTTATGCCAGCGGAATAAGGTTATGTTACTGACCGCAACGCCTTTTAATAATCGCCCTCAGGATATTTTTGCAATGGTAAAGCTCTTTCAGATCCCGGCACGTTCAACAATTCAGACTGTCGATAATCTCTCGTTCCAGTTTAAGCGGCTGGTTTTAGAGTACAAGAAGATTAAAGAGGATCAGGCTGGTAAGAAACTATCGGATATTGCAACAAAAACTCGCGTCAGGGCAGTAGCTGACGAAATTAGAAATATGTTATCGCCTCTTGTTATTCGCCGTTCTAGGCTTGACCTTGACGCGATTGATGAATACAAGGAAGATCTTAAACAGCAGAAAATTTCGTTTCCCAAGGTTAAGGATCCTGAGATCTTGGAGTATAACCTTGGCGATTTAAGCGAGCTCTATGAGAATACGCTAGATACTATTGCCCCCGATGATGAGGATGCTGGTTTTATTGGCGCTCGGTATAAACCGACAAGCTATATCAAAGATTTCGAGAAGTATAAAGAAAGAATTGCCAAAGAAATGGGTGTTGATGAAAACCTGCTGAAACAGACGCAGGTTAACTTGGCGTTATTTATGAGACGATTATTAGTTCGCCGGTTTGAAAGCTCAATGTTCGCATTTCAGGCAACCCTAGATTCGCTTATCCATCAATCAGAATTGATTCGGGATTGGTATCACAAGCTTGGCAAGGTGCCTATCTATAAAAAAGGTAATCTGCCTGATATTGATACGTTGATGGAGGCAACTGGCGAGGATCTTGATGAAGATCTTAAAAGTGTGATACTAGAGAAAGAACTCAAAGATCATATTGAAAAAGGCTTGTGGCTTATTGATAAGAAAGAGCTACGCAAATCGTTTATTGAGCACGTTGAGAAAGACATAAAGATATTAAGAAATATACGTGAGAAGTGGTTTGGTAAAGGTTTTCCTGCTGACCCAAAGCTCTCACATTTCAACGATATCCTAAAAAAGAAGCTTAAGGCAGAACCTGAGCGAAAAATAGTAGTTTTTACCGAGTTCGCCGATACAGCCGATTACTTATACGAGGCGCTTAAGGATCAACTGAAAGTATTTAAATATTCTGCTCATGATGCAAGCGAGACTAATAAGCGCACAATACGCGAGAATTTTGATGCTGGTAATAAGATTCAAACAAATGATTACGATGTGTTGATTGCTACTGATGCTATCTCCGAAGGATTTAACCTGCATCGCGCTGGGATCGTATTTAATTATGATATTCCTTACAATCCAACAAGAGTAATTCAGCGCGTTGGCCGTATCAACCGTATTAACAAGAAGGTGTTTGATGAGCTTTTTATTATGAATTTCTTTCCAACCGCAACCGGTGAGGAAGAAACTCGAATCAAGCAAATTTCAACTCTGAAAATCGCCATGATTCATGCGCTCTTTGGTGAAGATACTAAAGTGTTAACCCGAGATGAAGAATTGGAATCATATTTTGCCAAGCAGTTACGCGAGGCACTAAAGAATGAAGAACAATTATCCCCTGAAGTTAAATACGAGAATTTTATTAAGAATTTACGTGCATTCCAGCCGGCTGTTATCAATCAGGCCATGAATGTTGCCAAGAGGTGCCGGATTAAGCGGACTGTAAAAAAGGATAGGTCTGGTGTTGTTATATTTGGAAAGAAGGGAGAAGAATATGCGTTCAAGTACGGAGCAAAGGCCAGTGAGTGCATTTCTTTGGGCATAGCAGACTCTTTGCGTTTATTTGAGGCGAGCATAGCGGAAAATAGCGAAAAACCGAGTGAAAGATTCGAGCCAATTTATGCGCAAATTGCAAATAGGCTATTTGTCAAGAAAACCGAAGTAGCTATGGATCGAGGCAAGACAGATGCTATAAACAAAGCTGAGGCGCTCAAAGCAAAATTGCCGGACAAAAAAGATTACCTTGAGGATCTGCTTTATGTAATGCATGAATTGGATGCATTGCCTGATCGTTACGCGAAGCTTATCCGCGCGATTAACGTTAAAGATATCATCGATGATTTTAAGGAATTGCAGAAAGAAGTTCCTCATCGATATCTGATAAATATTATTGAACGCGAAAAGCAGATTGATGAGGGTAAGGAATCTCTCATTTTGTCTGAGGAGTTAATTTAATTATGGATTTTAGGGCAATATACAAGCGAGGCGACTATATTAGTTTCTTCAGGAATTATTTTTTGCCTGAGGATTTTGTCGATCATGACGAAGATGTATCGCTTGGTTTTAAACCCCAGTTTATTAGCAATGCGATTAAGATTGGTGAGGTGCCTTCGCTCGAGCTTAATATTTACGAGGTTACGCATCATTTTGAAAATGATCCACGGGTCTCATTATCGCGTGATGCTTTTCGGCTTCTTGCTCAATATGGAGTCAAACGTGCTCTAGTAGTGTTTAATTCAGAAACCTCATTAAACTTCAGGTTTTCTTTAGTTACGATTGATTTAAAATGGGAAGAAGGTAAAAGAGTTCAGAAAGAATATTCTAATCCTAGAAGATACTCTTTCTTTTTGGGACCTGAAACAAAAACTCATACTCCGGAAGAATATCTTATCAAGCAAGGTAGAGTAAAAGATTTTGAAGATTTAAAGAGCCGTTTTTCAATTGAGGTAGTAAACAAAGATTTTTATACTCAAATCGCAGTTCTTTTTACCCAATTAGCAGGGGGAAAACGCACAATTGGTCGCAAGACAATTGATGCTGGCAAGGGGTTATTAAACTTGCCCTCTACAGTTGATGATACTTTAGATAAAGAATTTACTGTTCGTCTCATTGGGCGGCTTGTATTTTGTTGGTTTTTAAAGAAAAAAAGGTCTGACAGAAACATCCCGCTTTTACCTGAAGAGCTTCTTTCGGCAAAAGCGGTTTCAGAAAAAAAAGGGTATTATCATGGTATTTTAGAATCTCTGTTTTTTGAAGTGCTGAATACACCTGTAGATAACCGCGAAAAGAAGTTCCAAGATGCTCCATGGTCACACATACCTTTTCTAAACGGGGGTCTTTTTACTCCGCACGATCATGACTTCTATGAACCAGGAGCTATGGGGGTATCTAAGCACATAAATACACTTAAAGTCCCTGATAGTTGGATAAAAGAGCTTTTCGAAATCTTTGAGACCTATAACTTTACTATTGATGAGAATACATCTATAGATGTGGAGCTCTCTATTGAGCCTGAAATGCTCGGTCGTATTTTTGAAAATTTGCTTGCTGAAATCAATCCTGAGACTGGAAAGACTGCACGTAAAGCAACTGGGAGTTACTATACGCCAAGGCCAATTGTAGAGTACATGGTAGATGAAAGCTTAAAGCAGTATTTACTAACAAATACAAAGTTGGATGAGATTAAAATTAAAAGTCTTTTGACTTACGAGGATATTGCAATTAAGCTTACTGAACCAGAGAAGGAATCTATTCTAATTGCTCTTGATAACGTAAAAGTTATCGATCCTGCTTGTGGTAGCGGTGCTTTTCCGATGGGGATATTACAGAAGATGTTACTTGTTCTTCAAAAGATCGATCCGGAATCTGAATGGTGGCTTGAAAGAAAACTTTCGCAAATTGAGAGTAAATTGCTTAAAAGAGAACTCGGGAAAAA
Organism: Bacillota bacterium; assembly: GCA_029559915.1. Lineage (GTDB taxonomy): Bacteria > Bacillota_I > Bacilli_A > Izemoplasmatales > Hujiaoplasmataceae > UBA2289. The sequence continues at coordinate 5,358 of JAKPZU010000423.1, forward strand.
ACTGAAAACAGAAAACGTCAACTATGTACATAAACTTGGTATTATTCAGAGTTCGATTTATGGGGTAGATATTCAACCAATTGCTGTTGAGATTTCAAAGCTAAGATTTTTTCTTTCGCTTATTGTCGACGAAAAGGTTAATGATGAGCAAGAGAATCGAGGTGTTGAGCCTTTGCCTAACCTAGAATTTAAATTTGTTTGTACTAATAGCCTTATAGGATTGCCAAAGAGGGAAATGAATCCAGATGAACTATTTGAAACTGAAGATACTCAATCGATTAATGAACTTAAGGACCTTCGTGATGAATATCTTAGAAGCTATGGAATTGAAAAAGAAAAAATACAGATAAAATTTTTAAAAACACAAAGAAAGATGGCGGAATTTTACTGGAAGCAGATATTAAGACCGCAGACTGATTTATACGGCAATGAGAAAAAAATGAAGAAACAAGGTGTCCCAGAATTCACTCGTATGCTGAGTAATTGGGACCCATTTTCCGATGAACCGGCTGGATGGTTTGATCCTGAATGGATGTTTGGAGTTAAAGATGGTTTTGATATCGTAATCGCAAATCCTCCATATGGAGCTTTATTTACTAAAGAGGGGAAGCAGTATTTGTTTAGAACATATCCGATTTTAAAAGGACAACCAGAGTCGTATGAGTATTTTCTTTTTATTGCAATAAGTGAATACGTTAAAGAAAATGGTGTAACTGCGTATATTGTTCCAACCAATTTTATTGAGTCAAAAAGAGCAGAAATATTGAGAGATTTTATTTTATCTTCTGGGTTAATTCATGTTATTTCCAATTTTAGATTTAACGTTTGGGAAAATAATGCTGCTGAAACTTTAATCTTTATTCATCAGCGTAATGTATGCGGATCTACGCGAGTTTTGCATCCCAAGAGCATAGAAGAATTTTCAAAAGGAGCAGGTGTGGATGTTTTTGATCAAAAAAAATGGCTCGAAACGCCTGGGAAGCGATTTATAGTGCGATCTGATTTGTCGTTTCTGCAAAAGATAGCCAAGGATTCTATTTTGTTAGGGGCAATCGCAGAAGTCTCCCAAGGGATTATTGTATATAAAACCCGTAAAGACAGTAGAAAGAATTTATATATTTCTAACAAAAAAGAAGATGATAGCTGGAAGAAGTTACTAGATGGCAAAAGTCAGATCGAACCTTATAGGATTACCTGGGGGAAGAATTATTTAAAATATGGTGATTGGTTATGGTGTCCTCGGGATGATAAATTCTTCAGAGAGCCAAAAATTATTTTTATTAGGCTTCGCAATAAATCATTGGGAAGGAAATTAGTCGGGGCATATGATGTTACTGGATTTTATAATAGAGATAATTTTAATAATATAATCCAGAAGGATAGAGAGTTTTCTCTTAAATATATTCTTGCCTTGTTTAATAGCACATTAATCAATTATTGGTACAAATCACATTTCGATAATGTTAATATAAACCCAGAACAAGTTAGAATGATACCTATAAGAAAGACTAAGGAGCAAGAAAAGTTTATCAAAATTGTTGATAGGATAATTAGCATTAAAAATGCCGAGGATTATTTAAATAATGAGGAGGAACATATTAAAGTTGTCCAATGTGAGAAGCAAATCGATGAAATGGTATATAGTCTTTACGGTTTAACAAGAAAAGAAATTGAGATTATCGAAAATAAGGTTGAGAAAAAATGAATTTAAGGGAAATTCACGAGTTATATTTTATTACGGATATATCGAATGTTCAGTCAATCATGCGCTACGGGATTCTTTCACATAATGAGGCAAGTCGAATTCAGCATTGTTCAATTGCAGAGCAGGGCGTGCAAGAGCGTAGGCAGAATAAAAGAATCCCGGGGACGAATAAACATTTGCACGATTATGCGAACGTATATTTTGATGCCCATAATCCTATGCTTAGTGCTCGAAGGCATATGAATGATAATATTTGTGTTTTACGCATTAGCCCGGATATATTGGCTTTGGATGGTGTGATTGTTACTGATCAAAATGCAAGTAGGGATTGTTGGTTTAAGCCGGTAAGCGAAGGGTTACCTTTGTTAGACCATTCTGAGATATTTGCACAGTTCTGGATCAACAGAGAAGACTTTTTTGAAGAATATAGATTAAAAGGCATTAAGTGTGCAGAGGTATTGGTGCCAACATGCATTGATCCGTGTCATATTGTGGGGGCGTTTGTAGCGAATGCCACAGCATCGAACAATTATAGACAAATTTCAAATTTACCTGTTGGAATCAATGCAAATATGTTTTTTTATTAAGGAGGGGTATTATGGAAATATTGGTTGGAGATATTTTTAGTTCAAAAGCACAGACGTTAATAAATACTGTGAATTGCGTTGGGATTATGGGTAAAGGGATCGCAGCTGAATTTAAAAAACGATATCCTGAAATGTTTGAGGATTATGTGGCTCGCTGTCAGAGGAGCGAAGTTAAGCCGGGAGTTCCTTATTTATTCAAACCCTCGTCGCTTTTTACCCCTCAGGTAATTAATTTCCCTACAAAAAGCGATTGGCGCGCTGCATCGCATGTTGAAGATATTGAAAAAGGACTCAAGATATTAGTTTCTAAATATAAAGAGTGGGGTATTGAGTCGATAGCCGTTCCGCCATTGGGATGTGGAAATGGCCAATTGCTATGGGAAACCGTCGGTCCTTTAATCTACAAGTATTTCTCGAAACTGGACATTCCAGTCAAGATGTACGCCCCATATGGTACTCCTTCTGTACAATTAACCGAAAAATTTCTCTCGCAAGAATATAATCTACGAGATGCAAAGTCGGGAGAGATGATTCTTCAGAAATTAGAACCCGCTTGGGTTACATTGATCGAGATAATTTATCGTATAGAAAAACAGGCCTATCACATGCCTGTCGGTAGAACTATTTTCCAAAAAATAGCTTATGTCGCCACCGCATTAGGGATTCCTACTAACTTAGAGCACGTCCGTGGATCGTATGGACCTTATTGCAAAGAGTTAAATGATGTTAAGAAAAGATTATCGAATGCTGGATTGCTGCAGGAAGAAAAAAAAGGTTCGATGTTTCAAGTCGTTCCCGGGCTTTCTTATGAAAAGAACCGAATGAAATATCAGGAAATTTTTCGAAAATGGGATAAAATGATTGATAAAACAGTCGATCTTTTTTTACGTTTAGATACCAATAAATCCGAAATTGTAGCAACAGTTCTTTTTGTTGAGCAAGAAATGAACAAAAACAAGAATATGACTGAGTGTGATATTCTTCAAGAAGTGATGAAGTGGAAGCAGAAACGTCGGCCTCCGATTGATAAGGAAGACGTGGCTCATACCATTCGCAATCTTGGGATATTGAAATGGTATAACGTGAAACCTTCGGCAGACTTGCCGGTTGAAGAGGATTGGGTAAATTAGAAGATGAAGTTTGATTACATAAACGCATTTTATTCAGAAAAATACACTGAAGAAACCTTGCTAAAAGGGGTTGATTCATTGTTTGGAAGCTATCCTGATCTTGCTGTTAGGCTATTCCCTGTTTATATTGAACCTTTTTACTGGTCTCAAATGCAAGGAAACAATAAGTGCTTTAAACTATTGAAAGAAAATCAGGGGATATACCTGTTTGAATTTTCATTCAATGCGCTTGTCATTGACGAAAGGAAGAAAGTTACTGGAAAATTTTACGCAGTTAAAAGCTCCCAGTATAAAAACATCTTTGTAATAATATCTATTGAGAATTCGTTTTTCTTTTTAAAAGGCCTCTTGCCACATTTTAAGAAAGCCTATCCTAATGTAAGCCTTACTTTTATAACGCACAAAAGGCTTAAAAATTTATTAATTGATTTTAGGGATAAGAATCAGTTTAAAGATTTTATTATAGTTCGGACAACAACATATAGTAGAGTTGACAAAAACAAAATTATGCCGTCCGTAAACTGGCCAGAGTTTACTCTAGAGAAAGCATTTGAGTGGGTTGCTGATGAGAATGGTTGGTTTCAGAATTTAGCGTTTAAATTCAAGAGGTCTCAAGGACCGAAGCAAGAAGCGTCAATTTCGAGAAATGGCGTAATTAAAAGCACGGGATATGCCAAGCTCATTTATGATTATTTCATGACGCCTATTGCAAAAACTGTTTTTGAAAATGTGGAGTTTTTTGGCAAGAGATCTCGGAGAGATAATCCGAACCGTGATATTCGTCCGTTGAGTATAGGTTTTGACTATGATAAGTTTGGTGAAGTGGAAGAAAATCAGAAGTTTATTTCTTCGATGAGGTCAATGAAGGCATCCTCAGTGTCAGTTATGCACGGTAATCCATATGTTCATTTGTCTTTATTTGACTATTTTGATGGAAGCACCTTTGATATTTGGGTGCTTTCTGCCGATAAAATTATAATTGTTCCGCAACTCAAGTCATCTTTTCAAGCTGTTAAGCGTTTGTTAAATCATATATTCGATAATTATGCTGAAGGTGAAATTCAAGATTACAAGGTGGAAGAGCAATGAGTAGTAAGAAATTCCAAGAACAAATTGATGACTATAAAGATTCTATATGTGCGATTATAGGATTTATGAATCTTTTTAGGTTTGACGATAATACTAAAAAGATGAGGAAAGATATTAAGGTGGCGCAAGGAAGACGCATGAAAACCTCTGCAAGTAATCGCATAACCCCTGATAACGAAGTAACTCCGGATTTGTGTGTCCAGGGTCCAAGTAACAAGGGGGTTGTTGGAGAAGTGAAAAAAAGTTTTCCAGCAAACCAAGACCTTTGGAAAGATGATTTTGCTCAGCTAATGAGCTATGATGACGATTTATTGAATTGGCTTACGACTTCAGGAAAACTCGATGACCATGAAATAGTTTTATTGCCAGAACAAAGCCGCTCACGAACTGTAAAAAAATATTTCGAGGATCGGAACGGTACGGAAATTAAATTCACAAAGAACTTTATTATTGTTGAATTTAATCGGAATGACCAAGCAAAAGGGTACTTCTTCTTCAGGAAAGAATATGGGACATTTAAATATTTTAAAGATGTTGATGCCAAGCTTGAACAGGGTGTTCCAGTTCCTTTAGATAAATTATTTTTGAGTTATGAAAAAATAAAATTATATGATTCTAAGCCACCATTACCATATTTGCTTCATCTTATGTGGGAAAATATAATCTTACTTCGAGCTTCAGATGATAAAGGGTTTTCTGCTTTGCGAAAAAATAGCAAATTACCCATTGATATTACTGTTGATCAAATTGTTGATGAATTGCATGATAACTATTCTTTTAAGTCTTTGAACGCTGATAATGGTGCGCATCAACCAAAAGTTCCAGTAAAATCATGGATTAAAGAAGCGATTAATGCTCTTATTAGTTTTGACCTGGCAGAGTGGAAGAATGAACCATGTGGTGAATGCACTGTATATTTCAAAAAATTCGGTGATACATTAAAGACATTTATTGATCTGTGTATTGAAAACAAGGTGGGGACAAGTAGTGATGAGAAACAAATGGATTTGTTTGAGAATAAGAAAACCAGTGATTCTTAATCTCACAGATTTATAGTAATTGTGATATAATTACTCAGTAAGTTTTTATTTGATTTGGGGTTAGGTAGTTTTCTTGACATTTTCAGAATGGTTTAATGCACAAAGCAAGCGGGAAAATTTTCCCGCTGCAAAATATTTGACCTTTGCAAACGTTTCTCAACGACTGCGCGTAAGAGGCGCGGCAATGCCGCACGAAGCAAGATTTTAACGTGTTGTAAGCGGCATAGCGGCCAACCGCTCATTATTTAATACTTGAATTGGACGCGTAGGCTGGCGGCTGCCCCCACCCAGCCGCCAGCCTGACGAGCCGGACACGCACTGCACTAGCAAGAAGCGAGCG
>JAKPZU010000013.1 GCA_029559915.1 Bacillota bacterium
ACGGTTTTACCTCCTTTCCTCATGATTTTATTACCTGAATTATACCATTTTATTAATTGCTTTTGAACTTTTATTATATATTTTTTATGATAATATAATATGCAATACAATTTTCAAATACAATTTCCTATTAGATAAAGAAAAAAGCATCCGAAGATGCTTTTTAATGATTATTTGCTAGCAAAAACCTTTAAAGTTCTAATCATTTGGGCAGTGAATGAATATTCATTGTCATACCATGATAAAACTTTAACCATTTGTTGGCCATCGACATCCATTACAAGAGTGGATTGTGCATCAAACAATGTTCCGTAAGTGATACCGATTGTATCTGACGATACGATTGGATCTTCAGTATAGCCAACTGTATCTGATTGTGCATTTTTAACTGCTTGATTTATCTCTTCAACTGTTACAGTTTTCTTCAATTCCACTACCAAATCCACGATTGAACCGGTAATTACTGGAACACGCAAGGCGATACCATCAAGTTTACCTTTTAGTTGTGGTAATACTAAACCGACTGCTGCTGCGGCTCCGGTAGAAGTAGGAACGATGTTGGCTGCTGCAGCTCTACCTCTTCTGGTATGAATACCTTTCTTATGAGGGATATCAAGAGTAACTTGGTCATTTGTATATGCATGAACTGTGGTCATGAAGCCTTTAACAATACCAAAATTGTCATCTAATATTTTAGCAATTGGTGCTAAGCAGTTGGTTGTACAAGAAGCTGCAGAGATAATTTTGTCTTCTTTTGTCAAACTGTCATGGTTAACACCATAAACGATGGTCTTGATATTGCCTTTAGCAGGTGCAGAGATAACAACCTTTTTAGCTCCGGCCTTTAAATGTTTGCCAGCTGCGTCGTCAGAAACGAAGAAACCTGTACATTCTAAAACAACATCGACATCTAAATCTTTCCACGGTAATAATTCTGGATCTTTTTGTGATAAAACTGGAATGTGTTTGCCTTCAACAACAATGTCTGTACCTTGATAAGATACGTTTTTGTTGTATCTGCCTTGGGAACTGTCATACTTTAATAGATATGCCAACTGTTCTGCGTCTGTCAAGTCATTGATTGCAACGATTTCAAAATCGCTCTTACCAAACATTTCTCTGAATGCTAGACGTCCGATTCTTCCGAACCCGTTAATTGCTACTTTTACTGCCATTATAATTTTTCCTCCCAAATTATAGAATACATAAGTATTTTACTATAAAATCCGCAATTTATCAACAAACTATGCTTGAATAAAGCGTTTTCAAGAAACTTTTATATTTTTTAGAAAAAATAAATAAAAGAAAAAAATGAAGATTTCTCTTCATTTTAAAAATCATATTTCCTTCTTAGCCTCTTGCATTGCTTGTTTGATGCAATTTTTGTATTCGCAATCATCCTTACATTCATCACAAACTACAAATTTTCTGAATTCTCTCGGAATGAAAGCACGTATTTCGTCTTCATTATATCCTGTTTGCATAATTTGATCATTGATAATAATTGGTCTTTTGAGAATTGTCGGATTATCAATGATAAAATTTGCCAATTCAGAAAACTTCATTTCTTCTGGTTCGATATTGCTTTCCTTGAAGATCTTAGATCTAGTGGAAATTATATCTTCAAAACCATTTTCTGAATATTTCAACATATTCATAATATCATTTCTTGTCAATTTTATGCCGATGATATTTTTTTCACGGTAAGGAATATTGTATGAATCTAACCATCTTTTTGCTTTTCGGCATGAGGAACAACTTGAACTTGTATATAATGTAATCATAATCTCTACCTCACTTCTAGAGTATTATATCATAATTACACGTATTTTAAACAACTTTTTTTCAAAATGGTGTTATAACCTGAGTTTTACAGAAAGAAATGTAGTGCTAAGATTAAAGAAAGTGCAAATTAGAATAAAAAGAAGGCTAGATTCCAAGAAAAAAAGCAAAAGAATAGTTTTACAGATAAAGATGAAAAGAAAGATAAAAAACCACTTTACAGTAGTGCTAAGTAGTGCTATAATATAAGTAAAGAGGTAGTTTATGATAAGAAAAGACAAAATCAAGTTTCGAGACGGAACATATAAGACGCAAATAAGGGTAGTTAAATCATATAGACCGGGTCCAAAACAAACGCCAAGACAAGTGACAATTAAATCGTTTGGATATTTAGAAGATCAAGAAGATCGAAAAGGATTCTTAAAGACAGTAGAGAGATTTGATGAAGAACAAAAGCGAAGAACAAAGGAAAAGAACATTGTAATCACAATACCGGTAAAACAAAAGAACAATTCAATATACAATCGAAAGTATAACTATGGTTATCGATTTTTAGAAAGTATCTATGAAGAGCTGGGGATAAGAGAATATTTAGAAAGTGTAGAATTCAAAGGTGAGTATAGTTTAAATGAAATCTTTGAATTTTTGACATTGAAAAGAATATTAAGACCAGATTCAAAAAGAGGAACAATACAAGAGATAAGGCAATTTTATAATAAAGAATATGATTTTAGTTTAGCTGATGTATATCGAGCATTAGATAAATACAGTGATATATCAGTAAAACTACAAAGAAGAATAAGCGATAAAGTAAAAGAGATAATAGGAAGAGATAGTACATACGCATTTTATGATGTAACAAACTATTATTTTGAGACAGATTTTGGAGGAGAGAAAGGAACGTATCAACAAAAAGGAGTGTCCAAAGAGCACAGAATATCGCCGATTATCCAATTGGGATTATTTATGGATTCAAATAATATACCGATAGCGATGAGTACATTTCCAGGGAACACATCGGATTCAAAAACATTACAGCCAGCTATGAAAGACATCAAAGAAAACTATGGATTAGGAAGATTGATTGTCGTAGCGGATAAAGGGCTAAACACAAGGGGAAATATTGATTACATAGTTAATCAAAATGATGGATATGTAGTCTCGCAAATACTAAGAGGACCAAAAGGGAAAAGGTATCATGATATTATGTTTGAAGCAACAGGATATCTTGGCAACGAAGAATTTAAATACAAACTATTTGAAGAGGAATATGAGGTTAGTATAAATCGGAATAAGAAAGTGATAAAGAGACGGAAAGTATTAATATGCTGGAGTTTAGAAGATAGTTTATACGCAAAAAGAAAACGACAAGAGAAAATTGAAAGAGCAAATAAGAATTTACAAAACAATGTATATAGTATCAATCATAGTGCAAAAGAATATGTAACAACAACTAATATTATAAAATCAACAGGAGAAGTAAGTGATGAAGCGATTCATCAAATTAATTATAATCGAATTGAAGATGAAGAAAGATTTGATGGATATTTTTGTATTATCACATCAGAATTAGATTATAGTTATAAAAAAATATTAGAAGTATATAGCCAACTATGGCGAATTGAAGAATCATTTAAAATCACAAAATCAGATTTACAAACAAGGCCGATTTATGTTAGGACTCAAAAGCATATAGAAGGTCATATGTTAATATGTTATACTGCATTACTGATTTTGAGACTAATGCAATATAAGTTGGGCGAACAAGAAGTATCAGTTGATAGAATTAAGCGAGTATTGAATTCTTGTACATGTGTAATGCCAAATGATTATGTCGTATTAATTGATGAAATAGGCGGAGAACTATGCTTCAAAGAAATTGAAGGATTAAATGGCGAAAAAAAAGATAGTCTTGTTTATGACGAAGATAAAGATCAAATAAGACAAGATTATCAAAAGATTCAAAAAGCATACGGAGTGGCTTTTGATTACTCGGCATCTAGTAGAGAAGTATTTAATGAATATATTAAATCCATTAAATACAAAATAAAGAAAAATAAAAAAAGACCTTAATGGTCTAAAAAATCAAACTTTAGATTAGATTACTTCTTCTTAGCACTACAACTGTAAAACTCAGGTCTTAGGTTTTGGGCAATCACTTTCTTAAAAAGAAAGTATTGGTTTAGAAAAATAGTTATGTTATAATTACAATGGTTTAATTTTAAAACGGAGGACAGTAGATGATTTTTCAAAAAGCCAAAGGAATTCACATTGAAGGCAGAAAAGAAGCCTGCAAGAAAATTCCGATTAAAGATTACTTGAGTCCTAAGTATGTTTACATGCCTTTGCTTCAAAGAGCCACCAACTTAAAAGCAGAAGTCAGTGTCGGCGATGAAGTGAAAATAGGACAATTAGTAGCTACAAATGAGCAACAGATGAACATTAGAGTACATGCTAGCATCAGCGGTAAGGTTACCGCAATCAAGAAAGTATGGCACTCAAGCGGTAAGATGGTCGATTCGATTGAAATTGAGAATGACTTCAAGAATCAATTGATTGAAACTATCAAAAAGGAAGAAAATGTTGATTCTTTGACTAGAGAACAACTCATTACAAAAATGGAACTTGCAGGTATCACAGGTCTAGGCGGAGCAGGTTTTCCAACACATATCAAATATAAAACCAAGGCTAAAATCGACGCAGTTATCATCAATGCTATCGAATGTGAGCCTTATTTGACATGTGATTTTCACTTTATAACCAAATATCCGGAAAAACTATTAAAAGGTGCAACTTATTTCATGAGAGCGGCAGATGCCCAAAAAGTTGTGATAGCTTATAAAACTTACAATCATCAAATCAGGGAAGCATTACAACCGTTCTTGTCGAAATATCCACATGTAGAATTACATCCAATCAAAAACATCTATCCGGCTGGTTGGGAAAAATACCTTGTCGAGCAAGTAACAAAAAAAACCTATAATGGTTTACCGGCTGAAGCTGGCGTCATTGTCAATAACTCAGCTACTGCCATCACATTCTGCGATGCGGTAGAAATGAATATTCCACTAATAGCTAGACCGATTTCAATCAATGGCGAAGGTATCAATCACCCATCATCATTCTACGTGCCAATTGGTACAAAAGTGAGTGAATTGGTGGAATTATGCGGCGGTTATGTCAATAATCTTGAACCTTTGAAGTATAATTATATTGCTGGCGGACCGATGACCGGTAGAGCTATTTTCATCGACGATTTAATCGTCAACGATACCTTGGGAGCGGTTATTGTCAAGAAAGCCAGTGAAGGTGTTTATCCCGAATGTTTGGGTTGCGGTAAATGTGCAGACGTTTGTCCGGTGTATTTGACCCCAACAGAAATCAAAAAAGCTTTTGAAAGAAAAGACGTTAAATTATTGGATGATTTAAATGCTAATAAATGTGTTGAGTGCGGACTATGTTCATATATTTGTCCTTCTCATATTGAAATAACAGAAGCGGTCGCAAAAGGTAAAGACTTGCTGAGGAAGGGAGCGAAATAATGGCTAGATTTGCTGGTGGAAAAGCCCCATTCATAAGAGCTTCAGAAGAAAAAGATTACGGTACAAAAGTAATCATGAGAGATGTCATGATTGCGCTTATACCAGTGATTTTATTCTCTTGGTACAAGAATGGCATTCAAGTTTATATCGATGGAAATATCGGATTGTTGGAAATGTTGTATCCATTGTTTTTCATCCTAATCGGTGGTTTTTTATCAGTATTAATGGAAGGAATCTTCTATTTTGTGATTGATAAGGAAAATCGGACAATCAAAAGTGTAATGCGAAAATTGTCTTTATCATTCCCGGCTATTCCTGGATTGATCTTGGCATTGTTATTGCCGCTTTATACACCAATTTGGGTTTTGATATTTGCGGCCTTTATCGCCACCATTATCGGTAAGATGATCTTTGGCGGTTTTGGACACAATGTCTTCAATCCAGCTTTATTGGGATATGCAGTAGTTGGATTTACTCTCATGGGTGTTATTAATAATGCCGGGGGTTTATTCAACGCTTCTGAAGCAGTTATCGATGCTTATGCGGGAGCGACTCCACTTGGAAAACTTGCTTCTAGCGGTCAGATTAATTATGACACCCTGGTAGCCCCATATGGAAGTCTTTGGGACTTCTTTATCGGTACCATTCCGGGTGCTCTTGGTGAAACAAGTGCCTTGGCTATTCTCTTTGGCGGACTATATTTGGTAATCCGTAAAGTTATCAAATGGTATACTCCAGTGATTTATGTCGGAACAATCTTTGTTCTTTCCTGGATTATTGGTGCTGTTACAGGCGATGCCGGTTTATGGTTCCCTACATATTCAATTCTATCGGGTGGTGTGATGTTTGCGGCTGTTTTCATGATTACGGAACCGGTCACAACTCCTACCAATGTTTTGGGTAAAGTTTTCTTTGCTTTGTTCTTAGGTGTTTTCACGGTGTTGTTCCGTTTTGTCGGTTCGCTTCCAGAAGGTGTGGGAACATCGCTTATCTTCATGAATATTTTCACCTTGCCAATTGACAAGTTTACAGCTGTCATTAGAACTAAGAGATTTAAAAAACCTGGGGGTTTATATTTAGGAATTTTAACGGGATTATTAGTTATATTGGCGGTTTATACCCTTGTTAAAGCAGGAGCTATGTACACCGTTTACATTCCATTCTTAGGGTGGGTGATATAAAATGAAAAAATTCTTACGGAATAATGCAGCAGTTTTAGCATTTAGTTTGATTTTGGTTGTCATTTTCATTGTCGGAGGAATTTTCTCTAGATACATGACAACCGAAAAAAATGAATTCATCTCAGAGTTCCGGGCAGCTGAAGAGTTAAGGGTTTATTACGAATCCTTGATTGAAGTGGCTGGCAAAGGTGAAAAAGTTGAAGTGTTTACGGTTGAACAATTAGCAAAAGAATATTTGCTGCCATCATCGGAAACAGAAACTTATCAACCCGTACTAAATGAAGCATATAAAATATTGGAAAATGATTTAGAAGTAGCGGTTGTTTATATTATTACAACACATGGACGCGAAGATGGAGTAAAAGTCGCTTACGCCATAGATATTGAAACAAAAACCTTAATAGACATCAAGGTCATAAGCCATAATGAAACTCAAAGTTTCTACAGCGCTTTGGATGAAGATTTCTTCTTGCAATTAAATGACAAGACCTTAGATGACGTGGTCTTCAAGATTGATACCGTTGCCGGATCGACTTATTCTTCAAAAGCATTTGAAACGGGTATGAAATATGCCAGAGAATTATTCGCAAGAGATTTCAGTTTTGAGATTCCAAATATTGTTTATACAATTAATAGTATTGAAAGAAATTATGATCCAGCAACTTTTGTGGCTAAACCATTTATAGCCAACATCACTTATGGTGCGGAAAATATGGTTTTGGAAGCTTATTTTGACAGTCAATACAATTTAGTTGAAATCATCAGTGGCGATATGCCTAGTGATACCTACTTGAATTTGTTCAAGAACGATTTTCCAACAACAAGTTTTGTGGATTTGAGAACCCATATTACAGCATATGATTCATCGACGAGAGTTATCACCATCAGAACCAATGGTTACGGTGGCATGCCAATAACTGTAGCTTTCGAACTCAATGAAACTTTGGACGGAGTTGTGGGAATGCAAATCACAACAACCCAAACTTACGATGAGGAATATAACGATGGCTACACCGGTGCACCAGCACCTGCAGTAGAAAATGCTTATAAAGACGCATACTTGGCTGATGGAACTTATATTGATGCTGTTTCTTCAGCTACCATTACCTCAAACGCAATGATAAGAATATTGACATTGATGGATAATGTGTTGGAAGCTTGGAACGGAGGAGGAAACTAATATGAAAAATAATGGTCTTGTCTCCGGTTTAGTGCTTTTAACGATTGGCCTTGTCTGTGGGATTTTATTATCAGTAGTAAATTATTTTACAGCTCCAAAAATCAAGGAAGTCGAAGATGCCATTAAATATGCGGCATTGGAAGAATTCTACACTTTAGCCAATTATGACATCTTTGAAGTATCGGGCGAAGGTGATTTTGGAACAATCTTCATTTTTAAGGAAAAAGGAACTGAGACTATCAATGCGATAGTCTATACCGTCAGAGCTCAAGGATATTCAGACAGTACAAAAGTAGAAATGCTAATCGCTGTAAATTCTGATTTGACAGTGCAGGATTACAAAGTTGTATCTCAACAAGAATCTACCGGATTCGGAGCTGATATCGTCGATAATGATTTCAATGTAAGCGTAATTGATGACTTATCTGGTTTTGATGCCGTTAGCGGTGTCACCCAAACATCAAATGCGATTAAAACTTGCTTTACACTTGTGAAAGAAAGAATAGCTAGTGATTTGGGAGGTGGATTAAATGAATAACAAAGATAACTTTTTTAAGGGAATCATCAAAGAAAATCCATTATTCGTTTCACTTTTGGGAATGTGTCCTTCTTTAGCGGTTACGACTTCTTTCGAAAATGCTTTGGGAATGACTCTGGGTGTATTTTTCGTATTAGTATTATCTAATCTTTTAATTTCACTAATCATGAACAACAAGAAATTGGCAGAAATGGTAAAACCGGTAAGAATACCTGTTTATATTGTTGTTATCGCTACTTTGGTCACAATAGTTGAAATGGTTATGCATGCCTTTATACCAGCTCTTTACTTTTCACTAGGTGTATTCATTCCGTTGATTGTTGTTAACTGCATCATCCTCGGTCGTGCGGAAGCGTTTGCTTCTGACAACAAACCTGTAGCGTCATTGATTGATGGGGCAGGTATGGCTTTGGGTTATGGCTTGGCAATAATGTCAATCAGTATCTTTAGAGAATTTTTAGGAAAGGGTACTTTGACAATTTGGGGAGATTTACAACTTAACCTTAAATTCGTTTTCGATTTCTTGAAAATAGAACCGATAGCGATGTTTGTTCAACCTGTTGGGGCGTTCTTGACTTTCGGCTTGATTTTGGCTGCCATTACGGCTATTGCTAACAATCACAAAAATAAATTGGCAAAGGAAGTGAAAAATAATGGATAATTTATTAATTCTTGCTTTCTCAGCATTTATTTTGGAAAACATTATTCTTTCACAATTTTTAGGTATTTGTCCTTTTATTGGAGTATCAACCAAAAGAAGCAACGCTTTAGGCATGGGTATGGCAGTTTTGTTTGTTATGTTGATATCAAGTTCAGTAACTTGGTTACTTTATAAGTATGTTCTTGAACCTTTCGACATAACCTATATGAGAACTATCGTTTTCATTCTGGTTATTGCATCTTTGGTGCAAATGGTTGAAATCTTCTTGAAAAAAGTTTCACCAGCGCTTTATAAAGCGCTAGGAATTTACCTACCGTTAATTACAACTAATTGCGGCGTATTAGGGGTAGCAATTCTCAATATTTCCAAAGAACACAATTTTCTGGAAATGGTAGTCTACACAACATTTATCGGCCTAGGTTTCTTGTTTGTAATTTACATTTTCTCGATGATCAGAGAAAAATTGGAGTTTTCACCAGTGCCTAAAGCTTTTCAAGGCGCACCAATTGCATTGGTTGTAGCGGCAATATTGGCAATTATTTTCTCTAGATTTGGGGGAATCATCTAATGCTAGAAATTATTGTCCCGGCGATAGTGCTGTCAGTATTAGGATTTTTCTTGGGAATTTTAATCAACTTCGTTTCCAAAAAATTCCATGTTGAAGAAGACCCTGCACTTGATGATTTGGTCGAACTTCTGCCAAGATACAACTGCGGTGCCTGCGGCCATCCAGGCTGTAGAGAAATGGCACATGCCTTGATTGCCAAAGAAAATAAACCGGCCGATTGCAAACCAATCAAGAAAGAGCAAATTCCTGTGATTCAAGAATATCTTGATAATTACTTTAAGAACAAAAAGGAACAAGAAAACAAATAAAAATCAAGAATTTCAGCACCCAGTTTTGGGTGCTGTTTTTTAATTTTTTTTCATATTTTAATTTCCCTATTTTCAGCGATAAAAACCTTAATTCGCTAATTAATTTATTTTGAATTTCAAAGCATAGATTTTAATGTTCGAAAAAGTTAAAAAATCGCTTACACTATACAAATAAAGGTTGTTTTATTTTTTGAATTGTTATATAATCATCTTGTACGATGAAATGAAATGGAGGAGATTTAAAATGAAAAAATTATTTGTTTTATTTGTTGCATTAGTTGCTCTAGCAGTCGTAACTGGATGTAACGGCAACACAACAACTGCAGCACCAACAACTGCAGCACCAACAACTGTAGCACCAACTACCGAAGAGCCAAGAGAATTCGCAGCAGACGGAGAATTCACTGCTTATGTAGTTGGGGTTCAATCAAATGCACCAATGGTCACTACAGTGACAGTCACAATTGAAAACGATGAGATTACAGGTTACTTCATTGATTGTATCCAAGGAAAGAGAACTCTAAATGAAACAACACAAGTTTATTCTTTCAATTTCAATGCTTCTAGCAAAAAAGAATTAGGTTTCGAATATAAGATGCATTGGTCTGGATATGCAGCAACAGATGATACTCCAACAATCGAAGAGTATCAAACATGGTTAACTGCTAACAGTAAAAACGAATGGCACCAACAAGCCGCTTTAATCGAAGCATATTGGTTAGCAAATGGTTTTGATTCAGTTACTGCAAATGCAGAAACATCTGTAATCGACAATGTAGCTGGCGTAACAATTAAAGACGGTGGTTACACTGATTTAGCAGCTGAAGCTGTTCAATTGGCAAAAGATGGAAAAATGCAAGCAATCTACACTTCACAAGATGACTTATACATCGCAACTATGACAGTCGATGCTGAAGGTAACTTCTCAGAATTGTTAATTGACGTTCTTCAAGGAACTCCTGATACAGCAGCTGGAACATTTGCTTGGAATACAAAAACTAAACAAGAATTAGGTTTGGAATACAAGATGCATTGGTCTGGATATGCAGCAACAGATGATACTCCAACAATCGAAGAATACGAAACATGGTTAGAAGAAAACGATAAATTGGAATGGTTTCAACAAGTTGCTTTGATCACTGAATGGGTTGAAGAAAATGGTTGGAACGAAGATTTAGCAGCTTTAAATGACCGTGGCGGTACTTTGGATGGAACAACTGCAGTTGATGCATTGGCTGGCGTAACAGTTCGTTCACAAAGCTATTATGACGTATTAGCAGATTTATTTGCTAAAATGGCTGAATAACAAAAAATAGTGTCTGAAAAAAGCTGTCAAGTTTACTTGGCAGCTTTTGTTTTTAAGGTTTTATCTTGACTTGAAATTATTATACAGTTATTATATTAAGAGATGTGGGGTTAGTATTATGTTTGATTTTTGGGATATCATGTTGATAATCATTGCTTCTATTTTTTTGCTTATAGCTATAAGCTTTGTTTGGCTTAAAATGAAATATGTCAAAGACCTGAAGAGGATTAAAGAATCCTATCAGAAGATTTTTCCAAACGCAAAAATCAATCTCTTTAATCGAGATAGCTTGTATCAGCTTGAGATAATTGAAGAGTCTAAAAAAACCATAGTTAAAGTCATCATGGCTCATTTGGATTATGAATTTATTATTACAAATACGTTTAAGTGGGCGATAAATGACAATCCCAAGGGCTGGTCCAGGAAGACTAAACCGGTTTTCATAAATGATTCCGCTGCCTTCGATCAATATAGCGACAGTAGTTTTGAAATAACTAAAATTGTTTTGCTTTACCCTGGAATCAAGAAAGTTATTCGTTATCTCAATGAATCCGACACCGTAATTCAAAAACCAGAAGAAAAATTCAGAAACATTCAGTTTCTCAGTTATGACAATTTGGAGAAATTTCTTTAATCTCTAGCACTTTTTTGTTTACAAAACGACTGTTTTGGTTTATTATATTATTACATGCGCCATTAGCTCAGTTGGTAGAGCAAATGACTCTTAATCATTGGGTCCCCGGTTCGAGTCCGTGATGGCGCACCAGATAAAAATAAGCGACTTTTCGTCGCTTTTCTTTTTTTTCATCCTATGAAAACGCTTTACATTATGAGCCTAAACTTTTATAATATTAATAGATGCTTACTAAAGACGAAAGGGGATTAATCAAAGTTTCAACTTTGATTAAAATGTATTTATGATTCTTATTAATGGTTCAAATCTAGATTTGGTGTACTTTAGAAAGATTGTCCTTGAATATGAGGAAGTTAAGATAGATGATTCTTCGAAAAAAAATGTAGAAAAAGCCAGAGAATACGTTGAACAAGTAATAAAGTCAGAAAAAGCTGTTTATGGTATAAACACCGGGTTCGGGAAATTATCCGACGTCTCTATTGATAAGTGCGATCTGGCCAAACTTCAAGAAAATTTGATTAAAAGCCATGCCTGTGGAGTGGGCGAAGTTTTTTCGGAAAAAATTGTCAGAGGTATGTTGCTGCTTAGAGTCAATGCTTTAATCAAAGGCTATAGTGGCATCAGATTAGAAGTTATAGAAAAAATGGTTGAGTTTTTGAATAAACGTGTCACACCTGTGGTGTTTTCCAAAGGCAGTTTAGGTGCCAGTGGTGATCTAGCGCCTTTGAGTCATATGGCATTGCCAATAATTGGCCTTGGTGAAGTTTTTTATCAAGGGGTGAGATTACCTGCGTGTGAAGGCTTAAAACGCGCCAAAATCGAAAAAATTAGTTCTTTGGAAGCTAAAGAAGGTCTTTCTTTAATTAACGGTACACAAGCAATGACCTCAGTTGCTGCTTTGACAATTATGGAAAGTAAGAATTTAATAGATTTATCACAATATAATCTAGCAATGACCATGCAGGCTTTGAATGGTATAATCGATGTTTTTGACCACAAGATTCATGAGTTGAGAAACCAGGATGGACAGATAGAAGTTTCACGGAAAATGCTTGATATATTGGCTGATTCCAGATTGATGACCAAACAATCGGAACTCAGGGTTCAAGATGCTTATTCTTTAAGATGTTCGCCGCAAGTAATAGGAGCTAGCTTGGACGCAATCAATTATTGTGAAAACATTTTGGTAAAAGAGATGAATGCAGTAACCGATAACCCTTTGGTTTTCGCGGCTGAAAACCAAGTCATAAGTGCGGGTAACTTTCACGGGCAACCATTGGCTTTAGCAATGGATTTTTTGGCGATAGCAATAAGTGAACTCGCAAACATATCCGAGAGACGCTTGGAGAGATTGGTCAACGCAGCACTAAGTAACGGACTACCTCCGTTTTTAGTTAAGAAACCTGGAATCAATTCCGGGTTTATGATTGTTCAATATAGCGCAGCTTCACTTGTTAGTGAAAATAAAGTGCTATGCCATCCTGCTAGTGTTGATTCAATTCCATCATCAGCCAATCAGGAAGATCATGTTTCCATGGGAACCATTGCAGCAAGAAAAGCTCTTGAAGTCATTGAAAACACCACTAACGTATTGGCTATGGAACTTTTCACCGCAATACAAGCTGTAGATTTCAAAGGTCACCAATTATTGAGTTCAAAAACAAGAAAGATTTATGAAATGTTTAGAACGCATATACCTTTTATTGATGATGATGTAATTATGTATGAAAAAATCCATAAAGCTATAGAAATAGTAAAGTCAGATCAATTCAGAATCATGATTAGTGGAGGAAAATAAATTATGGAAATTAGTTTAGATAAAATATTTAAAGATTTGCCAGAGAATAAATCTTTCCAATCAGGGATTAGAAGAGCTCCAAAAAGGGATTTTTCTTTAAGTGAGGAAGAAACTGCCTTGGCATTAAAAAATGCACTTCGATATATCCCAGAGAAATGGCATGATCAACTGGCGGAAGAATTTTTGGAGGAGCTGCTCACAAGAGGTAAAATTTATGGCTATCGTTTTCGTCCTGACGGAAATATTGTAGCTAAACCAATTGAACAGTATCAAGGAAACTGTTTACCTGGTAAAGCTTTTCAAGTCATGATTGACAATAATTTAAGTTTTGATATAGCGCTTTATCCTTATGAACTTGTTACATATGGGGAAACTGGTAGCGTCTTTCAAAATTGGATGCAATACCATTTGGTAAAAAAATATCTAGAAATAATGAATGAAGAACAAACGCTTGTGATAATGTCCGGACATCCATTAGGTCTGTTTGCTTCCGATAAGAAATCACCTCGGGTTATAATCACCAACGGTTTGATGATAGGTGAATTCGATAATCTTGAAGATTTCAATCGTGCAGTTTCATTGGGCGTTGCGAATTATGGACAGATGACAGCAGGTGGTTGGATGTATATAGGACCACAGGGAATTGTTCATGGTACCTACTCAACTTTATTAAATGCTGGAAGAATGAAATTGGGAATCCCGGAAAATAAAAACTTAGCAGGAAAAATGTTCGTATCCAGTGGGCTTGGTGGCATGAGTGGCGCACAAGGAAAAGCTGCATATATCGCTGGAGCAGTTGGAATAATCGCGGAAGTTGATTATTCCAGAATTGAAACAAGAGTCAATCAAGGGTGGATCAATGATGTAAGTGATAATCTTGAAAAAGTATTTGTTTTAGCCAAAGAACACCTGAACAACAAGACGCCAAGAGCAATTGCCTATCATGGAAATATAGTGGATTTATTAGAGTATGCTTATCTCAATGATATCCATATAGATTTATTGAGTGACCAAACCAGTTGTCACGCGGTTTACGATGGTGGGTATTGTCCTGTGGGCATAAATTTCTTTCAAAGAACTGAACTGCTCAAAAACGATAAACAAAAATTTATTAAGTTAGTTAAAATGTCACTTAAACAACACTACGAAATAATCAAAAAAATCATTTCTAAAGGAACCTACTTTTTTGATTACGGCAATTCGTTTCTAAAAGCAATTTATGATAGTGGCATAACAGAAATTTGTAAGAATGGTGTCAATGATCTTGACGGATTCATTTGGCCATCATATGTTGAAGACATTATGGGGCCGGTTTTGTTTGACTACGGTTATGGACCTTTTAGATGGGTTTGCCTTAGCGGATTGGAAGAGGATTTAGAAGCGACTGATAAAGCCGCTATGGAATGCATTGACAAGGACAGAAGATTTCAGGACTTAGATAATTATAATTGGATAAAAGATGCTAAAAAGAATAAATTGGTTGTTGGCACAAAGGCACGGATTCTCTATCAAGATGCCTATGGCAGACTAAAGATAGCTTTGAAATTTAATGAAATGGTAAGAAATAAAAAGGTAGGGCCGATAATGCTTGGCCGGGATCACCATGATACCGGTGGTACCGATTCACCTTTTCGTGAAACTTCAAACATTAAAGATGGTTCTAACATCATGGCGGAGATGGCAACTCATGTGGCATTGGGAAACGCTGCCAGAGGTATGTCATTAGTCGCTTTACACAATGGCGGTGGCGTGGGCATTGGCAAAGTAATTAACGGTGGATTTGGCATGCTTTTGGATGGAAGTGAAAAAGTGGATGAAATACTTAGAACGGCAATGCTTTTTGATGTTATGGCAGGTGTTTCAAGAAGGGCTTGGGCAAGACAGGAAAACTCAATCAGTACCGTCAAGGAATTTAATAGAATGGATAACAATTCCTATGTTACCCTTCCAAATTTGACTAATGAGAATAAAATTAATGGGTTAGTGAAGAGAAATTACGTAAAGGGTGGTAAATAAACGTGAAAATAGTTGAATGCGTTCCAAACTTTTCTGAAGGAAGAGATAAGGAAAAGATTGAAAGAATTGTTTCGGTCTTAAGAAACAGAGAACAAGTAAAATTAATAAATTATGAGGCAGATAAAGATTATAACAGAACTGTTGTTACCTTAATTGGAGATGCCGACAAGATGATTGATGCAATCATGGATTTGGTTGAAGTGGTTCTAAAAGAAGTTGATTTGAATTATCATAGTGGCGAACACGCTAGAATGGGAGCCGTTGATGTGATTCCTTTCATACCTGTAAATGATATTACCATGAAAGAATGTGTGGATTATGCAAATATTACGGCACAAAGAATTTCGGAAAAATTTGATATTCCCTGTTTTCTCTATGCTGAAGCAGCAAGAGAAGAAAAGCGTATCGCCTTACCGAATATTCGTAAAGGCGAATTCGAAGGAATGAAGGAAAAAATAAAACTTCCTGAATGGATGCCTGATTACGGCAAGCCTGAGATTCATCCTACTTTTGGCGTTATAGGTGTCGGAGCTAGAGATTTTTTAATCGCATATAATATTGATGTTTTGACCATTGATGAGAAAAAAACTGGCAATTTTGCAAAAGCAATAAGACAATCAAGCGGTGGATTCCAATACGTGCAAGCAGGACCGGTTTTTTTAGAGAATAGAGGCCATACTCAGGTCACAATGAACATTTTAAATTTTAAGAAAAATCCTATCTACAGAATTTTCGAGACCGTTAAAATGGAAGCCAAGAGATATCACATGGATGTTCCTAGTGCAGAGATTGTGGGTTTGATACCTAAGGAAGCTTTAGTTAAATCATTGGAGTATTATTATGCCGTAGACAACTTGGAAATGCCGAAGGAAATCAGTTTGGATGAAGTCGTTAGAATGAGTGAGAAATACTTAAAACTAAGAGATTTTTCAAAAGATAAAATTATCGATTATTTTCTTTAAGGTCTATTTAAAATGGAAAAAGTCTTGATATACGATATCAAATATCTCTATACCAACAACAATACCCCACCCGTAAAGGGCGATAAAATGCGTTCTGTTTCTTGCTTGGAAGATGCTTACATTTATATTGAAGATGGAATCATCAAAGATATAGGAACTAAAAATTGGGATAAGCTTAAATGTAACAATCCTTATTTATACAATGCAGAAGGAACAATTGCCATTCCGGGATTAATTGATAGTCACACTCATTTAGTTTTTGGTGGTTCTAGAGAGCATGAATTTTCAAGGAAAATTGGTGGAGAAGATTACTTGGAGATTTTAAAGAGTGGCGGTGGGATTTTAAGTACTGTAACTGAAACCAAAAATGCAAGTTTTGAGGAACTTTATAGTCAAGCAAAAAGATCACTTGATGAAATGTTATTATTTGGTGTTACAACCATTGAAGCTAAATCAGGTTATGGACTCGATTTAGAAACTGAAGTTAAGAGTTTGGAAGTCTTAAAAAAATTAAATATGAATCATCCAATAGATATTCATGTTACATATTTAGGTGCACATGCTTTACCTAACGAATATTTAGGTAATCGTCAAGGGTTCATTACTCAAATCAAAAAAGACTTGTTGGTAATCAAAGAAAAGAAACTTGCGGATTTTGTGGATGTATTCTGTGAAGTGGGAGTATTTACCGCAGAAGAAACAAGGGAAATTCTTGAAAAAGCTAGAGAATTGGGCTTTAGGTTGAGGGTACATACGGATGAAATCAAGTCTATCGGCGGTACCGAAGTAGCTTTGAAAAACAGCGCAAAAACAATTGACCATCTTATGGCAATTACTGATGAGGATATTCTAAAAGTGGCTAAAACGGATACTATTGCCAATCTATTGCCTTCAACATCATTTTTCTTGAACAAGGAATATGCTCCTGCAAGAAAGCTTATTGATACAGGTGCAGCTGTAAGTGTTTCTAGCGACTATAATCCAGGTTCGACTCCTTCTGAAAATTTTCAGTTGACTCTACAGATAGCAGCAAATAAATTGAAAATGCTACCAAACGAGATACTTACCGCCGCCACGATAAACCCAGCTTTTGGGTTAGATATCCATACGAAAGTAGGCAGTTTAGAAAAAGGGAAAATTGCTGACATCACTTTATTAAATTGCAAGAACTTAGATTATTTTTTCTATCATTATGGTATTAATCACACTAGATCCGTATTTAAGAATGGAATACTGGTGGTCGAGAATAGAAATATTGTTAAGAGGTTATAATATGAAATTAGTAGATATGACAGTTAAAGAATTTTTGTCCGAGCTTGCATCTTCATCGCCGGCTCCCGGTGGAGGGAGTGTAAGTGCAATGGCTGGAGCTAATGGTTGTAGTTTATTTACTATGGTTGGAAATCTGACAATCGGTAAAAAGAAATTTAAAGCTTTATCTGAAGATATTCAAAATCAATATAAAGCAACTCTAAGTTATTTTGAGAATAACATTTCTGCATTCACTGAACTTATAGATTTAGATACAGAAGCTTTTAATAAGCTGATGACCGCATTTCAATTACCAAAAGATAATGACAGTGATATGGCGATAAGAAATCGAGAAATTGATAAAGCCACCCTCGGTTGTATAAAAGTTCCATTAAAAGTTGCGATTTTAGCTTTGGAAACTTTAAGAAAAGTTGAAAGTATGATAGAATATTCCAATAAGAACACTATTTCCGATCAAGGTGTCAGCGTATTGATGCTTTACTCGGCCATTAATGGCGCGCTTATGAATGTTTTAATCAATTTGCCAGGGATAAGTGACGACACTTTAAAATCTGAATTTAAAGAAACTACAAAGGCGATTTTAAAAGAATCTGACGAACTGAGGAAATCTTTACTGGATAGAGTGCAGACTCTTTTACAATAAATAGGAGGGATTTAATGAAAATATTTGCAGATACAGCGATTATTAGTGAAATTGAAGAAGTTTCTAGTTGGGGGATAATTTCTGGTGTTACTACCAACCCTTCTCTGATTGCAAAATCAGGAATTTCTCTTGAAGATGCAATAAGAAAAATTGTTAATTTGGTAGATGGACCAATAAGTGCTGAAGTGGCTGAAGCTGACGCAGAGTCGATGGTTGAAGAAGCCAAATTGTACTCGAGAATGCACAAAAACATCGTCATAAAAATTCCGATGACAATTGAAGGCGTTAAAGCCGTCAAACTTTTAACTGCTTTAAAGATCAAAACAAACGTTACATTAGTTTTTACAGCTTCACAAGCTTTAATGGCAGCTACTGCAGGAGCAACTTATGTCTCTCCTTTCATGGGTAGATTGGACGATCTTTTACAGACCAACGATGCAGGATATATACTGCTCAAGGAAATTAAAGATATGTTCAAGACCTATAATTTCAAGACCCAAATAATTGCAGCTTCCATAAGGAACCTAGAACACGTAAACCAATCACTCAAAGCTGGAGCTGACATAGCGACAATCCCATATAAAGTCTTGAAAGAAATGGTAAAACATGAATTAACAGATAAAGGTTTAGAGATTTTCAGAGAGGCGGCAAAGAAATAAATTATGATGAGTGATGAAGTTAGAAGTTTAGCTAAACAGGCATTCAATCAAACTTGGGATTACATTGAAAAAGAAAACAGAACGGTTGAAGAAACGTTAAAAATGATTGATTTGACCTTTAAGTCGAAATATTACTGGTCTTTAGTTGGTAACCATGTTAATTTTATTAGGAGCAATTGGCAAGTGTCGCGTGTTTTTGCGGAGGCTAATCTTCTTGAGGCTTGCCTTTATTATGCGAAAAGGGTACTTGATGACACGCTTAAACTTAATCTTCAGGATTTTGATCTTTTCTTTGCTTATGAAGCAAATGTTAGAGCCTATCATTTATTGAAGGATTTCAACCACCGAGATTTAATGCTAAAGAAAGCCAAAGAAGTCATAAATCACATCGAAAAGGATTCGGATAAAAAATATTGTTCACTTGAATTAGAGAAAATATTAAAACTTTAGATAGATGGGATGTTGTTTAATCAACATCTTTTTTTTATGATTTTTTTGTGAAGTCAACTCTAATTATTTGACATATGACAACCTGCCATATAAAATGGTATGCAGTGATTGATACGCCATTTGATACCTTTTACAATCTTCTGGAGGAGAAAAGGAAAAAAATAATTGATAATTCAGTAAAAGAATTTTCTGATAATCCATTTTCCGAAGTTTCAATCAATAAAATTATAAAAAAAACAGAAATTTCTAGAGGTAGTTTTTACACATATTTCGAGGATAAATATGATTTACTAATATACCTTTTGGCAACATTCAGATAGAACGTAAAAAGAATTATGGAGGATGCTGCCTTTGATAAAGCCGGTGACTTAAAACAACTTATAATTGAACTACATATATCCATTTTTGAACTTTACCAAAATGAAACGAACCAAAAATTGATCTTTAATATCATTATTTATTTTCGAACACACCTTGATGAAGAAATCAAAAACAAAAAGCAACAACTTCCTAATTTAGTTGATTGCGACGCTGTGTTTCGTTTACTTGACCTAAAGCAATTCAACTTTTCTTCGGAGCGAAAAATAAAACAAACGATTGATACCGCTTTTTCAATTCTTAAAACTAATATTTATAACACCGTTTCAAAAAAAATAGATTTTCAAAATTCAAAACAGTCACTTGAAGAATATCTGAATTTCTTGGAGTATGGCTATAGGAGGAATAAAAATGCTTAAACTTAAAAATATTTCAAAAACATATGTAATCGGGGAATTTTCCCAAGATGCTCTCGATAATGTATCAATTGAATTTAGAAAAGCGGAATTTGTAACCGTGCTAGGTCCTTCCGGATGTGGTAAAACGACGATGCTAAATGTTATAGGCGGGTTGGATCATGCTGATAAGGGTGATTTGATTATCAACGACAAATCAACCCATAATTTTACTGATTACGAGTGGGATATGTATCGTAATAATTCAATCGGATTCATTTTTCAATCTCATAATTTGATTTCCCACTTGAGTGTTTTGCAAAATGTCGAAATGGGTTTGTCTCTATCTGGTGTTTCTCAGTCTGAAGCAAAAAAAAGAGCCTTAGAGGTGTTGGGCAGAGTAGGTTTAAGCGACCATATTCATAAAAGGCCTACTCAATTGTCAGGCGGACAAAGTCAAAGAGTTGCAATTGCCAGGGCGTTGGCAAATAATCCCGACGTAATACTTGCCGATGAACCAACTGGTTCATTGGATTCCGAAACCTCGATTCAAATTTTAGACCTAATCAAAGATATAGCCAAGGATAAGTTGGTAATAATGGTCACCCATGACTCTGAAATGGCTTATAAGTACGCAACAAGAGTTGTCAAACTCAAAGATGGAAAAATTATTGATGATTCCAATCCTTTGGCCGAAAATGTCAAGAATGATGCAAAGCTAGACCTTAAAAAGACCGCTATGTCTTTCAAAATGGCTTTAATTTCTTCCTTGAACAACATCAGAACAAAATTAGGTAGAACATTTCTTACTGCTTTTGCAGGAAGTATTGGTATAATCGGTATAGCTTTAATTCTTTCACTATCGAATGGCTTGGATCAGGAGATTGATAAATTCGAAAGAGAAACTTTATCCGGTTATCCAATTACTATAACTGAATCAAGATTAGATTTTGAAAAAATGAGACAGGCAACTGAAACGGATTTGTTGATGTATCCTGAACAGAATTACGCAACAATGTATGATGAAAATACATTTCAGAGTTTTTTGATCCCAAACGATATAACTGATGATTATTTACAATATGTCGATGCTTATGTAAATGGTGATGGGGTTGAAACGCTCAGTGGTGTTAAATATCAAAGAAAAGTTAACATGGCTTTATTGAAATATATGGAAGTTCCGCAGATTGGCGACGTATATTTCCCAATCCATTCCGAGACTATTGTTGAAAATGAAGATACAAATCCTGGCGATATCTTTGGTTTTGGCTTTCCTTTCTTCACTTTACTGCCTGAAGGTGAAGTTTTCAACAACAATTATGAAGTTATTTACGGCAATCCAGTAACCCAGGATTTTGAACAAAAGAACTTTGAAGTATATTTAGTGGTTGACGAATATAATCGCATCTATAAATCGACTCTCCAAATTCTTGGTTTTGACCCTAACACAGAAACGACCTTTGCTTTTGAAGATATCATTGGTACAGAGTTTAAACTTTACATGGGTGAATACAATATGCAAACTTCAGATATCTCAGAAGCAATGGATGTTACAATTGCAGGCATTATCAGGGCTAAAGAAGGATCTAACGTCGCTTTATTATACAACGGTCTAGGCTACACTTCAGAACTAGCAGACTATCTATATACCAATTATCCTGATGAAGTTGGTGGAATAGATACAATCTCTTTATATCCAAGCAATTTTGAAAATAAAGATTTGGTTAAGGAATACTTGGATAAATATAACGAAGGTAAAACAGATGCTGAAAAAGTTGAGTACGTTGATCAAGCGGCAACAATTACTTCAATGGTTGGTGGCGTAATAGACACCATTTCCATTGTATTGATAGCTTTTGCTGCCATTTCATTAGTAGTTTCATCAATTATGATTTCAATCATTACTTATATCTCTGTCTTGGAAAGAACTAAAGAAATTGGCGTTTTAAGAGCATTGGGAGCGAGAAAGAAAGATATCTCACGAGTATTTAATTCCGAAAACTTAATAATTGGTTTTGCGGCAGGATTGGTTGGTGTTGTCGTCAGCATTCTTTTAATAATTCCAATCAACATCATAATCGAGAATTTGACGAATATGCCTAATGTAGCAAAACTATCCACGTGGCATATTAGCACCTTACTATTGATTAGCATAATATTAGCTTATATTGCTGGATATATCCCTGCCAGAATGGCCTCAAAGAAGGACCCTGTGGTTGCTTTAAGGACCGAGTAAAGTTTTCAAAATAAATATACAAAATAAATCTTATATGGTATAATTGCTTAGGTTAAGCAAATTACCATATATTTTTTATGGAGGTAAAATTTATGGATTTATTTAATAAATGCGATGAGTTTACATTAGCTGAGGAATATAAGAAATTAGGAATATATCCTTATTTTCATGCTTTGGAAACTAAGCAAGATATAGAAGTAATGATGGAAGGTAAGAGAAGAATCATGATTGGTTCCAACAATTACCTTGGTCTTACTGGAGACAAGAGAGTTATCGCTGCCGGGGTCAAGGCTTTGACTGAATTTGGCTCTGGAGTTTCCGGATCAAGATTCTTAAATGGCACTTTGACAACTCACTTGGAATTGGAGGAAGAGTTGGCTTCGTTCTTGAACAAAGAAGCTTGTGTAACCTTCTCAACCGGTTTTCAATCAAATTTGGGCATTCTTTCTGCTATTGCCGGAAGAAATGATTTAGTTTTCAGCGATAGAGAAAATCACGCTTCCATTTATGATGGTATTAGACTTTCTTATGCAGAAATGATTAGATATCATCATAATGATATGGAAGATTTGGAAGTCAAACTAGCTAAAGCTGATCCAAACAAAGGTAAATTAATCGTCACTGACGGCGTTTTTTCAATGAGCGGGGATATCTGTAAACTTCCGGATATTGTCAGGTTAGCAAAAAAATACGGAGCTAGAGTCATGATTGATGACGCTCATGGTCTCGGTGTATTAGGTGCTCATGGTAGAGGAACTGCAGAATATTTCGGTTTAGAAAAAGACGTGGATATTATAATGGGAACTTTTTCGAAATCACTGGCTAGCCTAGGCGGTTATATGGTAGCCGATAAAAAGGTCGTAGAATATGTTAAACATAAATCTAGACCATTCATTTTCTGTGCCGCTATAACTCCTGCAAATGCGGCAACAGCACTCGAAGCTTTAAGAATATTGAAACAAGAACCAGAGCGACCAAAAGCGTTATTGGACATTGCAAAATATGTTAGAGAAGGTCTAAAAGCAAAGGGTTTGAACATCATTGAAAATTCAATAGCCCCAATAATTCCAATCTATACATATTCTATGCTCAGAACGATAATTGCATGTAAATTGCTCTATGAAAAAGGCGTCTACGTTAATCCAGTACTTCCTCCAGCTACACCAGAGGGAGAGTGTTTGATAAGAACTTCCTATACTTCAACTCATACCAGAGAATTAATGGATGAAGCAATCGAAATCATTGGTGAAGTCTTGAATAATTTACCGGAAGACGATGAATCTTTGATGGCTTTGCTTGAACATAGACATGAGTAAGACTGTTGTCATCAGTGGAGCTTCAAGCGGAATCGGCTTGGCTACAGCTCATCTGTTTTATGATAAAGGCTACAACGTCATTGGCATTTCCAGAAATTACCCCACTGATAAGTATAATTTTAAGTATCTGCTTTGCGACATAACAAAAGAAGATGAGGTAGAAGCTCTAAAAGATAAATTAGTTCAAATGATTGATTCCATAGATGTTCTTGTGAATTGTGCAGGAATGGGTGTCTCAGGAGCTCTAGAATATAGCACGCTTAAAGAAGCAAAAAAAATATTTGACGTAAATGTCTTTGGTCACTTTTTGTTGACAAAGAATCTGCTACCACTATTAAGAAAAAGTAATAACGCAAAAATCATCAATATTGGATCAGTTGCTGGAGAAATCACCATTCCTTTTCAAACATTCTACTCTATGACAAAAGCTGCAATAAATTCATTCTCGGAGGGTCTTAGAATAGAACTTGCACCATTTAATATTCAAGTCTCAAACCTTCAACCAGGAGATGTGAAAACCGATTTTACCAAGAATCGAGAAATGCCAATAGTCCTCGAAGACGATATTTATAAAGATCGAATTAAAAAATCGATTGCACGAATGGCAAAAGACGAAGAACAAGGAATGCCTACCTATATTCTTGCCAAAGCAATATTTAATCTAGCAAACAAAAAAAGGCTTCCTGTGGCTAAAACAGTAGGCTTTAAGTACAAGTTATTCGTATTTTTGAAACGATTATTACCAAAACGATTTGTTAGTTTTATAATTAAGAAAATGTATGGATAAACATTGCTTTCCATACATTTTTTATTTTTATGATATAATTTATACGAGGTGATTAAAAATGAAAATATACGTAGATAAAAAAATGATGGGAAAAAATAATTACCCCAAATTAGTAAGTGCTTTTTCAAATATAGAGTTTGTTGAAGATTTGGACAATAACCTTGATGTAGAAGCAATGGTTATCATGAATTCTCAATTAGCCAAGTTGGATATTGACAAATTTTATAAACTTAAATGGATTCAACTTTTAATGGCTGGATATGATAATATTGATGTTGACAGTTTTAAGAATAAAGGTATCATGGTCAGCAATGCAAGAGACATCTTTTCAATTTCCATCGCGGAAGATGTTTTTTCAAAAATTCTTTTCTTTAACCGAAACACTGCTTATTATCTTGAATCCATGAAAAACAAACAATGGATTCCAATAAAAAAAGAACCGGAAATTTTCAATTCTACAATTTCAATCTTAGGCACTGGTTCAATCGGTCAAGAAGTAGCCAAGAGAATGAAAGCATTTGGGGTCAAAAAAATCCTGGGCTATAGGCAGACGTCAGCAAGTGTACAATTTTTTGATGAGATACATACTGGGAATTCAGGACTAGATTATGTTATTAAGGAGGCGGATTATCTCATCTTATCTTTACCGCTTAATAAATCGACTCACCATATAATCAACAAAGAGAAAATTTCATTAATGAAGCCCGAGGCTGTATTAATAAATGTTGCTAGAGGTGATATCATTGATCAAGATTATTTGATAAAGGCTCTAAAAGATAAAGCAATCAGGGGTGCTGGACTTGATGTTACTTCACCTGAACCTCTACCGTCAGACTCTGAACTATGGAATCTCGAAAATGTGTTTATCACTCCACATAATGCGTCGAGTAGTCCTTATATGAAAGAACGTCTATATGAAATGACCGTGATGAATCTCGAATTATTTACCAGGGAACAAAAACCTAAATATTTACTTTAAATAAGAAAAGGTAATCTCATAAAAGATTACCTTTTCTTGTTTCACAACAATTTTTCTATGACTGAAGCCAACTCTTCTGGCTTAACTTTTGGTGCGTATCTACCAAATACGTTACCATTTCTATCGATGATGAACTTAGTGAAGTTCCATTTAATGTTTGAACTTTTCAAATCATCACCTGCCGGTTGCTGATTTATTTCGTAACCCGGAGTTTCATCTACCGGTTTAGTTCTCTTTAAGTATTTAAAGAGTTCAATGGCATCGTCACCATTTACTTTAATCTTAGAATAAGTCTCAAAAGTAGTATGGTAATTTGCTTGACAGAAACCGGCAATTTCTTCGTCAGAACCAGGGGCTTGATTCAAAAATTGGTTGCATGGCAAATCGATTACTTCCAAACCTAGATTGCGATATTTTTCATACAGTTCTTGAATACCCTTATATTGTGGTGTATATCCACATTTTGTAGCGGAGTTGAAAATTAACAATACCTTACCCTTAAACTTGTCCAATTTAACGTCTTCGCGTTCTATATTTTTTATTGAATAATCATATACTGACATTTATATCACTCCTTTTTAAGTATATTTTATCATTCTTTGATAATAATAAAAAGCGATTTGCTAGGAATTCAGCAAATCGCGTTTTTTCTTTATTCTTAAATAAACAATGACCATCAATATTATACCTACTCCAATCATTAATACTGAAAAGTCAAATACGAACAAAGGTTTTATGCCATAAAGAAAACCACCTATAAGCGGACCGACAATCATCCCTATTGAGTAAAAAGATTGTCTAATTCCCATAATCGAACTATAAAAACCTTCATTAGCATTATCAGCAATAAAGTTTTGTTCCAAAGGCTGGTAGATTGATTTGCTGATTACATAAACCATATAAATCGTGTATGCAGCAATTATAAAGTTGTTTGATCTAAATACATAAATAACCGCCAAAACACTAATGATTTGCGTTAATATCATTATCAATAAATTTTTATGTAACTTGACAATCAACGGAACAATCAAAATGCTTGTAGTAATAGCAACGACTCCTGTCACGAATACAAAATTACCGATATCCTGCGAGTCGTAGCCTAAGTCATTCAAATAGACATCCATATACTTAGAAAGATTGGTTATGGAGATGCTAATGAAGGTAAGTGATATAAGAAAGAGCAGAAGACTAAAGTTGATTTTTTTGATATTCTTAAAACTTTCCATCATTGTAGGCTTTTTCTGTGTTTTAATCAAAACATCATTCTCATTGATAAAAATGTAAACCATCAAGGCGTGAATAAGGTTCAATGAAGCTTGGATTAAAAATATGACTTTTGGATCAGAAGTGTCTAGAACACTGTTCAGAAAAACATTAGTGTTTATAAATCCACCCAAAGCATATCCGATAGATGCGCCAAGAGCTAAAGCGGCTGCCATCCAAGCTAAATGTTTGGCTCGCCTGCTGGATTCACTGACTTCTATCATATGGGATATAAAAAGCGTCATGCTTGCAGAAACGCCAAAACCGCTAACAAATCTAAAAAATACCATCCAATACATGTCACCAACATAACCAAACCCAATTTGACCAATGCTATATAGCAAAAGCCCCAGTACCATCACGAATCTTTTTTTACCCTTGTCCGCTAGAATTCCCCAGATAGGTGCGCCAACCATCAATCCGAAACTCATGGTTGAATAGAAAAAACCAAACATATAATCAGGAATATCAAGCGTTCTCACAAAGGCAGGGGTCACAGGGTGACCAAGATTATGAAGAATGCCTTGTATAAAATATAAAATTATTAAACTTACAACTGCTTTTTTCATAGTAAACTCCTAATAATTTACTATGATATTATACCGTATTTTCAGTTTTTAATGAAATGATATGTAATAAAAAAACAACTTTTGCAAGTTGCTTTTTACATTAAAAGTTAAATCTATTTTTAAGGCTTTTTAATTCGTTTTTTAATACTTCAGGAATCCTGTCTTTAAATAAATCATTATAATAATTTTCAATTGAAGCAACTTCGTTTTTCCAATCCTCTTCATCAACTTCAAAAAGTTTC
This sequence comes from Bacillota bacterium, assembly GCA_029559915.1. Lineage (GTDB taxonomy): Bacteria > Bacillota_I > Bacilli_A > Izemoplasmatales > Hujiaoplasmataceae > UBA2289. The sequence goes on from JAKPZU010000013.1 coordinate 27,606, forward strand.
AAAAGGTTTTCGTATCGAATGTCAGCACCTGACAAATCCAAAGCATTTAGCTTGGGAAGAATGCCAATAGGAGAAGATATATAATTTTCCTTATTCTCAGTTCTTTCCAAAATCCACTTCAAAACCCTACTGTTTTCGCCGAAACCAGGCCAGAGGAATTTACCGTTTTCTTTTCTAAACCAATTGATATAGAAGATTTTCGGCAGCAACTCATCACTACTTTGTTTGGCAACATTTTGCCAGTGATTGATGTAATCTGCGATATTATAACCAATAAACGGTAACATCGCAAACGGGTCTCTTCTAACTTTGCCGATATTTTCATCGATGCTTGCAGCTGTAATTTCAGATCCCATAATCGAACCATAGAAGATGCCATGATTAAAACTGTAACTTTGCATAACCAACGGAATTGTTGTTGGCCTTCTGCCCCCAAATAATATGGCTGAAATAGGGACTGGAGTTTCATACTCCTTCGCCAAAGTAGGACAATTAGTTAGTGGAGCAGTAAATCTAGCATTTGCGTGGTCTGGTCGGTTTTCCATGCCTTTATACCAATGATTTCCATGCCAATCTATTAGATGGTCAGGTTCATCCCCCATTCCTTCCCACCAAACATCAAGATCATCAGTTAAGGCAACATTTGTGAAGATGGTATCGCTTTTTATTGATTCCATGGCTGTTGGATTAGTTTTATAAGATGTTCCAGAGGTTACTCCAAAAAAGCCTGCCTCTGGATTAATAGCGTACATTTTACCATCATCATGGATTTTTAGCCATGCAATATCATCGCCAACTGTCTCCGCTTTCCAACCCTTAAGTGTAGGGTTAATCATCGCTAAGTTAGTTTTTCCACAAGCGCTCGGAAAAGCACCGGTGATATACTTAACTTGGCCTTTGGGATTAGTTAGCTTCAAGATTAGCATGTGCTCAGCCAACCAACCTTCATCTTTGGCAATGGCTGAAGCAATTCTTAGCGCGAAGCATTTTTTTCCTAAAAGTGCATTTCCACCATATCCCGAACCATAAGACCAAATCATTCTCTCTTCAGGGAATTGGGTGATGAATTTCTGTTCAATCGGTGCACAAGGCCAAATCGGATCAGTAATGCCGTCAGTGAGAGGATAGCCTACCGAATGTAGACATTTGACAAAATCATGGCCATTTTCAATTATTTTTAGAACCTTATTGCCAGTTCTGGTCATTATGTGCATGTTCAAGGCTACATAAGGACTATCGGTAATTTCCACACCCAATCTTGACATATCCAAACCGATAGGGCCCATAGAAAAAGGAATAACATACATGGTTCTTCCGGTCATTGAGTCTTTATACATATTCCACATCAAAGGCATTAATTCATCTTTGTTAATCCAATTATTTGTGGGGCCTGCAGATTCTTGGTTGGAAGTAGAAATGAATGTTCTTTTTTCAACTCTGGCAACATCTGAAGGATCAGACCTAAATAATAATGATCTTGGTCTTTTCTCAGGATTCAATCTTATGGCTTTACCAGAAGTAACCATATCTTCCGCCAAAAGATCGTACTGAAGTTGTTCACCGGTCCAGATAACAACATCCTTAGGGTTCAAATGTTCCTTAAGTTCGCTGATCCAGGTGTTTAAAATTGTGTTTTTCGTCATTTGTATCTCCTTTATCAGATTTTATTTAAATATTTTGCCCAAGTAGGACAAATGTTTGTTATAATAATTAAGAGGTGTGAAAATGGAAATAAAAAATAAAAGCATAGCGTTATTAATTGACGCTGAAAACATTAGTTCGAATTATATCGAAACAATAATTGATGAAGCAAACAAATACGGTACAATAAATTATCGCAGAGTGTATGGGGATTGGACGACACCCCAGCTAAATCCATGGAAAATCAAGATTAGCGAGTTTGGTTTGACACCAATTCAACAGTATGCATATACATTCGGGAAAAATTCTTCGGATTTTACCTTGATAATTGATGCAATGGATATATTATATTCAGGTAAAGTAAATTCATTTTGCATAGTTTCAAGCGACAGTGACTTCACCAAATTAGTTACCAGACTGAGGGAAGACAATATGTTTGTTTTTGGAATGGGAGAATCCAAGACTCCAATATCTTTGGTTAACTCTTGTGAAACTTTTGCATACTTAGACAAAATGCTCAAAGATGATAAAAAAGAAGAGATTGTGGAAGCAGAGGTCAAAGAGCCCAAGAAGAAAGCCCTAAAAGCAGAACCAAAGAATGTAAGTTCCATTACACCTTTAAGAAGAATAAAGCAAGAATTGACGAATATTATCGATACAAATCTTGAGGATGACGGTTGGGCTTATTGGAGCCAAATCGCAGCCTTACTTAGAAAGAAATTCCCTGGGTTCCATCCAAGAAATTATGGTGATAACACAACAATACTTCAGTTCTTCGAAAAAATGAAAGAATTCGAAGTTAAGAAAGAAGCAACCGTAAGTTATATTAGAAACAAAAAATGACTAAAGCCTTCAAGGCTTTTTTTATTAAATAGGAAAATGTATTGCATATTATATTATCATAAAAAATATATAATAAAAGTTAAAAAGCAATTAATAAAATGGTATAATTTAGGTAATAAAATCATGAGGAAAGGAGGTAAAACTGTGAGGTATAAATCGATTAAATCTAAATTATATCTAAATAATAAGCAAAGAACATTTCTGATAATGTTGATGCATACCGCTAAGAACTTATACAATGAAGCATTATATAATGTAAGACAACATTACTTTGAAACAAATACTTACTTAGATTATAATTCAAACTATAAAATAGTTAGTAGGAATAGTGATAATTACCGGATATTAAACACCCAACAAGCCCAAGCAGTCATCAGAAAAGTTGATGAAGCAATG
>JAKPZU010000025.1 GCA_029559915.1 Bacillota bacterium
TTGTTGAAGACATAATCCGAAAAGCATCTGTTGAATTGAATGTTGTTGTTGGTGAAAAGTACAACAAGTTTAATTCAGAAATCACTTCAACTCTTATCGAGTTGACTGACCACATAAACAAGACTGTTGCAGAAGAGGCCAAGAAAATCCAGATTGTTAAGCATGAGTATTATGTAAAGACTCCTGCTGAATTGAAGGAAATTAAAGGGCCAATTCCAGATTGTTTCCAAACTGTTCTTGACCTTGCCCAAGCACGTTGTAATATTCTGCTTGTTGGCCCAGCTGGTTGTGGCAAAACGCACATTTCAAGAATGATTGCTGAAAGCATTGGTCTTGATTATGCTGCGCAATCTTGCAGTGCTGGGATGAGCGAATCTGCTTTTTCTGGTTGGTTGCTTCCAATTGGTGACTCTGGAAAATTTGAATATGTACAAAGTGAATTTGTGCGCATTTACGAAAACGGCGGTGTGTTTCTTTTCGATGAAATTGATGCTGCTGATAGTAACACTTTGTTGTTCTTGAACCAAGCGCTTGCAAATGGTGAGTTCTTTTTACCTCAGCGTCATCACAAGCCGCATGTAAAACGACATAAAGATTTTGTCGCAATAGCAGCGGCCAACACTTTTGGAAATGGCGCTACTGCAATGTACAGTGGTAGAAACCTTCTTGATGGCGCTACAATGGATCGTTTCAGAATGGGAATTGTCCCAATGGATTATGACAATAATGTTGAATCCAAATTGGTTGATCCAGAAGTTTTGAAATGGGGTCTTTCTCTTCGCACTGTAATCAATCAAAGAAATTTGAGAAAGATAATGTCAACGCGCGTTATGATTGATGCAACAAAAATGAGATCAGTTGGGTGGAGTATCAAAAAAATTCACGATGCTTATATTTCAGATTGGTCAAAGGATGACAGAAGTCTGATTGACCACATTACTGCGTCTTTAACCAATTAATAATTGGAGAATGTAATGGAATATATCAGAAACAATTTGATATCAATGCATTTTGAAAATGCGATTGATATTTACCAGCACATTGAAGATTTAACATTGGTAAGGAATAAATCAAACAGAGAGTATCTCACTGATTTAATCAGGAGAGAATATCATGGCTCATATGCGGTGGAATGGTTCGGTCTTGGGCCAAGAAATTTGAAAGAAGCAATAAAATCAGCGGTGGATGGAAATCCAATTTTGTATAAAGAAATACAAAATAGAATGTCCCAAATTAATTCAAGAATTGATGTTTATGATAACATCAATTCCACCACGGTAATTAAACGCAAAAAAGTACACCGTGAGTTTGGAAATGAAATTGATATCCACAAAGTATACCAAGGTAAATTGGACACAGCGTGGACTGCTACTCAGAGAGTTGAAATTGATCAAGAGCATCATCTTGTAACAATACTCATCGACATAGGCGGCAACTGCAATATTGATGCAATGAAAGCGCTTTGGACTGCTGTTGCATGTTTGAAATTTGTAGAAGTTTTAGAAGCGGCAGGAAAGCAAATTCAAGTTATTGTTGGCGGTGTTGCAAATCAAGTTGCTGGTGTGAGTGATATGTCAATATCAATGGTAGTTAAGAAGTACAGCGAACATTTGAATATTGAACGTCTGGCTGCGATGTGTCAAATTGGATATTACAGATCAGCAGGATTTGCAGCCAAATTGATTTCAGAAAAAACATGTAATGCTGGTCTTGGTAGAAGTGTGGATTTCAGTTTGGGATTTAACAATTTTAAATTGCCAATTCCATTGCATGATGAATACAAAGCTGGAAAGACAAAAATTGTCCTTTTCAAAAAAGCGCTAGACTTTCACGGCGCTTTAGAATCTATTAAGCACGCGCAAGAGGTACTGATAAAAAATTCTCAATAGTTTTATTTTCCGTCTTTACTATCCCTGGGGGTGGGATTAAAATACCCCTATACCCTGATAGCAGTAAAACCTAGACCGTAAAAAGGAAAGCAACCATGAAATACCTTATCAATAACAATTTCAAAATCATGCGTAAAGGTTCACACGTTGTAGCAAATGAAAACGTTGGTGAGTTCATTTACGATGATGAGCGCCAAGATTTGTCGCTTGGCCAATTGAAAGAAATTGCTGAAGCAAACAAGCTTCAGTGTGTCGGCAAAAAGCAATCTCAATATCAACAATCTCTTAATGAGGCACTCAAAATGGTAGACGTAGCAGAACAAAATGGCCCAACCGAAACTGAAAAAGTTGAACAAATTGTCAGCGAGGGTTTCGCTGCTGGTCATGACGATGACACGATCATGATTGCGATTGTTCAGGCTGGAATTTCTTTCCGCCGTGCTGCACGCATGTTCAAAGACGCTGTTGAAAAACTCGGCTTGCGCACTTCTGTGAAAGATGTAAAAGAAGTGGCACGCAAACTTCTGGCAGAAATGGAATTCAACCCACAGTCTTTCACTGAAGTGAAAGAAGTGGCTGATAAATTGGTCAGCGAAGTTGAAGGAGCAACCCATGGTCAAGCAATGGTCGCCATCAAATCCTACGCCAAGGAAAATGAAATCGCTCTGCCAAAGCGCGAAAAAGGCGAGAAGAAAGCTGGACGTGAGCCTGGCGCAAGTGGCTTCAAGCGTAAGATGTTTAATTGGATTCTCAATAATCCTAATGGTACTGTTGATCAGCTCAAAGAGTACATTGTGGAAAATGAGCGTGATGGTGAAAAGCTGGCCAAGCGTTTTGCGCCAATCATGCAGCTGTGCAAAGATTACGCAGCGAAACACTCCGCTGTGCAATCTGCTGACCTGGACGCCGCGTAACAAAACGCGAATAAGGTCAGCTGTTTTTGAGGAACGATGTTGTTCATCAAAAACTAACCAAAAGAGCATCTGCTAACAGATGCTCTTTTTTTTTGTCTTTTAAAAAGGAAAATGAAAATGAACTCGAATATGAAAACTGAAAATGAACAAGCAATTGAAGAAGTTATTGAAGTACTCAGTGATATGTATCGCAAGTATTATTACACCTGCATCATGAAATACCTCACTGTGCCGCAAATTCCTGATGTGGCAATTCCATTTTTCTGTTTTATGTTTTACATTTGGCAGCTCAATGATGAAGATGAGGTTTCAAATATTTCAGAATCGTTTGGTTTTAGATAGCGCTTAGTCGTTCCTGCTCCCTCCTAATACCCCTATAAGCTGTAGGGGTATTAGCCTTATAAGGCTATAAATTAACCGCTTATATAGTAGCCTAATCCGCCGAAAAGATACCCTAGAAATCAGCCTAGAATCCCCTCTGAGAGCGCTTAGTCAACCCTACCCTGTAGGGTAGTACGGGGGAGGCTTTGGGCGTCCTATAGGCTAAATAGTAGCCTCCTTATAGACTTATAAGAATCGTATATTTTTTAACCTATTCTCTTGCGTCCCTTACCTTTGGCGTTATTGAAAATAGAAAACGCTCGCCTATTTATTTGGTATAATTATTAGGAGATAATACGGGATTCAAAAAAGGGGTTCATGTTATGAAAATAATTGGTGCTGGTTTAGCAGGTTTGTTGGCAGGAAACATTTTGAGAAAAATGCAACCTGTGATAATTGAAAAAGCAAATTCTCTTCCAAACAATCACACTGCTTTGTTGAGACACAGAGAAAACAAAATCGCAGAAGCGACAGCTATTCATTTTCAAAAAGTAAAAGTACAAAAAGCAATTTGTGAAACTGTTGATGGTAAGCAAAGAATCACTACAACTCCAAATATTATTCACATGAATAATTATTCAATGAAAGTCACTGGTGGATATCACAACAGGTCAATTGGCAATTTGGATCCTGTTGAAAGATACATTGCTCCTCCTGACTTCATAAAACTTCTTTCACACGGTCTTGATATTCGATATGGTCAAGACTTCAAGATTACAAAAACAAAATCAAAATGTCCAATTATCTCAACGATGCCAATGCCAGTTATTGCAAACATGGTTGGAGTTAAATTAAATTTTGATTTTGAGTACCGTGAAATTACCGTGTTGAGTTGCGATATTGCAGGAGTTGATATTGATCTATATCAAACTGTATACTTCCCTTCTCCAACTACAAAGATTTACAGGGCTTCAATTACTGGCAATCGTTTTATAATTGAACATATTGGTTCAAACATAATTCCAGAAAATGTTCAATGGTTCAAAGATGATTATTTGAAGGATATACTCCAATACGCTTTTGGTATATCCTCGAACAAAATATATTTTGATAATTTCTCTTTGAAAAATAATAAGTATGGGAAAATCAAAAATGTAAATTCCCAAGAAAGAAAAGATTTCATAAAGTATTTGACAGATAAGCACAATATCTATTCTCTTGGAAGGTATGCGACGTGGCGTAACATTTTGTTGGATGATGTACACAATGATGTTTTCGTAATCAAAAAGCTGATTGAATCAAATGGATATATAACGAGGTAATTAAAAATGAAAGTGACTTTGATTGATTGCACTGGCTTCAACGAAGGTCCAATGTATGCTGCTGATATTTTGCTTTTTACAAAAAGCACTCGCTTGAACATGGCAGCAGCTATGGACTGGATCAAATCTCTTCCAGTTGAAGAGAAAATGAAAGAGTTGGAATATATGAGCAACACAATTCCATCATCTTGGGAATTTGTTGATTATACCTTCTTAATTGAGGGTGTTGGTCGTGGATTTACTCATCAGTTTGTGCGCAGTCGCCATGCTTCTTTTGCTCAACAAACAATGCGCGTTCTGAAGATGGATAAATTCGATTATGTCTGTGGACATGATTTGAAAAATGATGAAGCAAATTATGGCGTCTATCAAGATTGCATGTCTGTTATCCAGTATTTTTATGACATGTTGATCAACAATGGTGTGAAAATTGAAGATGCGCGTGGAGTTCTTCCAACAAATATCTCAACAAACATCGCCTTCAAGTGCAATCTGCGAACTCTTGCTGAGATGGCATCAAAGCGCGCTTCATCACGGACACAAGATGAATACAGAAGCGTTCTTGATGGATTGATTTCAGCAGTTTTGGAAAAGCATCCATGGGCAAAAATGTTTCTGCGCAATCGCAAAGTTGAAGCAGCAGAGAATTTGGAAAAATTCATCCTTGGAATTGATCTTGATCAAAAAGAGAAAACTGACCTGATCAAATTAATTGATATTTTGAGGTCTTAATATGTCCTCTGAACAAATTAAAATTGCAGTAACAGAAATCGAAAAACGAGTAAAACAAAAAGTTGAATGTTTCTGTGTTCGATTTGATGATTTTGTTCTTGATGAAACTGTTGAGTCCTTGAAAAAAATTCAATTCATTAACGTTTCGTTTCGTAGAACAAAACCAAAACAGATTATAGTTTCAATAAACTACAACAAGTTGAACAGATTGCAAAAATCTTGAGGTGGTTATGTTTGCTGATCCTGGAAATAATTTGAAATATCGAGTTTGGAGAGAAAATGGAACTCTATGCTGCGATATTTTTGAAGATTCTGAAGATTGTTTTATTATTGACTATGATTATTATAATAGTCAACTTAATAAAAGAGGCGCTGAAGCATTGTTGAAGTGCTATCAAAATAAAGGCTACAAAATTGAGGAATTCAAAAATGTTGAAGTTCAATAAGAGTAGAATTGTTTATGTTTTCGATCTGGAAGGAACAATTTCAAATTGTGAGCACAGGAAGCATCTTGCTCCAAGGGCACCATTTAATGATCCTAATAAGTCTTGGGATAAGTTCCACGCAGAATTTCCAAATGATGAAGTCAACGAAGCAATTTATAACATAATGCAAGCATTGTGGCTTCAAGGAAATGATTTGTTCATTCTTACTGGAATGATGGAAAAGCATAAAGAAATGGCCAAAGATTGGCTGCGCTCAAATGGTATTGGCTATGATGCAATCATTATGCGCCAGAATGATGATTTCAGGACTTCCCCAATATTCAAAATTGAAACAGCAAGAAAAGTATTTGATGGGTTAAATCGCTATAATCAACTTGTTCTTTTTGATGACAGAGAAGATATAGTTGATATTTTCAACAGCACAAAAGAATTTGATTATTCAAATGGACATAAAATGACGCTTAAGGCCTTCAAGGTGTAACATGGAAAATAAAGACCGTGTAGTGGAGTTTCTCCAAGATGCGATAAATACCAGGATTGAAAGAAACTCTTCATATCGCAGCGCAAGCAATGTTGAAGCATACAAGCAGCATGGTGTTGTTGTCAAATCTCTTTTCCCTAATGGAGTTGAATTGAAAAGCAGCATTGATATGTCAAGATATGCAATTCTTGATATCATCATTGGAAAACTTTTGCGCTATGCAAATAATTTTGATGATTGTGGGCACGATGACTCTTTAAAAGACATTTCAGTATATAGCAATATGCTGAGAGAGCTTGATGAAATAAAAGGTGGAAAATGAAAATAATAGCCCTAATTGATCCATCAATCGCTTCGTTTAATTTGGGAGACAAAATAGTCTCCCATTATGCCAAAAAGATAATATCAAAAATGTTTCCAGATTGTTTCTTTATTGATGTTCCAGCATACATGGAGCACGATTCAAGACTTGCAGAGATAGCAAGAAAATCTCATTTGATATTCTTTTTGGGTACTGCTCCAATAACTGACAAAATAACAATGCGTTGGCCATTAATATTTGGCCAATACATGAAAAAGGTTATATTGTTTGGTGTTGGGTACAACAATTATAACCTGGACAAAATGAGTTCAAATACTGTTGCGATTTATGAATCTAATTTGTCTAGCAATTATATTCATAGCGTTAGAGATTCATTCAGCCAAAGACAGATAGCAAAACAGATTCCAATAAGAACATTAAATACGTGCTGTCCCACTTTGTGGGAGTGTGATTTCCATTCCATATATGGAAATAAATTAAAGGATTGTGTTTTGTTTACTGTCAACTCTTCAAGAGGAAGAAAGGATATTGACAAGAAAATATTGTCAAGTCTCGATCTTGTTTATAAAAAGATTTTTTTCTATCCACAAACCCCAAATGATAAACAGTACATGTCAGAATTGGGAATGGAAATTCTGGCAGAAACTGGCAATGATATTGATGTATGCCAAATTCAATCAGAATTTGAATTCCTTTCAAAATTCATGATGGAAATGTCTGGGTGTTGCGATTATGTTGGTGCTCGACTTCACGGTGGTGTTCACGCAATTCACAACAAGATGAGAACCTTTATAATTGGCGTAGACAATAGAGCTTTTGAAATATATCTTGATACTGGATTGCCAGTATATGGATATGATATTCTTGAAAAAGGACATGAGTTTTTAATCGAAAACATATTGAAAAAATATGAAAAGAAAATAACTCTGCCAAGGTCAGCAATTTTAGAGTGGAAGAGTCAATTCATTTAATTGAGGATTCAAATATGCAATTCAAGCACAAACTTGGTGTTATGATTGTTTCAAATCGTCCATCGAAATTGCAAAGATTTGTTAATTCAATTTCTATGATGAAAAATTTGAATGAAGTTGCAGTATATGGATTGGTGTATCAAAAGCCAATCATTGACGTTCCGTGTAGGTTTGATTATAAAAAGGAAATACCAGCCTTTGATAAGTCAAAGCCTCTTCCAATGCTTCAATTGAGGCGCCATGGAATTGAGTTGTTAAAAGATTGTGAATACATTCTTTGTCTTGATGATGATCACCAGTTTGTTGAAGAGAGACCTGGGAAATTATTCCCAATGTCTAGTGATGATTATTATTTATCATCATTGGAATATATGGAGAAAAATCCAGACGTTGGAGTCTTGAGCAATAGGGGATATTTTGGTGGCTATGCTTGGGGGTATAATATAGTTAAGAATCCTAAAAACGGATTAATAGAAAATAACGCTGGTGGAATATTGTTTCGCAATATAGGAATTGAAAAAATATTCCCAATTGAGTGTCATGATTTTGTTGGTGTTATGAGTGAGCCAATTATTGGCTATAACATAATAGCAGAAGGCTACAACTACGCCAAACGATTCAATTGTCCAAACAAATTTGATGTTCCAGGATCAAATAAGCACGTCAACTCTGGAACAAATTTGTCTTACAGCGAAGAGTTGGCAAATGAAAATGCACAAGGATATATTCGCAAGAAATTCAATGATCCAACTTGGCGCCACTCAGACAAGAAATATCCAAAAGCAATCGCAAAAATGTTAGGGGTTTGAAATGTTAGCTTGTGATCTTGAAACAACTGGTCTCCTGAAACCTGATCTTGTAGATGCAAGACTGCAACCAGCCATCACGGAAATTTATGTTTGTAAATTTGATTGGGATGGAAAAATAACTGCTGAGTTTGAATCTTTTGTTAAGCCTCCTGTTCCAATTCCAGAAATTGTTACAGAGATAACTGGCATAACAAATGAGATGGTTGCAAACGCTCCAACTTTTATTGAGATTTATGATGATCTCGTTGATTTCTTTTTGGGTGAAAGAATTTTCTTTGCCCATAATTGCAGTTATGAAATTGGCGTTCTGTCTTGTGAGTTGCGAAAATTTGATTTGGATTACAGATTCCCATGGCCAGCTAATCAAATTTGTACCGTGGAGGCTGCGATGCCCATAGCAAATAAACGCCTCAAACTTGGTCAGCTTTACAAAGAAATAACTGGAAGAGAAATGCCATTTGGGCATCGTGCTAAAGTTGATGTTCTTGCAATGGTTGAGTGCATTGTTGGAATGAAAAAACGCGGATTGCTATGACAAAGCCAATTGACATAACTGTAAAATTTGTAACATATTCACCACATGAATATGATTGGCTTGAATGTGTTATGGAATACGAAAGCGCGGTATCTGCTGTAAGATGCCTAATAAATTACATGTGTAGATTAAAAGGATTAGAAGATGAAGAAATTTAAAGAATGCAAACATGAAAATAGTCTTCATGTTGGCTATGATGTAATTCGCTGCAATGAATGCGGCGCTTTGAAAACTGATTCAACTTGGCATGTTGCCTCAAATAAATGGTTTGAATCAAGGGATGCTGCATTCTTTTATATGCAACATGGTCATCTACCTGGTGAAGATTTGCTTGTTGATTACATCAATATTGGAAGCATTAAATTCACAGGTGTGAAAGAAGATCAAAGTTATGAAAAAGAAGAAGGCACTGTTGATGATGAATTGGTCAATATTTTGCAGAAAATAAAACCAGATTCAGAAGGTGTTGTTGAATTGGAAATAATGATAAAAATAAAAAGAGGTTCAAAGCAATGAAAATATCAGAAATGATGCACTTGCTCAAAGCAATTGGAATAGAATACAAAAATGATCCAAAAAATCGCAAGTTGAATTTCAGAACAAATGCAATAACTCCAAATCGTCTTTGTGATGTTGTTGTTGTTTATGATGAAAAAGGCGTCATTGATGATATGCTTGGTGAACCTATTCTCCAAGATGAGTTGGAAAAGATTGTGGAAGAAGAGAAGAAATTAAAACCACAAAAGACAAAAGAACAAACAAAAATGGATGAGATTGTTGAGCTCATCTTAATTGAATGCGAATCGGAAGATGGATACGCTGTTAGCAAACTTGATTGGGCAAAAGATGGCGAAAGAAAAATCTGTGAGCAATTAGTTCAAGAAGGAAAAATTGAATTAATTGGATTTGATTTCGCCAATAATTATTATGGCATAAAATGCCGCCGTGGAGTAGAAACAGAATGAAACCAATTGTTGACTTGGCACTCAGAACTGAATACTCATTTCGCCAGACTTATGGAAAGATTGAAGATATTGTTGCGACTGCACAAACAAAGTATATTGGAGTCGCTGATATCAATAATACATTCGCTCATGTTCTTCTTGAGAAGGAATGCAAGAAAAAAGGTATTAAACCAATCTTTGGTGTGCGCCTAGAGGTTATAGACGACGCTTTAAAGAAAGTAAGGGGAGCCGCCGGGCCGTTCTATACGTTTATAGCCCGCAATAACGATGGACTTTTTGAAATAAATAAGTTGGTTACTCAGGCTTGGGAAAATTTCTATTACAAGCCTATGATTTTCTGGTCAGATTTATCAGATTTGTCTCAAGATGTGATAGTGATATCTGATTACGCAGAAAATATGAATTTGCGTCTTGATTATATTTCACTTTCTCCAAATACACCAAAATATATATTGGATAATCGTGCCTATTCGCACATACCTCGCGTTTATATCAACAACAATTTCTTCATAACTCCTGATGATAGAAAAATCTATCAGCTTATGGCAGGCGCAACAAAGCGCGGTGATGAGTACCAATATAAATTTGATACAAAGCGCGCGTTCCAGCACATCCTCACCACGGAAGAATTTCACCGAATTTACAAGAATGAAGAAGCGATTGAAAATACATATAAGATCGCTGAGCAGTGCAATGTTGTTTTGCCAAAAGCGAGCATGGTGAAGTACAAAGGCTCAAAAAATATCATCGCAGAATGTAAAATCAATGCCAAGAAAAAAGGCATTGATATTGTAAGCGAAGGACAATACAAAGATCGCTTTGAGCGAGAAATCGAATTGATAATAAAAAAGGATTATGTTGATTATTTCATGATTGTATCTGATATGATACAAAAAGCAAAAAAGACGATGCTTGTTGGACCATCGCGTGGTTCTTCTGCTGGTAGTTTAGTTTGCTATCTTCTTGGAATAACAGAAATTGATCCATTGAAATTTGATTTGATATTTGAGCGATTTATTGATATCAACCGTGAGGATTTGCCAGATATCGACATTGACTTTCCTGATGATGGAAGGGAATCTGTAATCAAGGATACCTTCAAAACATACGGGAAAGAAAACGTTTGCCATATTTCAAACATCAACAAGTTCGCAGCCAAATCTGCTCTGGAAGAGGTTGGCATCGCTCTCAGAATTCCACGGTATGAAATGGATATTCTGAAAGACTCAATTGTTGATCGCTCTGGTGGTGATGCGCGCGCAAAAATGGCAGTGTCTGATACTTTGATGACTACTGATGTTGGCAAGGATATGTTGTATAAATATCCATCATTGCGTTTCGCAGAGAAAGTCCAGAACCACGCAACCCATGCAGGCAAACATGCTGCTGGAATTATTGTTTGTAATGATGATCTTTGTAAATATGGTGCTATCAATTCTCGTGAAGGCTCCATTATGATGGACAAGAAAGGTGCAGAATATCTGAACCTTTTGAAAATTGACGCTCTTGGCTTGCGCACGCTTTCAATTTTGCAAGAATGCGCAGCATTGATTGGCATGGATTATAAAGATTATTACAAATTGCCTTTAGATAATCCAAAAGCATACGCAATATTTCACAAAATGCGCCTCAATGGAATATTCCAATTTGAGGGTGGTGCAATGCGAATGCTTTGTGAAGCGATGGGTGTTGAAAATTTTAATGACATTGTTGTTATTACTGCTCTTGCTAGACCAGGCCCATTGCACTCTGGTGGTGCAAATAGTTTTGTGGAGCGCAGAACTGGAAGACAAGAAACTGTTTACATCAGCAATAGTCCAATTTATATTGAGAATACCAAAGAGACTTATGGAGTAATTGTTTATCAAGAACAATTGATGAACATTTGCCGTGATCTTGGCAAGATGAGTTGGGAGGATGTTTCTGAAATAAGAAAAGCCGCTTCCAAGACTCTTGGAAAGGAATTCTTTGATTCATATCGCAGCAAATTTATGAAAGGTGCTTTGGAAAATGGTCTTCCAGAAGAAGAGGCAACTGAAGTTTGGGAAAACATGATGACGTTTGGTAGCTGGGGTATGAATAAATCACATACAGTAAGCTATGGATACATTTCATATTGGTGCGCTTATATGAAAGCGAATTTCCCTCTTGAATTTACTGTGGCCAATTTGCGACATTCTAAATCAGAAGATGCCACTTTGAAAATTTTGCGCGATGCTTATGAGAATGAAGGTATTGAATATGTTCCAGTTGACGCTGATGAATCAGAAATTGATTGGTCAGTAAAAAATGGAAAATTAGTCGGCGGATTGATGAATGTTATTGGAGTTGGAGAAAAGAAAGCGAAGGAAATGATTGCTTGCAGGAATGGTCAGAAAAAATGGACTCCAAGTATGGTTCGTGCGTTGATGGAACCAAAAACTCCATATGATACATTATATCCGTGTAGGGATAAGTGGGGTGATATTTACCAAAATCCAAGAGAGTATGGACTTGCATTCCCACCAAGTTTGATTGGAGATATAAAAGGTGCTGGAACCTACGTTGTAATTGGAAAAGTAAAGCGTAAAGACTTGCGCGATCTCAATGAATACAACGAGTTGATGAAGCGTGGAGGAAAGCGCTATGAAAAAGACAGCAAGACTTTCAAACTTTTAGTCGAAGATGATACTGGCCAAATTCACTGTTCAATTAGCAGAACAAATTTTGAGAGATTAAATGGCCAAGTTTTGTCTGAGACTTTAATTGAAGATGAGAGTTGGGTTATTATAAAAGGCAAGGTAAACGAAGGTTGGCGCGTTATCTTGATTGAGCAAATTTTTGATCTGAAAAATCTTTGAGGTGTAAAATGGAAGAAAATAAAACGAAAAAGATTAGAACAATATTCCCTTTGACTTCTTTTTATGCAAAAGATAGCAAAGGTGCAATCAGGTCTTGGTCAATAACTGGATACACAATAGATATAAAAGGGGAAGAAGTTGGCCAAATAAAATTCATATTTGGTGTTGTTAGTGGTGAGTATCAAGAAGAAGTTGAATGGGTTTATGAAGGATTACAAAGCAGAAATTTGGAAGAGCAAATTCTTTCAAGAATCAATTCCAGAATCCACAATAAGAAGAAAAGTGGATATGTTGATAATATTCGAGACGCAGAAAACAACAAGCGTGTTAATCTGCTTGGTTTAAAAAGACCAATGCTTGCCAAAAAATATAATGGCATGGCAGATAAAATAAACTGGCAAGCAGGAATGTGCATTCAACCAAAATTGAATGGTGAACGATGCTTGATAAATAAAAATGATGGAGAAATAACTGCCTATAGCAGACAAGGAATTGAATTTACAACTTTGAAGCATATTACTGATATTGTTTCAAAAATACCTGGAGATTTTACTCTTGATGGAGAATTGTATTGCCATGGAGCTAAGTTGCAAACAATTAACAGCTGGGTAAAAAGATTTCAACCAAACACTTTGAAAATTACATATCATGTTTATGATATTATGGATGATTATGGTTTCTCATTGAGAAATGAATGTATCAAGAACATATTTGAAAATATCAAAGAAAGTAACAAAGATGGAATTTTGGTTCAAGTACCAACATTTACGACAAGATCAGAACAAGAAGCAATTTGGTACCGTGATGTGTTCATGAATGATGGATACGAAGGTGCCATGTTGCGAGACTTCAAAACAAAATACCAGGATGGTAAAAGATCAAGTAGTTTGATCAAAATGAAAAAAGCGATGGATGGTGAATTCCTAGTTGTTGATATTGTTCCATCAGTACATGGCTGGGCAATATTGGATTGTGTTACAAAAGATGGGAAAAAGTTTTCTGTTTCTGCGCCTGGATCAATAGAAGAGAAAACAGAAATTTATTTGGACAGAGATGATTATATTGGGCGCTATTGCAAAATTGAATTTTTTGAATGGACGAACGACAAGAAGCCCTTCCACCCGGTAGCGATAGCCTTTAGGGATACCGCTCAGGAATAGGCTACTCCCTTCTATACCCCTTTCCCCTACTCCCCTTCAGAGGCGCCCATTCCCGCTCTGAAGGGGTTTCTACCCTGCCCCTATACCCTACTATACCCCTTTCTCTTAAAGCCCTCCTACGCGATTATATAGCCTCCTTATAGGTTAATAAATAGCCTATTTATAGTCTTATAAATCAATGCTTATTATAGGATTCCCACCAGCTTTTTACATCAAAACATGGGCAACTCTTTTGGACTTTTGGTAAATCTCTGTGGCCCAAAATTTTTGAATCTGGATATTTTGCAGAATATTCTTCTAACAATTTTGCAAGAGATTCAAATTGAGCAATTGAGAAATTATTTTCTGGTTTACCAGTTTTTGTAATTCCACCAATTAAACAAATTCCAAAACTTACTGCATTGTAGCCGTGGGCGTGCGCGCCAACCTCATCATCTTCCCTTCCTTGTTCAATAATTCCATCCCTTTTAATCACTTTGTGATACCCAATTTTTGCCCATCCTTGTTTTCTGTGCTGTGCGTCAATTTCTTTTGCACCAATTTGCGAATCTGGACCATTTGCACTGCAATGAACAACAATATATTCTGTCTTCAGTCTTTTTGGCATTTTCTTCCCCTTTATCGGC
>JAKPZU010000030.1 GCA_029559915.1 Bacillota bacterium
ACAAGTATCGTTTTTGGGTAGGGGCAGCTGTGTACGAACGGGTAAAGAATTTAGCAAAATGTATGCAAATACTAAGCAAGATCCATCCATCTAATCCTCCAGCTACTCACAAAACCACCTAAGAGAAAACGCCCCAAGCCCAGTGTCGCTGAACACCGGATTGCAAAAACCCCGTTCGTTTATGATCCGGGGCTTTGGTTTTTTAAGGTACCTCGCGTATGTGGTCGGGCTTTTTCAATCCGCTTAATGTTAGGTGCTGGCGTTCTGTCCACTGTGTTGTCAAGTCTTTGTCGTGTCGGTTTGTGTGTTGGCGTTTTTAAAATTTTTAGAAGGAAAGGGAATTTTTAATTTTTTCTTTTCAGCGTTGGGCAGGCATACTCTTTGGCAAGCTTTGGTTTGTGTGTCAGCTTGCGGGGCTTGCCAATGTGTATGACTGCGAAGGGTTGACATTAGAATAATTCAATTTGATTATATTCTTCCCAGTTTATTGGTTCACCGTTAACACCCATCAGATATTTCTTTGTAATCAAATCTATAAAATCGCTTGGTAATTCTTCGTTCTTAATTGTTATGTAGTCTCGCTGCTTGGAATTAGGACAAAGTTCAATATACTTTTCTGGAACTCTAACACGTTTTCTTCCTAAGTAAATAAAGTGATTAGAGATTAAAACGAAATTTCCGCTCAAATCCTGTTTCAGATTAGCTTCATTTAATTCTCCATTATAGAAACTATGATGTGAATCCATTTGACACCATTGGTCATTTTCTTTATAGTAAATATTGTCACCGTGCATCTGTTTCAAACTTCCATTTAGAACAGGTTTCTTTCTTGCAAATCTTTCATCATTCCAATAGTCTTCAAAACTTATTTTTTCAGAAACTCTCATCAAGAAAATCAGATTATAAAGTAGATTGTTTTCTATCGCTCCTGTTCCAATAATCCAGTCCCCTACACCAGCTTTGGCTCGTATATGAGGTTTACAACAAGCCAAAGTGCAGTAACCAAAAAATGGGTTAGGTGCAAAACCGTAATCACGGGTTATCTTATAAGCGTAATAAGCCATTATTGGCAACCTATTCTTTTTACATTATGTGCAGGTGTTCTTGCTTCGCCACCTGAATTACACCAGCCTACATCTTCACCTTCAAGACCTGCAATGATTTTTTCAGAGTTCCATCCAACTAAACCATCTCCAAACTTTTCAAGATTTTCGGGTATGTCAGAATCTTTTGCACCTTGCATAAACACACCTAAAATTCTTTTGCCTTGCCTTTCTGCTTCTTCAATTTCCCAATTCACCCATTCCCTCGAATGGGTTTCAGAACCGATAAGAACAACGACAGTTCCCGCCCAAGACATTTTCATCTTCAATAAACGTTTGATGGTTTCATCGCTAACCATTTTATTATTCAATCTATCTTAGTTTCCTGGCTTTACTCTGATAGAGCTATTTCTTATTGCATAGTCTTTTCCAGCCAATAGATTTGTAAAATCTGTTACTGCTTTATCATCTTGGTGATGATGGCTTATAAAAACATTTTTTGTTGTACTCATTTCCTTATCTGATTAAATGATTGATACCCCATTTTGGCGGGAAATAAAATTCAATTGGTGATTTATCCTGAACTGTAAATTTCTGTTTTATTCTTGTACGATGTGAATAGCCGCTTATTTGTGGGTGTACAATTCTTGAATATTTGTCCACCTCACAAAAAACATTCTGGCAATCTATTAGTTGTAAATTTCTGCCCCATAAGGTATTGAAATCAAGCCCCAATCTTTCAAACTCATATTCCTGATTATCTGCCATCATTCTGATAATATCTTCAAAAGAATAATCGCCAAAATCTTTAAAGCACTTGGCAATCCCATCTTTCGCTCCGGGACCTGCTTTCACAAATTCCATTTCACTGAAATTGGTAAGCGTACTGTAATTAATGTCAGTAACATACTGATAAGCTAAAAAACCTCCAATTGTCGGATAAGAATGAAGGAGACTGTATGCCTCACTCATACTTTTAGACTGTTGAAGTTTATAAGGCACTCTTTCTTTTATCATCAACTCAATTAGTTTCAAATGATTTTGATGTTTCCTTTCATAGCCAAAAGTTGACCTGCCCGATGCCATGATGTAAGCCGCAGAATAAATCGGAATTTTGTGATTCAATAACTCTAAAAGAAGTTTATCATATCTCTTGAATGAATAATCTTTGAAAGTGATTTTTCCTAACTCCGCTTCCAGAAATTCCCATGTTGAAATGCGATTAAAGAGTTTGAAAAGCAGAAGTCGAAAAAAAACTTCTTCTGGTTTTTGACTACCCTTATAAATTACGTTCTTAATCAGATATTGACTCACCCTGTCGGATGCCCTGTAAACATTTGTGAATTTATGCTGTTTTAAAATCGGGTCTTTTGTCCACGGATAACTTTCGCCACTAAATCGTTTGAAAAAAATATTCTGTCTCTCTGCTGCAAACTTCCAGTAAGTGTTATAAACGACACTTAATTTAGGCTTTGCCCTTTTCATTATAATCAAAGGTTGCTTATGCTTATTGCTATATGGCTTCACTAATTCTATCTGCATAATTATTTTGTAAAGCGATTGGTTAATCCTTTCAGAATTAAGTACACTATTTCGCTTATATGTGGAGTAATTGTTAATCGTAAGTTTTCGGCTTCGGAAAGTCCGTTTTGCTCTGCTATTCCTTTCAACCCAATCGCTTGTAATGTTGAAAGACATTTTTTATAGTCAATAATATTGTCAGGGTGTTTTTCATTGAAAAGTGTA
>JAKPZU010000157.1 GCA_029559915.1 Bacillota bacterium
ATATTGAAGTCGGTCTTGCTTTTCCTGATACAAAATATTTCCAAGAATACTTGAAACCAATAAAACCCATTTTAAAACAACTTAATATTAAAATGTTTCTCGTTAATGAGGACCGAACGGTATTAACTATCTAGGAGACAACTTAATCATGGCAAACAAGCAGCGCTACATTGACGTTCTGACTAGGATATTAAATGACCATTACAACGACGTAAAACGTGATTGCGCATCAAAGGAGCGCCAGCGGTACATTGATGGTTACCTGATCGCTGCCAGAGCTCTTGATGTTTTCAGCTTTGATGAATTAAAGAAAACTATAGATGAAATTCATATTAATGTTTTTGGAAAGACTATTCAGGAAAGACGTTTGTCTGAAGATGGCAAATCTGATCAAAGCGATAATTTTCTTAAAATTCCAACTTATGTAAGAGAAGGAATTTCCTTAAAAGATAAATTGTGAAAATGATGGAGAGAATCCCCATGAAAGAAATTGACGTATATACAGAACTCGACGCAAAAAAAGGAATAACTTATATTGGTGCTGATGAGGTTAATAATCTCATTAAGCGCGGCGCTAAGGTAATAGCAATTAAACCAGGTCTCCGTATGAAGGAACGCGAAGGTGACAGTGAACACCTTTACATATTTGGATGGTTGGTAAATGTGATTATGGACGATTCAAATTTATTAGATTCCTAAAATATTCTTTGTATCTTGAAAAATGCAAAAACACGAATACAGAGTTGACAGATTTGTAAACGGACATTTTGTCGAGCAGCTTAAAGTGATGGCGAAAGACCCAAAGAGTGCTGTCAGGAAAGCGAGAACTTTATACCCGAACTCAGAGGTAAGGGAAAGTGAAAAAGACAGCACTGGAGTATATATAAAGAAAGAAGTTAATAAAGAAAACGGAGATATTATATGAGCGATCAACTTGACCCAAAAGAGTTAGTTAGCTTTAAAGAATTGATGATGTCAGAAGTTATTCAGTCGGAGGCACTAATCAATCTTCTTGATAAGAAAGGTATCATTAGCAAACAGGAGTTGCTGAATGAGATGAGAAGAGTCAAAGCAATAATGGTCAAATCAAAATAAAAAAAATTATCATGCGCAAAGTTATTATTCCTATATTTCTATTGTTTGTTATTTTCGGTGCCTGTTCACGGGACAGCGAGAAGGCGGCGGAGTTGATTCATAAAGCAAATTTATTATTAAATGAAAAGGGACTGCAGGAGCCGCAAAAAGCAATCGATTATTTGACCAAGGCTATAAAACTCCAACCCGATAATGATGATGCATACAACATACGGGGCAATATCCATTTTATTCAG
>JAKPZU010000158.1 GCA_029559915.1 Bacillota bacterium
GACAGATGAAAGACTATGTCAAGGCCCAGGAGTACTACCGAAAAGCTGCCGAGTTCAATTATCAACCTGCCGTAGTGAAATTGACGATGCAAAAATAATGAAGTGATTACAGACAAATAGTCTGTAATTTTCTTTTATAACCTGAGTTTGATAGTTTAGAATATATAAACAAGGAATAAAAAAATAGTGTGCTACAAATGAAGAATGAGTTTAGAGCGAAAAGAGGCTTTAAACTCAATTTTATTATAAAGTATAAATAATATTAATTAAATGTAGCAAACTGTAGCATATTATGATATACTATAGGTGGGAGGATAATTATGAATATCCATTTAGCTAAAAGTCCAAGTAATGGACTTCATTATGTTTATTTAACAGAATCTTATCGTGATAAAGATGGCTTGCCGAAAAGAAGATTTATTGAGAAATTAGGTATCTTAGAAGAAATGCAAAAGACAGAGCCTAATGTCTTAGAAAGGTTAAGACAAGAAGCAAAAGCCTTGACAAGAGCCGAACAGGAAAATAAATTGATCTCACTAACTATAGATACATCTACTGATATTGATCAGTCTAAGCCAATGATGAATATAGGATATATTCCTTTAAAGAAAATCTACGAGAGTCTTAACATCGATAAATCAATGAAGCGTTATCAAAAAGCAAAGAAAAGCAAATACGATCTCGATCAAATATTAAGATTACTAACATTCATGAGAGTAATTGATCCTTCTAGCAAACTCAAAACATATGAAGAAAGAACAAAATTATTTGATGAATTTGAAAATATTAAACTTGAATCAGTTTACAAAGGATTAGATGACTTAAACGAAGTAAAAGATGAACTAATGAAACATTTAAACAAAGAATTAATGAATCAGGAGTTAAGAGATGCCTCGCTTGTTTTTTATGATGTGACCAATTATTATTTTGAATCAGATTATACGGATGGGTTTAGAGAAAAAGGCGTTTCCAAAGAAAAACAAACGACAGGAATCGTACAGATGGGTCTATTTATCGATAATGCAGGGTTGCCAATCACATATGAACTTTTTCCGGGCAACACCAATGATTTAAAGACGATGAGACCGATATTAGAAAAGATCAAGAAACAATTTAATCTAGGCAAACTCACAATTGTCGGTGATAAAGGTAATAACAGCTCAACGAACCTCTCAATGATTGAAGATTATGGTGATAATTACATTATCGCACAAAGAATCAGAAATAGAGGAAATAGGTATTCTAACATTGTATTAGAACAAGAAGGTTACGAGTGGAATCAAGATCAAAGTTTTAAATACAAGCTTATTGCTTTTGATAAAGAGATTAAACAAACGGATGGTTCAACCAAAACAATCAAAGAACATTTAATGTGTTTTTGGTCAAAAGATGAAGAAGTATATCAAAGAACCAAGAGGGGTTTACTAGATGATAAGATTCAAAAGTTTTTAGATGAACCATCATTATTAAATGCATCTAATTCATTTGGAATCAAGAAATATTTTAAAAAAGTTAAAATAGACAATGAAACTGGTGAAATTCTTAAAGGAAAAGACAAATACTTATTTAATCAAGCAAAGTATGAAAGAGATATAGCCTTAGATGGTTATTACACCATCGTGACTAATAACTTAGACTTACATCCGTTTGATATCATCAAACATTACAGGCAATTATCAAAAATTGAAGAATCATTCAAGGTAACGAAAAGCGATTTAGAAGGAAGGCCTATCTATGTTTGGACAGAATCTCATATAAGAGGTCATTTCTTAACCTGTTATTTGGCTTTATTACTACTTAGAGTATTACAATTAAAACTTAAAAACAGATATACTGTCCCCCAAATAATTGAAGGCATCAGAAAAGCTAATGTTATAGAAATAGCTCAAGATATATTTAAGTTAACACCAGCTACTAAATCATTTTATGAACTTATTCACATGCTTAATCTTACTCTAAATAAAGACTTCATGAAAAGAGAATCTATTAGAAAACAACTTTAATATCAGTGTGCTACATTTTAAAAAGAGAATGTTTGGCTGTATCAAGCCAATATTTCTCTTTTTTGCTTTATGAAGTGTAAAACTCAGGTGAAGAACCTCTAACCATTACTTTAAATGGCGAAATGTATGAAGTATTCAAAATTGAGTAAAAGTTGTAAACTTTTTACTTGATTTTTTTTATAATAATATATAATATTAGAGGTTAAAAATTTCTGTAAAAAGAAAGACTTGACACACCTAGTGTAGTGGTGTATAATACTTTTGCTTTAATATTTAATTATTAGTAGGTTGCGCAAGCAACCTTATAAAAATGAGACAAGCGCACCTCCCGGGTGTGTGGGTATGAAAGGAGGAATATACATGCCAACTATAAACCAATTAATCAAGAAGGGACGCCAAGACAAAACAAGAAAATCAAAGTCACCGCAATTGAACATTGGCTTCAACAGCTTACAAAAGAGATACACTGAAGTTAGCTCTCCACAAAAACGTGGTGTTTGTGTCAGAGTTGCGACTATGACTCCAAAGAAACCTAACTCAGCTCTAAGAAAGTATGCCCGTGTTCGTTTATCAAATGGCGGTGAAGTTAACGCATATATCCCTGGTATCGGACACTCTTTACAGGAACATAGCGTTGTATTGATTCGTGGTGGACGTGTTAAAGACTTGCCTGGTGTTCGTTATCATATCGTTAGAGGAACACTGGATACAACTGCTGTTGACAAAAGAATGCAAAGCCGTTCAAAATACGGTGCAAAAAGACCTAAAAAAGATGCAAAAGCAAAAAAATAATTTTAAAATAAGTTCAAGAATTTTGAAAGGAGGAATTACTTATGCCTCGTAAGGGTAAAATCGTAAAGAGAGATGTCTTGCCAGATCCGATTTATAATTCAAAGTTAGTTACCAAACTAATCAATGGAATTATGTTAGACGGGAAAAAAGGTGTGGCTCAAAATATCCTATATAATGCGTTTACTAGAGTTAATGAAATCACTGGAAAAGAACCAATGGAAGTATTTAACCAAGCTTTAAACAATATCATGCCGGTTTTGGAAGTTAGAAGCCGCCGTATCGGTGGACAGAACTATCAAGTTCCAGGAGAAGTTAAAGCAGATAGAAGAACAGCTTTAGGATTAAGATGGTTAGTGCAATACTCTCGTTCTCGTAATGAGAAAACCATGGAAGAAAGACTAGCAAAAGAAATTGTTGATGCAAGTAATAATCAAGGAGCATCAGTCAAGAAAAAAGAAGATATGCATAGAATGGCCGAAGCTAATAAAGCTTTCGCACATTATAGATTTTAATTAAAGGAAGGATTAAGTTATGGCACGTGAATATGGTTTAGATAAAACACGTAATATTGGTATCATGGCGCATATCGATGCTGGTAAAACCACAACTACAGAAAGAGTCTTGTATCATACCGGAAAAATCCATAAGATGGGTGAAACCCATGATGGCGCCAGCCAAATGGACTGGATGGAACAAGAACAGGAACGTGGAATTACCATTACTGCCGCAGCTACTACAGCTTTCTGGAAAAATCACCGAGTAAATATCATTGATACCCCAGGACATGTGGACTTCACTGTGGAAGTTTCAAGATCATTACGTGTATTGGATGGTGCTGTAACGGTATTGGATGCACAAGCTGGAGTAGAGCCGCAAACGGAAACCGTTTGGCGTCAAGCAAATGAATATAAGGTTCCAAGACTTGTTTTTGCCAACAAAATGGATAAGATAGGTGCCGACTTCGGTGCTGCAATCGATTCTATCCATCGTCGTTTGGGAGAAAAAGCCGAGGCTATTCAATGGCCGATTGGCGCTGAAGATGATTTTTCAGGAATAATTGATCTAGTAGAAATGAAAGCATACCACTTTGATGGTGAACCAGAAGAAAATTACCAAGAAATTGATATTCCAAATCATTTACTTAAGGAAGCTACCGCAAGAAGATCAAGATTAGTAGAACAACTTTGTGACTTTGATGAAGACTTGATGTTGATGTTCTTGGAAGGCGAAGAAGTATCTGCCGCATCGCTAAAGAGTGCAATCAGAAAAGCGACATTGTCGGTAGGATTCTTCCCAGTACTATGTGGTTCAGCTTTCAAAAATAAAGGAATTAAATTTGTTTTAGATGCTGTTATAGATTATTTACCATCCCCGGTTGAAGTTGTACAAATTCAAGGCTTCAATCGCAATGATGATGTTATCACCATCGAGCATAATGATGATAAAGAATTTGTGGCTTTAGCGTTTAAGGTTATGACTGACCCATTCGTGGGTAGAGTTACATTCTTTAGAGTTTATTCTGGAGTTGCCAAGAAAGGTTCATACATCATGAACACTACTAAAGGCAAAAAAGAACGATTGGGCAGAATTTTACAGATGCATGCGAACTCAAGAACTGAGATTGATGAAGTTTATTCAGGTGATATCGCTGCAGCAGTAGGCTTGAAGGATACCGTTACCGGTGATACTTTAGCCGGAGAAAACTCCCATGTCATTTTGGAATCAATGAAATTCCCTGAACCAGTTATCTCGGTAGCTATTGAACCAAAAACTAAAAAAGATCAGGAAAAGATGGGGGTTGCTTTACAGAAACTAAGTGAAGAAGACCCAACATTCAGAACATATACTGATAAAGAAACAGGTCAAACGATTATTTCCGGTATGGGTGAATTACACTTGGAAATCATTGTTGACAGAATGAAAAGAGAATTTAAAGTTGAAGCCACTGTTGGTAATCCACAAGTTTCCTACCGTGAAACCATTACCCAAGAAGCTAACCTGGAAGGACGCTTCATTCGTCAATCAGGTGGTAGAGGACAATACGGTCACGTTTGGATTAAACTTGAACCAAACCCAGGCAAAGGCTATGAATTCGTTGACAAGATTGTCGGTGGTGTTGTTCCGAGAGAATACATCAACGTCATCAACAAGGGTATTGAAGAATCATTGCCTGGCGGTGTAATTGCCGGTTATCCATTACTAGATGTCAAGGCGACACTTTACGATGGATCCTATCATGAAGTCGACTCCAGTGAAATGGCATTCAAGATTGCTGCCTCCATAGCGCTTAAACAAGCTAAGGAAAAATGCGCTCCAACCTTGCTTGAACCAATCATGAGCGTTGACGTAGTTACTCCAGACGACTATATCGGTAATGTCATCGGCGACTTAACATCTCGCCGTGGTCGAATCGAAGGTCAGGAAAAACTAGGAAATGCCCAAAAAGTGAGCTCTAAAGTTCCGCTTTCCGAAATGTTCGGGTACGCAACATCTCTCAGATCAAACTCACAAGGTCGTGCAACCTTCACAATGCAATTTTCGCATTATGAAAAATGTCCTAAGACAATTGCTGAAGAAATCATCAAAAGACGCAATAATTAGTACATAAAGATTTTAATTATTGCAAAATAATAGAGATTGTTATAAAATATTATCGATAAACACATGCTAAAAAGCGAAAAATTATAATAAAAGGAGAAATATAAAAAATGGCTAAAGCTAAATTTGAACGTACTAAACCACATGTTAATATTGGTACTATCGGCCACGTTGACCATGGTAAAACCACATTAACTGCTGCTATTACCGCTGTACTAGCAAGAAAAGGCCTTTCTGAAGTTAGAGATTACGCTTCAATCGACTCCGCTCCAGAAGAAAAGGCAAGAGGTATCACTATCAATACTTCTCACATTGAATACTCTACAGAAAACCGTCACTATGCACACGTTGACTGCCCAGGGCATGCCGACTATGTAAAGAATATGATTACAGGTGCTGCACAAATGGACGGAGCTATCCTAGTTGTTTCTGCGGCTGATGGCGCTATGCCACAAACCAGAGAACACATTTTATTGTCACGCCAAGTTGGTGTACCAAAAATCGTTGTTTTCTTGAACAAAGCTGACATGGTTGACGACGCTGAATTAATCGAATTGGTAGAAATGGAAATTCGTGAATTATTGAGCGAATACGGCTTCCCAGGAGACGAAACTCCAATCATCGTTGGTTCTGCTTTAAAAGCATTAAACGGCGACGCTGAACAAGAAGAAGTTATCTTGAAATTAATGGCAGCTGTTGACGAATACATTCCTCTTCCAGAAAGACCGGTTGACAAACCTTTCATGATGCCAGTTGAAGATGTGTTCACAATTACAGGTCGTGGTACTGTTGTTACTGGTAGAGTTGACCGCGGTCAAATCAAAATCAATGACAAAATCGAAATCATCGGTATCAGAGAAACTAAAGAAGCTGTAGTTACAGGCGTTGAAATGTTCCGTAAGTTATTGGACTATGCTCAAGCAGGAGACAACGTAGGTCTATTATTACGTGGTATTTCCAGAGAACAAGTTCAACGTGGACAAGTTATCGCTAAACCAAAGAGCGTTACTCCACATACTAAATTTACTGCACAAGTATACGTATTGAGCCATGAAGAAGGCGGACGTCATACTCCATTCTTCTCAAACTATCGTCCTCAATTCTATTTCCGTACAACTGATATTACAGGTGTTATTCAATTACCTCAAGGTGTTGAAATGGTTATGCCTGGAGATAACATTGAAATGGAAGTTGAATTAATTCACCCAATCGCTCTTGAACAAGGAACTAAGTTCTCAATTCGTGAAGGTGGACATACTGTAGGCGCTGGTTCAGTTGTTACTATTTTAGAATAGTCGCTCTACATTACTTTTAAAAGCATCCCTTTGGATGCTTTTCAGAGTGTTGACAAATAACAACTTAGTTGATAAAAACTAGGTTGTTTTTTTGATTTTTTGAATATTTCAAGAAAAAACGGCTAATTTTAGTTAAAAAAACTTGTTTAAAGGAAGATATCTTCCTTATTTTTAACTCATATTTCCAAACCAATAACGCTAACTTCTTAATGTTAGCGGCGCTATAGATTATTAAGTTCCGATTGTGGTTTTTCTCTTGACCTCTAAGGAGAGTAAAACCTAAACAGTGACTCATCTTACATTGAGCGAAAAGTCGCTCAATGGTGTATTTTCTTTTGTTATATAACTCTTTACCCTCATCAGTTAACCTAAATTCCATCGAATGTTTCTTCGTATATTCTAGTAAGTGTCTACTGATAGTCTTGGTGTTTTGATTTGTACATTTATGTTTATAAGGGCAGTCTCGACAGTCTTTAGTTCTTGAACGATAAACTTTATATCCTTGTGTATCAATTCCTCTATATGTCAATGTTTTTAAATATGGACAAAGATATATGTCATCTTCTTCAATATATTTGAAGTAATGTTTTGTATATGTAAACTCAACTTCTCCAGAATCTTTAACTAGTCTTTTGCCTTTTGGCCTGTAGTAAGGTAGTACCGGCATTATACCCTTACTTAATAAAATATCTTGTAAGAGCGGTGATGTGTATCCCGCATCCATTACGACTGCCTTTGTGTCGACGAATTCGTCTGTCAGTTCATCAACGAATTCCATACCGGCGTTATTATCGTTGACGTTCGCTGAAGTCGTTTTACATCCCATTACCCAGCCGTTTTCATCGACTGCAGTCTGGACTGAATAAGCTAATTGTTTCTCTTTTTCTCCCTTATGAAACATTCCGCTTTCTGGATCGGTTCTACTAATAGCTACTTTCTTTTTTTGACTGAAATCAATCGGTTTTTTGTTTTCTTTCTCTCTTTGTTTGTTTATTTCTTCTTGTAAGTTCTTGGTATAAATATTATAGTCGACATCGATATATTCATTATCAACTTTTCTTTTATTCGCATAGGCTTTTATATGAGTTGAATCGATAAAGTAAGTATCTTCCTTAATAAGTCCGTTTTCTATTAGAGATGATAAGATATGTTTAAAGATTTTTTCGAAGATATCGGTTCCGGCAAATCTTCTCCGGTAGTTCTGTGAAAATGTTGAGTAGTTAGGTATGGGTTCGGTAAATCCATAACCTAAGAACCATCTATATGCGACATTGACATCAATTTCTTTGATTGTTTGTCTCATTGACTTTATCCCAAATAAAAATTGGATAAAGACAATTTTAAATAATACCACCGGATCGATTGATGGTCTGCCTTTATCCAGGGAATACATATCTTGAACATACTCTCTTATAAATTCAAAGTCGATTACTTTTTCAATATGTCTTACTAAATGATTCTTCGGTACTAAGGTATCGATATCGATCATTTGGATATTTTTTCTTGATTGTTCATCTTTTTTACTTATCATCTTTATCACCAATAATATTATACTATTTTTCTCTGTAATTGTCTCGCTTATCCGCTATTTTTAGCGCTTTTATTTGTTTTAATTAACACTGAATGTTACACCTTTTAAAATTTATTTTCTAAAAACAAAAAGTACCCCATTTTTAAGGTACTTTGTCAACAGTCTGAAAAGCATCCCTTTGGATGCTTTTTGTTTTTATTTAAACCAGTGACAATCACGCGCTTTAGTCTTTTTATCGAGTGGGAGATATGATATAATATTAATGTTAATTTAAAATTATGAAGCAGGTGAAATTATGGAAAAATCAATCAATACAATAAAGTTTCTTGGTCTCGATATGATTAACAAAGCTAATTCGGGACATCCTGGAATAGTTTTGGGAGCTGCAGGAACAGTTTATGAACTATTCACAAAACATCTCAATGCGAATCCAAAAGCACCGGATTGGTTTAACAGGGATCGTTTTTTTCTGGCTGCTGGACATGGCAGCGCCCTACTCTATGCCACCTTGCACTTGGCGGGGTATGATATCAAAATTGAAGATCTGAAAGAATTTCGTCAATTGAACTCACTTACGCCA
This sequence comes from Bacillota bacterium, assembly GCA_029559915.1. Classification (GTDB taxonomy): domain Bacteria; phylum Bacillota_I; class Bacilli_A; order Izemoplasmatales; family Hujiaoplasmataceae; genus UBA2289. The sequence continues at coordinate 8,800 of JAKPZU010000158.1, forward strand.
GGTCATCCTGAGTACGGTCATACACCTGGCGTAGATTCAACCACAGGTCCTTTGGGACAAGGTATCGCCATGGCTGTTGGCAATGCTTTGGCAGAAAGTTATCTAGCTGCTAATTTCAATCGCGAAAGTTTATCAATAATCAACCACTTTACCTATGTTTTATGCGGAGATGGCGATTTGCAAGAAGGCGTGGCTATGGAAGCGATGGCTATTGCCGGAAGATTGAGACTTAACAAATTGATTGTACTGTTTGATTCTAATGATATCCAATTGGATGGGCCAACTCATTTGGCTACTGATGAAAACATCAAACAAAAAGTAGAAGCAATGAATTGGAATTACCATTTAGTCAAAGAACCTAATGATTTAGTATCACTTGACAAAGCTATAGAAATGGCTAAACAAAGCGATAAACCATCTTTCATTGAAGTTAAGAGCATTATTGGCGAAGGCACTAAAAATGCTGGAACATCAAAGACTCATGGCGCTCCTATTGGTAAGGAAGAAACTGAACTTCTCAGACAAAAACTTAAGTTTGCCAATCGTGAATTTGAAGTTTGCCAAGAAGTTTATGAGGATTTCAAAGCATCTTTTATTAGAAGAGGATCTATTCTTTTTGAAAGATGGCAAGTATTATTAAAAGCATACGCAACCAGATTCCCTAAAGAACATATTGAACTGATGGCAATCATCAATAACGAAATTGACATCGATTTTGAAAACATCATCCCACAGGAAGATTCAGTTGATGAAGCGACAAGGGTTACAATCGGCAAACTAATTACTAAACTTTCTTCCTATTCCAAAGCCATGATTGGTGGCAGCGCCGATTTGACTTCTTCGACTAAAGTTAAAGGAATTAATGGTGATTTTGATGTGGATAACCGTATGGGAAGAAACATCAACTTTGGCGTTAGAGAACACGCTATGGCAGCTATCGTTAATGGTATGGTTTTGCATAACCTTAAAGCTTTCAGTGGAGGTTTTTTCATTTTCTCAGATTATATGAAACCAGCCATAAGAATAGCGGCACTAATGGATATACCTTCATTGTTCATCTTTACTCATGATTCTGTGGCGGTTGGCGAAGACGGACCAACTCATCAGCCGATTGAACAACTGTCGATGTTTAGAGCTATGCCAAACATCAATGTCATGAGACCTGGCAATGCCAATGAAGTCAAACATGCTTTCAAGTATGCCTTGACAGCCAAGACAACTCCGAACATCATTGCCTTGACTAGACAAAACATCAAGGCAAATTATAAACTTGATTATCAACAATTTGTCAAAGGTGCCTTTGTGGTTAATGATGAAGAAAATTTTGAAGCCATCTTTCTAGCTACTGGATCTGAAGTTGAGATGGCACTAGTCGCTGCAAAGATATTAAAACACGATTATAACCGCAATATTCGAGTTGTCTCCATGCCATCTCAAGAATTGTTCTTGAAACAGGACAAAGAATATCAAAATAAGATTCTACCAGACAAAAATATCACCATTGCCGTGGAAATGGGTTCTTCAATGTCTTGGTACCGCTTCGCCGATACTGTCTATGGTATTGACGAATTTGGTCGTAGCGGTAAAGGCGAAGAAGTTCAAGAGTATTTTGGTTTCACACCGGAAAAACTTGTCAAGTTCTTCCTATCACTATAATAAATTTCAGGAGTTATGATATGATAATAGATTCCCATGTTCATCTTAATGATGAAGATTTATTTCCAAGAGTTGAAGAAATAATCACCAAAGCCAAGGAAGAAGGCGTTAAAGCTTTTATTTGCGTTGGCTATGATCGTGAATCAAGTGAAATGGCTTTGGATATTGCCGCGATGTACGACGAAGTCTACGCTGTTATCGGCATTCATCCTGGTGCCGCGAAGCGTTACAAGGAAGAAGATTTGATTTGGTTGGAACAAAATCTTAAGCACGAAAAAGTTGTTGCTATCGGCGAAATTGGTTTGGACTATTATTGGGAAAAAACCTATGAAAGCAAACAGAAAGAATTATTTATAAAACAAATCAATCTCGCCAATACCTATCGCCTGCCAATTGTAGTACATATGCGTGATGCGACAAACGACACTTACGAAATCATCAAACAATACAAGGATAAAGAACTGAGCGGTGTTATGCACTGCTATTCAGGTTCGTGGGAATACGTTAAGAATTTCACCGATTTGAACCTTTATATTTCCCTGGCAGGACCGGTCACATTTAAAAATGCAAAAACACCAAAAGAGATTGCACAAAAAATAAAGTTGAGTAATCTTTTGGTGGAAACCGATGCTCCATATCTAGCTCCAATGCCACATAGAGGTAAAACAAACGAATCTAAATATTTAAAGTATATAATCAAGGAAATCGCTGAAATAAAGCAAATATCGGTTGAAGAAGTTGAACGATCAACTTACAACAACACCGTCAAATTATTTAACTTGAGCATCAAATAAAGGAGTTTATATGGGATTAACCGCAGGTATTGTCGGCTTGCCAAATGTTGGCAAATCGACCCTTTTTAATGCAATAACCAATGCGAAAGTTTTAGCTGCCAACTACCCTTTTGCTACAATTGAACCAAATATTGGCGTGGTGGAAGTTCCGGACGAAAGAGTTGATCGATTAACAAAAATGTACAATCCGAAAAAGACCATTTATACTACTTTTGAGTTCCGTGATATTGCTGGATTAGTACGGGGCGCGTCTAAAGGCGAGGGGCTGGGAAATCAATTTTTATCTCACATTAGGACTACTGATGCAATCGTTCAAGTCATAAGATGCTTTGACGATCCAAATGTCGTTCATGTCGATGGCACCGTAAATCCTTTGCGTGACATCGAAACAATCATGATTGAGTTGATTTTCGCGGATATGGAAGTCATTGAAAAAAGAATGCCGAAAATAAAAAAAAGAGCTGACTTGAAATTAGACAACGAAGCTGTCGATGAATATCAGTTGTTGGAAAGAATCTTATCAGCGTTAAAAAATGAAATTCCTATCAGGGCAATGGATTTATCGGATGACGAGTTGAAAATAATCAAGAATTTTTCTTTTCTGACAGCAAAACCAATTCTTTACGTTTGCAATATTTCGGAAAACGAGATCAATGATCATTCTGACAACCACTATGTTGATCAAGTTAGGGTTCAAGCGGAAAAAGATCGAGCTAAAGTCGTTGTCATAAGTGCAAAGATTGAGCAAGAGTTACAGGAATTGACACCAGAAGACAGAATTGTATTTATGGAAGAATTGGGAATAAAAAGATCTGGACTTGATGAACTTGTCAGCGTCAGTTATGAAGTTTTGGGTTTAAAAACTTTCTTTACTGCTGGTGAAAAAGAGGTTAGGGCTTGGACCTTTAAAGATGGTATGAAAGCTCCGGAATGCGCCGGTATCATTCATAGTGATTTTGAAAAGGGCTTCATCAGGGCGGAAACCATCAGTTATGACGATCTAATTATGGCCGGTTCTGAAACAAAAGCCAAAGAACTTGGCAAATTCAGGTTGGAAGGTAAAGATTACAAGGTTAAAGATGGGGACATCTTCCATTTTAGATTCAATATTTAGAGGCGATAATATGATACAATTATTGACAGAGAATATCAGTGCTTTAGCAAAAATCTTGATTTATGAGTTGCGTACGAAAAAATTAAAGATTAGTTTCGCTGAGTCAATTACCGGAGGTTTGCTTTCGAGTTCGCTAACAAAAGAAAAAGATGCTTCTAGTATTTTTGAGTTAGGATTTATAACCTACTCTGAAAAGAGCAAAAAGGAAATATTGAATGTGAAGGACAGCACATTGAGCAAGGAAGGCGTTTATTCTTTGGCAACTGTCTCGGAAATGATTGATGGACTGAAATTAAAATCTGAAGCCGAAATTTTGGTGGCTGTTTCTGGTGTGGCTGGACCTGATTCGTCATCGGGACACAAACCAGGAGAAGTTTTTATCGCAATAGAAATCAAGAATATAACTTTTTTGTATGAAAAGAAATTTTCTGGCAATCGAGAAATGGTTCAATTGGAGACGGTTCAATTCATTTTTCAGGAGATTTTAAATAATCTTAATGACTGATATTTCTCTCTTCACTTAATGTGATATAATCCTAGCACCTAAAATAATAAAGGAGAGAAACTATGCATTTGTTAAATTTGACAAAGAAACAGATTCTTTGGGTTTTCCTCGCTGTATATTTCTTCGCTGCCTTGGTTGGCGGGTTGATTATGCTTTAAGGCTTAAATCAGAATTACAACATGATTTTGGTAACGCTGATATCAACCGTCAGCATGACTTTGGTTGTATTCATCTTCAGCAATGTTGTTAAGAACGCATCATTATATGATCCTTATTGGAGCGTAATCCCCATAATTATTGTCTTGGAATGGATTTTCATTTACAAGAATTTTGCCCTAAATGTGATTTTACTATTTGTGGCAATACTTGTTTGGGGAACTAGATTAACTTATAATTGGTGGAAAAACTGAGATGGCTTTAAGCACCAAGATTGGCGTTATACCAAACTTCATGATCAAGCTCCCAAAATCTATTTTCTGACCAATTTGATTGGCATTCATATGATACCGACACTAGTGGTTTATCTGCAATTGATAAATGCCCATGACGTGATTCAAAACAATAAGCTCAATTTGATATTTATGATTGGCCTTTTGATTTCACTTTCCGCAGCAGTTATCCAATTTATTGCTGATAAACAAATGTACGATATTAGAATGAAACCCAATAAAGATAAAAAAGTGATTGACAGTGTGGCTTATGGAAATATTTTAGACATCCCAATTACTTAGGGGAATTAATGTTTTGGAGCGGTATTTACCTCATGTATTTTTCCGATAAAAAATTAATAGATTTCCACCTAATATATCCAATTATAATGATTATACTTTTCATGTTCATATCTATTCCTTTGATGGAGAAAAAATTGGCTAATTGCGATGGATACGCCGAATATCGCAAAACAGTTTCAATGTTGCTTCCGTGCCGAAGAAAAGGTAATTAATAAGAAATTTATTATCAAGAAATACCGGTTATTTTTTCTAGACAAATGTCTAGACGTGTGTTATAATACATCGTTGTGATTTATCTCACTTGCTGCTATATTGGCAGCCAATAGACCAAAAGGAGGTATAAATATGAAAAGATATGAAATCATGTATATCATTCGTCCTAATCTTGAAGAATCAGCTAGAAAAGAATTAATTTTAGCTATGAACGCCGTTTTAACAGGACAAGGTTCTCAAGAAGTGAAAGTAGATGAGTGGGGCATTAGAGATCTTGCTTATGAGATTGCCGATTTCACTAAGGGATACTATGTAGTATTAAATGTAGTTGCTCCTACTGAAGCAATCGCTGAGATCGACCGTGTTATGAAAATCCGTGAAGATGTCATTCGTCATATTGTTATAGCTAGAGACGAAGCTTAGGAGGAAAATTAAATGTTTAATAAAGTTGTACTTATCGGACGTCTTACTAGGGACCCTGAATTAAGATACACACCGAATAACATTCCTGTATGTACATTCTCTTTAGCGGTTAACCGTCCGTTTCAATCCAATGGTACCAACGACAAGAATGCTGATTTTTTCAACTGTACAGCTTGGAGAAAACAAGCTGAGAGCGTTGCTAAATATGTCAGCAAAGGCGCAATGGTTGCCGTAGAAGGTCGCTTGCAGACCAGGGATTACATGGATGAAAAAATCAATGCTAGAAGATATATCACTGAAGTTGTTTGTGATTCTGTCGTATTTTTAGACACGAAATCATCAACTTCCGATGATGCTTATGAAGCTAAAAAAGACGACGACGACATCAATACAGGAAATTTCAACAACGTTGAAGATGACTTACCATTCTAAAAAGGAGGAATTATTATGGCTAAACCAGGATTTAAAGTTAGAGGCCGTAGAAATAGAAAAAGATGCTATTTTACTGAAAATAAAGTTACATACATCGACTTTAAGGATTACGAATTATTGAAAAAATTTGTTTCCGATAGAGGCAAAATTCTACCAAGACGCGTCACTGGAACCAGCGCATACTATCAAAAGCATTTAGCTGTAGCTATCAAAAGAGCTCGCTTCATGGCTTTGTTACCATATGTAAAAGAATAGTTTCAAAAGATAATTTAAAACCTACTTTTGTAGGTTTTTTGTTTGTCGAAACAACCAATAAATATCTTCCTTATTTTCTTATCTATCAAGTTTATTTTTTAATGACTTTATGGTATAATTACTTATTATAATTTCTTTATGAGAGGTAGCGGATGAAAAAATCTAAAACGACTAAAGTGCTGATTTGGATTTTAATCTTTATAGTTTTGATTGTCTTAGGAATGTTGTTTATTTTCCCTGAAGGCCGTTTTTCCTATTTTCTTGATTTGGATTGGGAGTATTTTATTTTTTACAACATCCTTGTTTTATTATTGGTTGTTTGGCTTATTTTTGCTCATTACCTAACTAAATCAAGAGTTAAAAGAATTATCGAGTTAGAGAACAAAATCAGAGAAATCAATGCGCTCCAGAAACGCCGTTTCAATAGCGAAGAAATCGCATTGAGTTCAATGCCGGTAGGGATCATACTTTACGATGACCAATACAATATCGTGTATGCCAACAGTTATGCAAAAGAGATTTTTTCCAATGCTTTGGTTGATAGAACTTTAAAAGTCATCAATCGAGATTTATATGAAAATATTTCTAAGAGAGTTGGAAAATTCTTGGCCAATGTCTACGACAAGATTTATGAGGTTGTGCATTATCCAAAAAACAACGCCATTTATTTATTTGAAGTAACTGATAGGGAACAAATCAAACAAAGATATTACGATTATTCCGATGTTATTGGCGTTATGAGTTTGGACAACTTCAATGAATCAACATCAAATTTGGATTTTCAAATCAAAGCCAATATTCAAGGGTTGTTATTATCGGCACTAAACACTTGGTGTTCGACCAACGATATCTACTTTATCAATCTTCGCCCAGAAAAATCAGTCATCATGATGAATAGAAAAAAACTTGACGAGATTATGAAAAATCAATTTCCTATCTTGAATACCATCAGCAAAATTGCTAACGATAATGATGTGAGAGTTACTCTTTCCATCGGAATTGCCGCCTATGAAGCTTCACCACCACAATTAGGTGAAGCTGCAGAAGAAGCTCTCAAATTGGCGATTGCCCGCGGTGGTGACCAAGTTGTTGTAAACTTAAAGAATCAACCGATTAAGTTTTTCGGTGGTAAAACCAATACCGTCGAAAAGAGGTCTAAAATCGCTGCCAAAGTCAATTCGCGCGCGCTTGAAGATTTCTTTAGCGAACGTCAAAGCGTCTTTATCATGCCTCACAAATTTACCGATTTGGATGCATTAGGAGCTGCTATAGGTCTATTGGAAATGGCGTTGACAAAAAATAAAAATTCCAAAATTGTTTTGGATTTTGATAATGTCGATCAAACGACGTCGAAATTAATCAACATCCTTAATCAAGAATATATCAAACTCCTTGATTATTTGATTGATCCTGAGGACGCCCTAGAATTAATCAATCATGATTCTTTGTTGGTTTTGGTTGACCATCATTCGCCATCGCAATCGAATGTTCCGCAGCTAACGGAAAAAACCAAACATATTGTCGTCATCGACCATCATCGTCGACTTGACAATGCTATTACCGACATGCTGATGAATTATGTCGAACCTTATGCCTCTTCTTCAGTGGAATTGGTAGTTGAACTGATGGACTTTTTCCGCGAAGAAGTTGTTATTGATCCATTCGAGGCGACAATAATGCTTGCCGGCATGATGATTGATACCAATAATTTTACTGTCCATACAGGAACCAGAACCTTCGAATCAGCTGCGAAATTAAGAGACGACGGAGCTGACCCAGCTCAAGCCAAATTGATTTTGCGCGAGTCGCTCGACGACATCAAAACCAAATCAAATTTAGTGAACCGAGCACGAATCATCAATAATCACTTTGCAATCACGGTACTTGAAAGACAAGATATCACCGACAGAACCCAATTGGCAAAAACGGCCGATGAGCTATTGGAAATAGACAATATTATCGCCGCTTTTGCTATCGGCTCCATCAGTTCTGATACCGTAGCTGTCTCAGCCAGATCCATCAATAATTTCAACGTGCAAATCATCATGGAAAAATTTGGTGGCGGTGGGCATATGAATAATGCTGCTGCCCAAATTAAAGACGGGAAACCTGATGAAATTGCTGAAAGTATCGAAAAAATAATCAATGAAAGTTTCAAGGAGGACACAAGCATGAAACTAATTCTTATTAAAGACGTTAAAGGGAAAGGCAAGAAAGGCGATATTATTGAAGTTGCAACAGGATATGGTAACTATCTGCTTACTTCAAAACACGCCATAGCGGCCAGCCCTGCCAATATGAAATCTCTTAGTGAAGAGATGGACAAACTAAAACAAGAAGCCAACAAGGAATATCAAAACGCACTTGAGTTGAAAAAAATCATCGAGGAAAGCCCAATCAAACTTTATGTCAAACTGGGCGAGTCCGGTAAACTTTTTGGCTCAATTAACTCAAAGCAAATCGCAGATGAACTTAAAAGGGCATACAATATCGTTGTCGATAAAAGAAAAATCGAATTAAGCGACAATATTAATTCTTTGGGAAAATATGAAATAAATATCAAGTTGCATAAAGAAGTAACCGCTGTAATTAACATTCAAGTTCTCGAACAAGAATAGAGAGGAGCAAAAGTGTAAATCCCCAATTTGGGATTGACTTTAACGATTGATAATATGGAATCATTACTCTATAGTCTGGAAGCAGAAGAATCAGTATTGGGTTCTGTCTTCTTCAACAATAATGAAATGAATGTTATTGCTGATAAACTCCAGGTTGAAGACTTCTATAGCCCAAACAATAAAATTATCTACAAGTCGATGCTGTCGCTGTTTCAGAATGACAGTGCTATTGATATCATTACTGTTATCAATCACTTGGAAAACACCAATAATTTGGATAAAGTCGGTGGACGCGAATATATAATCAATTTGGCGTCAGTCGTACCTTCAACCGCTAATTTATCAGAATACATCAACATTGTCAAAGACCGTTCGGTCTTAAGAAGACTTCAGGAAAAATTTTCAGAACTGATCGAAAAATCCAAAGCCGTCGAAGATGCTCCGCATTTTATTGATATGGTGGAAAAAGAAATCTTCGAGATTACAAAAAACAGACGTTCTTCTGATTTCATCAATATTTCTGAAATCGCTGAAGAAACCATCAACAAACTGGCGGAAAGAGAACAAGTTGTCGATAATGTTACCGGACTTGACACGCGATATAAAGCCTTGAACACTTATACTTTGGGGCTGCAACCATCCGACCTTTTGATCATTGCCGCTCGACCGGGTATTGGTAAGACAGCTTTTGCCTTAAATTTGGCACTCAATATCGGTTCGTTGGAAAGAAGACCTCACATTGCCTTTTTCTCTTTGGAAATGGGTGTCGAACAATTGTTGCTCAGATTGCTGAGCGCTCAATCTTCAATATCAAACACTAAATTGAGAAAAGCCGATCTGTCTTCTACCGAATGGGAAAGATTGCAAACGGCAGTAAAAAACCTTAAAGGCACAAATATTTACTTTGATGATTCCGGTACAGTAGAGGTTATGGATTTAAGAAGTAAATGCCGTAAGTTAAAACAAAACAATAAATTGGATTTAGTCATCGTCGACTACCTCCAACTTTTAAGTGGATCAGGCGTTTATAAAGGCAATAGAGTCCAGGAAGTATCGGAAATATCACGGGTACTTAAAGAAATGGCTCGCGAACTGAAGGTTCCAGTAGTCGCTTTAAGTCAGTTGTCACGTGGGATTGAACAAAGAAAAGGCGAGGACAAACGCCCTAAAATGTCGGACTTGAGAGAGTCTGGATCCATTGAACAAGATGCTGACATCATCATTTTCCTTTATGTGAAGGATGAAGATAGCGAAGATGAACGCAAAAGAAATTTAACGCAATTTTCAGTTGCGAAAAACCGACATGGAACTCCAGGCGACTTCCAGTTGATTTTCAACAAGGAGACCTCGAAATTCAATTCCTATGCCGGTGATTAAGAGAGGAAAAAATGTTACTAGATAGATTAATTCAACTTGAAGAAAGATACCTGGAAATCGGCGAATTGATGTCTCAACCAGAGATTGCCGTCGATGTAAAAAAGGTAACTGAACTTGCAAAAGAGTTCGCTAAATTGGAAAAGCCGGTCTTGAAGTTTCGTGAATATAAAGCTATAGTAGAATCGCTTGATGGACTAAAAGAAATGGCTAAAGACAAAGATAGCGACATTAGAGATATGGCTGAAGCCGAATTGGAAGAAGCTAGAGAAAAAATAGTAAAATTAGAAGAAGAATTGGAATTGCTGCTGATACCAAAAGATCCGAATGACGAGAAAAACGTTATTGTTGAAATCAGAGGAGCAGCCGGTGGCGACGAAGCCAATATTTTTGCCGGTGATCTTTTCCGGATGTATTCCAAGTATGCCGAAGCGATGGATTGGAAAATCGAACTTCTATATATAGAACCAAAAGAAGCCGGAGGATTTTCACAAATTGAATTCATGGTTACTGGTGAAAACGTCTATTCATATCTTAAATATGAATCAGGAGTTCATCGAGTCCAAAGAGTGCCTCAAACGGAATCGGCAGGTAGAATCCATACCTCGACAGCGACAGTGGTAGTTTTGCCTGAAGCTGAAGAAATAGACTTTGAGATGGATATGGAAGATGTCAGAGTTGACGTATTCTGTTCTTCCGGACCAGGAGGGCAATCAGTAAATACGACTAAATCAGCTGTTCGCGTTACCCATGTCCCGACTGGAACTGTAGCTCAATGCCAGGATGGTAAGAGTCAACATGAAAACAAGGCTTCAGCTTTAAGAATTCTACGTTCAAGATTGTATGACGCAATGTTGCAGGAAAAACTTGACAAAGAAGGCGAAGAAAGAAAATCCAAAGTTGGGTCCGGCGACAGAAGCGAAAAAATCAGAACCTACAATTATCCGCAAAATCGTGTCACCGACCACCGCATCAATTTAACCATCCAACAACTTGACCGGATTATTGACGGCAGATTGGATGCAGTTATCGAAGCTTTAATTGCTGAAGAACAAAGAAGAAAGTTGGCTAAACAATAATGTCCACTTATAAAGAAGTTCTAAAGAACGCTAAATCCTTGACGAGAAAAACCGGCAAAGAAACCAGCGCTACAGAACTTCTCTTTTTGAATTTTTCTGGTCTTTCCCAGAGTGAACTCTACCTGAGATACGAAGAAGATATGCCCGAAAAAGAGCGGATTATTTTTGAGGACGCCTTAAATCTTTATTTAATAAAGAATATACCGGTTCAACAGATTATCGGTCATGTATATTTTTATGGATATAAGTTTCTCGTCAGAAACACCGCTTTGATTCCTCGATTTGAGACTGAAGAGTTAGTAGCGAATGTTTTGATTTATTATGATGAATATTTCAAGAGCAAAAATGTTGATGTCGTTGATATCGGCACCGGTTCCGGATGTTTGGCAATTGCTTTGAACAAAGAAGAACCTTTGATGAAAATGGTTGCTACCGACATCAGTACCGAAGCCTTGACCTTAGCAAAAGAAAATGCGACTAATCTTAAAGCGAATGTTGAATTCATTCAAGGAGATATGGTTAAACCCTTAATGGGAAGGAAATTTGACATTTTGGTTTCCAATCCTCCTTATATTCCCAACGAAGAGAAGGTTGACGCAATCATTTATGACAATGAACCGCATTTGGCCTTATTCGGTGGTGAAGACGGTTTAGATTTTTATCGACAAATTCTTAAAGACGCCAATAAGATACTTAAAGAAAAATCAATTATAGCTTTTGAACATGCATATGACAAAAAGACAGAATTGACCTTGATTGCAAGAGAATATTTTCCTGATAGCGAAATCTTCACATTAAAGGATATGCAAAAAAAATATCGTATGACTTTTATCATCACAGGATTTTAATTAGCCAGATATTGGCTAATTTTTTTATAATAATATATATATTATTAGCTGGAATCTCTAAGGTTTTTTCAAAAAAATTCAAGAATAAATCGGTTGACAATTGAAAAATATTGCGTATATTATATAAGGGCGAGGTGAATTATGGCTAAAAAACTTGTAATCGTAGAATCCCCATCGAAATCCAAAACCATATCCCGTTATCTTGGCAACGACTATAGTGTCGCTGCCAGTGTTGGTCATATCCGTGATTTGGCTACCAGTGGAAAGGGTGGGCTTGGGATTGATGTTGATAACGGATTCACTCCAAATTATCAAATTCTCGACAAGAAAAAGGGAGTTGTCAAAGAACTTAATACTCTTATTAAAAGTGCCAAAGAAATCTATCTTGCAACCGACCCTGACCGCGAAGGAGAAGCAATTTCCTGGCATCTATATGACACCTTGAATATCAAGGGTAAAGAGGTAAAAAGAGTAGTTTTCAATGAAATCACCAAAGACGCAGTCATTAATGCCATCAATCATCCACGAGATATTGATATGAACTTGGTTTCTTCCCAAGAAACCCGAAGGATGATGGACAGAATCATTGGTTTTAAACTCTCTACGCTTTTACAAGCAAAGATCAAATCGAAATCGGCGGGTCGAGTTCAATCCGCAGCCCTAAAATTGATTGTTGATTTGGAAAGAGAAATTGAAAAGTTCATTCCAGAGGAATATTATGAAATCTATGCCAACTTCGGCAAAGTAGAAACTCAATTATTTAAAGTTAATGGAGAAAACCCCGATATCAAGACAGATGAAGAGGCCACAAGCTTAATCAATAATCTTAAGGATTATTTCTTGGTTAAAGAATTATCTACGAAAGAGTCCAAATCCTATTCTAAACCAGCATTGACTACATCTGCCCTTCAGCAAGCAGCTGCGAATAAGTATAATTATACTGCGGAAAAAACGATGAGAATAGCCCAAGTATTGTACGAAGGGTTAGAATATCGTGGCGAAATGGTTGGTTTGATTACATACATGCGTACAGATTCCACTCGTCTGTCAGATCAGTTCGTCAATGAAACAAAGGATTTCATTAAAAACTCTTTTGGTTCAAAATACGTAGGTTTCTATCGCACACCAAAAAACAAAGAAAATGCGCAAGACGCGCATGAAGCAATCCGTCCTACTTCAGTTTTAAGAACCCCTGAAGATTTTAAAACTTACCTTGACCAACAGGATACAATAAAAAGTAAGGCTAAGGATGAAAAATCCTCCAGTGTGACTTCTTCGCAACTATATAAGATATATAAGTTGATTTATGATAAGGCAGTTGGTTCATTAATGAGTCCTTCCGTAAATGAAGTCACCACACTCCTGTTACAAAACGAAAACACCATATTTAAGGCTTCTTGCTCAAAACCGCTTTTTGACGGGTACTTGAAGTTGACAAAAGATTATGAAGATAAAGAAAAGAAAACTTCAGATATTGAAAACTTCACTGAGGGGGATACCATAAAAGCTGATAAAATTGAAAAGAAACAACTTTTCACTACTCCTCCAGCAAGATATACAGAAGCCAAATTGATTAAAGATATGGAAGATTTGGGCATTGGCAGACCTTCAACCTATGCTTCGACACTTTCGACACTATCAAATAGAAAATATGTTCATGTTGAAGATAAGAAATTAATCCCTACAGACCAAGGAAAAATCACAATTGATCAGTTAAATCAGTTCTTCCATGATTTCATCAGTCCAAGTTATTCTCGAAAAATGGAAGAAACATTGGATGAAATAGCTGAAGGCAATGAATTGCAATTAAATGTATTACAGGACTTTTACAATTACTTTGAACCATTGGTAAATAAAGCTAAAATCAAAATGGAAAAATTGGCTCCTGTCAAAACTGGTGAAACATGTCCTAAATGCGGTTCGCCAATGGTGAAGAAAAACGGAAAATATGGCGAGTTTGAAGCTTGTTCAAGATTTCCGAAATGCAAATACATCAAACCGAAAGAAAAACTTCAACCTCAAGATACCACGGTTAAATGTCCAAGTTGCAACGTTGGGACTTTAGTAGTTAAAGTCGCCACCAAAGGCAAAAATAAAGGCAAAAAATTCCTGGCTTGTTCAGAGTTTCCTAAGTGCAAGTATATCTCTCCGCTTAAAGTCGTAGATGAATTGTGTCCTGACTGCGACAACGTTGTGGTGACAGATGAACAGGGAGTTACTCGTTGTATAACAGGAAAAAAATGCTAAAGGGAAAAAGTTCATAAAAACATCACGTTCACTAACAGATAACTTGTGTTAGAATAATACTACAGCTACTGATGTAGTTGAATTTCCCCTTAAGTGTCTATGACACACTTACCCTTCCTTAAAATTCGTCTCACTTCCCTGAGACGAATTTTTCATTATTAAGTTTAGCAATTTTTCAATTTTATGATATAATACATATAGATTTTTTAGGTGGTGAAACTATGGGTTTGTTCTCCAAACTTTTCAGCAGCAAGGAAAAGCGAAAAAAAGCAGAAAAATACAAAATAGGCATGATGAAGACAAGAAATCAATCTTTGTCTTCTTTAAAAGATATTTTAGCAAACTCAAAAACTATAGACGAAGATTTATTCTCCAAATTGGAAGAAATTTTTATCATGGCTGATATTGGCGTTGATACAGTAGTGGAATTTGTAGAAAATATCAAAAACGTGGTAAAAAAAGAAAAGATTGAAAAACCTTTGGATTTGGAAAATATCATTGTCGATCAAATGTTTGAACTTTACCTGAAAGGTGAAGTCATCAATACCAATATCAAATTCAATAAAGACGGATTGACGGTCATCTTGTTTGTCGGTGTGAATGGAACGGGAAAAACGACTTCAATCGGCAAACTGGCCTACAGATTGAAAAATGAAGGCAAATCTGTGATGATGGCAGCCGGTGATACATTCAGAGCTGGGGCGATTAACCAACTAAAAGTCTTCGGTGAAAGAGTGGGAGTAGAGGTAATTGCGAAAGAAGCGGGGAGCGATCCTTCAAGCGTTATCTTTGACGCCATCAAACAAGCCAAGAGCAAAAATATTGATGTTTTGTTGATAGATACCGCCGGTAGGTTGCAAAATAAAAAGAACTTGATGATGGAACTTGATAAAATCAATCGCATCATCAAAAGAGAGACCAATAACGAAGAATTCGAAACATTTTTGGTAATAGATGCCACAACAGGTCAAAACGGGTTATCTCAAGCACAGATATTCTCGGAAGTTACAAATATCAATGGCATAATTTTGACAAAACTCGATGGAACCGCCAAAGGCGGAATTGTATTGGCGATCAGAAATAAACTGGGAATACCAATCAGCTTTGTCGGTCTTGGTGAAAAATTGACGGATTTGGAATATTTTGATATTGAAGATTATATTTATGGTCTATTCTCAGACTTCTTCGAATAGGAGAATATTATGTCATATACAATTGAAGAAACAATCAAATATAATCAACTGTTCGATGTTTATCAAGAATTGTTGACGGATAAGCAAAGACAATATTTTACATACTATTTCTCCGATGATTATTCATTGGCAGAAATAGCAGAGATTTTAAATGTTAGCAGAAATGCAGTACATCTACAGATTAAAAGTATCATCAACACCCTGGAAAATTTTGAAACAAAACTGCATGTTAACGATTTATATGATAAAGTTGATGAATTATTGTCGGCTTTAAAGGATGAAACACTGAAACCTAAAACTTTAACGATTATCAAGAAAATAGAAAAGGTGAAATAAATGGCTTTTGAAAATTTAACTGGACGTTTTCAGATGGCTTTGCGTCGATTGACTGGCAAAGGCTCCTTAACGGAAAAAGATATAGATGAGATGATGAGAGAAGTCAGACTTTCATTATTGGAAGCTGACGTAAACTATAAAGTAGTAAAAGAATTCACTGATGAAGTGAAGGAACTTGCCTATGGAGAAAAAATCCTCAAAGGTTTGAATCCTGGTCAACAAGTTGTTAAAATCGTCAATGACGAATTGACAAAGTTGATGGGATCAGAAGCAAGCGAACTTAACCTAGAAGATGACTTCACCGTTATATTGATGGTTGGTTTACAAGGTGCTGGTAAAACGACTACAGCTGGAAAACTGGCGAATTACATCAAGAAAAACAATAATCGCAAACCTTTATTGGTAGCTGCGGACATTTATCGTCCAGCAGCGATTGAACAACTTGAAACTGTAGGCAAACAACTGGGTATCGAAGTTTTCCAAATGGGGAAAATCGAACCTGAGAAAATTGTCAAACAGGCAATTGATTATGCCAAAAAGAATGAATTTGATTTAGTTATTATCGATACAGCCGGTCGTTTGCATATCGATGATTTCATGATGGATGAAATCAAGAATGTTGCTCAAATTACCAAACCTCAGGAAATACTTTTGACTGTTGACGCCATGACCGGACAAGATGCCGTCAATGTCGCTGAGACATTTAACAAGGCGTTAAAACTTACAGGGTGCATTCTTACCAAACTTGACGGTGATACTCGTGGTGGTGCGGCTTTATCAATCAGAAAAGTTACGGGAGTTCCAATTAAATTTGCCGGAACCGGGGAAAAATTGCAAGAGATTGAAGTTTTCCATCCGGAAAGAATGGCTTCCAGAATCCTTGGCATGGGCGATGTTTTGAGCTTGATTGAAAAAGCAACTGAAGAAATCGATGAAACTGAAGCCATGAACATGATGGAAAAGATGATGAGTGGCAACTTCAACTACAATGATTTATTGAAACAAATGAAGATGATTAGAAGAATGGGCAAATTTTCGGGGATATTGAAAATGTTGCCAGGCCTTGGTTCTTTAGCCGATATGGATAAGGTTGACGACAAACAGATGGACTTCATCGAACCAATCATTTCCTCAATGACTCCGGAAGAAAGAAAAAATCCTGCTCTGCTCAATATGTCTTCTTCAAGAAGAAATAGAGTCGCTAGAGGTTCTGGACGTTCAACTACGGAAGTAAATCGTTTGATAACGATGCTAGAAAAACAAACCAAGCTTTTTAGACAAATGCAAGGGATGAATCCGAAGAGCATGGAAACAATGTCGCAAAATGTTGCACAAGGCAATTTTCAGCCAAAACAAAGTCGAGCTGACAGAAGAAAAAATAAAAAGTAAAGCTCTGTGATTTCACAGAGCCTTTTTTATGGGTTTAATTATATAAATATTCTGACAAGAAACGGTATACAGCGTTTTCTGAAGAAGTGAAGTCAAGGATTAAATCAGCTACTTTGATCAGTTCCGGATGGGCGTTCCTGACCGCTACTCCAAGACCGGCGTATTCCAGCATTTCAATGTCGTTATGACCATCGCCAATAGCTATAACATCTTCAGGTTTAAATCCGAGATATTCGGCTACATGTGCTAAAGCCTGACCTTTGTTCGATTCCGGGGTGAAGACTTCGATGATAGAGTCATATTCACCGGATAGGTTCCAAATTCTTGACAATATTTGATTAGGGTATTTTATATCAATATATTCTTTAATCAGTTTTCCCCTACCTTGCTTACCAATGATAATCGCACCGTTGGGATCTTTATCCAAAGTATCCTTGAAATGACCGAAAGCAATTTTCGTGGAACCTTTAACATGGAGCAATGGTTCAATTGCCTTTTCTTCCTGGTGTACATATATAGCATCTCTAACTTCACAGAAAGCGTTTCTGATATGGTCGAAATTGTTTTCAAAAATATCGATGATTACGTCTTTATTGACTGTGTAATTTATTCTTGGAAATGAAGAATCTTTAGGGTGGGTGATCAAACCACCGTTATAATTGATTATCGGTGTGTTCAAGTCAAAACGGTCATACACAAATTTTGAACTTCGATAAGGTCTACCGGTAGCTATTACGATTTTATGACCAGCCTTTTGGACTTCTTTCATAAAGTCGCATAGCGATTCTGATAAAGAATCAAAATCATAAAGGATTGTTCCATCTAAATCTAGAGCGATTAAATATTTTTTCATTTGGTAATTTTTCTCCTTGAAGAATTGTGCCTTCACTAAAATTATCTCATAGTGTATATAAATATGCAAATTATTATATCGATTGATTATTATTGGGTTTTAAGATATAATTTATTTGATATAGGAGATAAATTACATGCTAAAACTCTTTACTATTAGTCCGACAATTTCATCTTTTTTAGCTATTAGTTTTCCGGATATAACCAATTTTTTACTTGGCGTTATTACCGGTTTTATTCTCTTAGGTCTGTTTATAACTTACATTTTTACCACTCATTCCCGGAAGAAACAACGCAAGAGATTATTGGCTTTGCCGGAAATGATTGAAAAAAAAGAAATCTACCAAATGATAGAAGCCAAGCAAAATCAGTTGGTTGAGACCGTTAAATTGACAGATAATGCCTATTTCAAGGTAGCTTTCGAACTGAGTCTTGAATTAGCCGAAGAAATTGCCAGATACTACTATCCAAAAGCAAAATATCCAATGTATGAAATCTCCATCGAAGAATTGCTGGAACTAAATTACTATATTACCAAAAGAGTCGAAAAAATGGTAAACGGAAAGATTCTCAGGCATTTCAAGGGTTATAAGATATCGACAATCATCGACGTGTTAAACAAGAAAAAAGCGATTGATAATTCGAAACTGATGAAACTAAATCGCAAACTCAAAATTTCCAAGATATTGACAATGGGAAAAGCAGTTCTAAACTATGCCAATCCAATCTATTGGTTTAGAAGATTGGCAATAAAGCCTTCAACAGTTCTTGTGACCAAGGAAGTGTGCAAGTTCATTATCGCCATTGTCGGCGAAGAAACCAATAATGTTTACAGCAAATCGCTATTCAAACATGACGAAACGGAAATAATGAAGGCTGAAGAGGATTTTGAGGAAATATTGGAAGTTGAGGAGGAGTAAATATGTTCAGAAAAAAAGACAAACCAGAACGAATTGTACCTAAAACTTCAAGAACCAAGGATAATCGTCCGTTTTTTATTCCTGAAATCAGAACAATTGAAGATAAGAAAAATATGAGCAACACCTTCATGTCTCCATTTGGAATTGAAAATAAACATGTAGTGAACGTTCCCAATGACAGAACGGGAACTGGTGATATTGACAAGAAATATGATATTTTCCGTAAGGAAAAACGTTTGACTAAAGAAGAAGCACAAAGACGTTATGGCAGTTCATATTATGAGTTCACGACAATCGATAACAACGTTCACAAAAAGGCTTTCTCCGAAGAAGGCTTGACTGCTGACGATTTGCATCACAAAAAAGCTCCGGCGGTAGAGACTTCTACTGAAGATATCATCGCTGCTCATCGAACGATTGAAAGCGTTCCGGTCGATGAATTCTTTGAAAAAGCAGCTGTCTACTCCGAAAAGAAAACTGCCAAAGAACCAGTAGATGAAGTTTTAAAAGATCTGGTTGAAAACGAAGATTTGACAATAATAAATAAAGCACCGATAGAAGAAGAAAAATATGACGATATAATTTTCAAGGAAGATGAAGTAATTACAGAAGAGCCGGAAATTGGGTTTTCTGATGATTTAGTTTATGAAGAATATCAACCGGAAAAAACTGTTATCAAACATGAAAGACCGATTTTTCCGATTGAAAGTCAAAATCTCAAAGAATATGTCTTGCCACCGATAAGTCTATTCAAGAAAAATGAGTCGATATCGGACGTTGAACCAACTTGGGTCAAGGAAAACATTGACGTCATCAATGAAACCATGGTGTCATTCGGCATTGACGGAACTGTAACCAACTATACCATGGGTCCTACTGTAACCAGATACGAAGTTTCACTGGCTTCAGGCGTACCTACAAAGAAAATTACCTCAATCTCTGACAATATTCAAATGAGCCTATCGGCTTATTCAATCAGAATTGAAGCGCCTATTCCTGGAAAAAACACCGTTGGTATAGAAGTGCCGAACAGAGTCAGGGAATCAGTATATTTTGGCGATGTTGTCGACAATCCTAAATTCTTGAAATCAAAAGATCCGTTGCTGCTTGCAATCGGATTGGATATCGATGCTTTACCGGTTTATACTTCGATTGAATCCATGCCTCACGGATTGGTAGCTGGTTCTACTCAATCAGGTAAATCCGTAGCCATTGCTTCAATCATCGTTTCCTTAATTGCCAGAAACAAACCGGACGAAGTCAAATTAATGTTGATTGACCCGAAAAAGGTTGACCTGCAACAATTTGCTGATTTACCTCACCTGGTAACGCCAATTATCGATGAAACTCAAGTTGCCAATGAAGCCTTGAAGTGGATGGTAAGAGAGATGGAATCACGTTATGACATCCTAAAACGTTTCAAGGCTGTAAATGTTGTGGATTATTACACCCGCCGCATCGATTTACCTAATTTCATCAAGATGCCGAGAATTGTCGTAATTATCGAAGAAGCGTCAGACTTATTACTGAGTGGCGGACCGGAAATTGAAGAAAGCATCTTAAAACTTACACAAAAGTCAAGAGCTGTGGGAATCCATGTTTTACTAGCAACGCAAAGACCTTCAGCTGATATTATCAAAGGATCGATTAAAGCGAATATCCCGACGAGATTCGCCTTCAGAGTTCCCTCCTCCACAGACTCTTCAGTCGTGTTGGATATGACCGGAGCGGAAAAATTGTTGGGTAAAGGCGATATGTTGTTTTCAGAAAACGGTATGGCTCGACGTTTGCAAGGGGCTTACCTTTCTCCGGAAGAAATTGAAAATATCACCGAGTTCATCAAGGAACAAAGAGAACCGGAATATATGTTCACTCATGAAGCTTTGGTCGTATTATCAGCTACTGGAGAAAACATGGATCAAATCGACGAACTTTTCAAGGATGTCGCAACTTACGTAGTCGAAGAAGGCAAATGTTCTTTGAACAAGATTACGCAAGTATTTGGTATCGGCTTCAACCGCGCTACGCAAATCGTCAATTCTTTGGAAAAATTCGGTATAGTTTCTGAAAATGTAGGGACTAAGCCAAGAACTGTTTTAGTTGAATATAACGGTTTGAGCAAAATATTCGAAGGACTTGATAATTAATGGATTTTGAAGCTAACACAATAATTAGTGAACAACAAAAACTGATGAAAAAATCATTATTACTACTCATCAGTTTTTTCTTGTTTTTTACTACCGACATAATACTTTTTATCATCTTCCAAAAAAATTATCTTTTCATGTTCAATCTCAGTCGTTCGGAATCAAATATGCCAAATCCTTTCTTGACTGACATTTTCGCAACGATTTTTTATACAATTATCTTGGTTGCATTTTTGGTATATGGGGCATTCTTATTAATTTACCTTAACAAAAAATATCGTACCAATCACCAATTATTAAAAAAAGTCCATGGTTTAGCTGATTTTTTCAGCATCGTGCCAATCTTCTTATTTGTTGTCATCATCGTCAATGGGTTTTTTATCACCATCGGACAAGTTGATGGCGACTCCATGTATCCGACTTTCCATGACAATGACGCTGTCGCCATTGTTTTCAATAGCGATATTCAAAGAGAAGACGTTCTAATAATCAAACTTGAAGAAGACTTTTTGATTAAGAGAGTCGTTGGACTACCGGGTGATGAGCTGTTAATTGATACAACAGGAGTTTATTTGAATGGGGTATTGATTGAAACATATATACCGTATAATCACATATCATACGATCAGGTTATTCCTGAGGGAAATTACTTTCTGTTAGGTGACAATCGCACTAATTCTTTGGATTCAAGAGTCGTGGGATTGATTGCCCAAGATGATATTTTAGGCGAAGTAATCCATAATTTTTCGCGAAAATAATAATCAATTTATCTTATAAAGGCGGTTAATGTATATGAAGCAGATTCAATGGTTTCCTGGTCATATGGCTAAAGCCAGAAGACAGATTGAGGAAAAATTACAAGTCATTGATATTGTTTATGAAGTTGTGGATGCAAGAGTTCCGCTTTCTTCGTCAAACCCGATGCTCAATGACATTATCAGACATAAACCGAAATTGATTTTGTTGAACAAAGATGATTTAGCCGATCCTAAAATAACCAAAGAATGGATTAAGTATTATAAAGAAAATGCCATCGAAGCATTATCGATTAACTCGCTGACTGATAATTTGGAAAAAACTATCTACCAAAAGACTTTGGAAATATTACGTGACACTATAGAAAAAGAAGCGGCCAAGGGGATGAAACCCAGACCTTTCAACGCCATCATCATTGGTATTCCCAATGTAGGGAAATCACAATTCATCAACAATTTAGCCAAGAAGAATAAGGCTAAAACCGGCAATTTGCCTGGGGTAACGAAAATTCAGAGTTTCTTGAACGCAGGAGACAACCTCCGCGTTTATGACAATCCCGGCGTACTATGGCCTAAGTTCGACGATGAACTTACCGGCATGAAGTTAGCCCTTTTAGGCTCGATTAAAGATAGCATTCTTCCGATTGACGAAGTCACCCTTTTTGGCATAGAATATCTAAAAAAACATTATCCGGAAAGTCTGGAAAAAAGATATGGTATTGATTTAACTTCCTTGAATGATAACATAGAGATTTTAGATGCAATCGGAAAGAAAAGAGGTTGTCTTGTCAGCGGTGGCGAAATCGATTATGACCGTGTATACAACTTATTCTTGAACGATTTGCGCAACGGTCTTTTGGGTAGGATGAGTTTTGAAAGAGTTGACCAGAATGTACGAGTATGAAACAGAACTCCTGCAACAGGGATTTAAATATATAGTAGGCGTTGATGAAGTGGGAAGAGGGCCTTTGGCTGCCGGGGTTCTGGCAGCAGCAGTAATTCTTGACCCTAATGTCAGGATTGAAGGATTAAACGACAGCAAGCAATTGAGTGAAAAGAAAAGATTGAAGTTGTCAGAAGAAATCAAGAAAAAAGCATTGGCTTATTCCTATGGTTATGTCAATGAAAAAACGATTGATGAAATCAATATTTATGAAGCTTCAAAACTCGGAATGTTAAGGGCATTGAGTTATTTAAAAATCAAGCCTGACTATATTCTTTCTGATGCCATGCCCCTAAAAGAACAATCAATTCCTTATAAAGCGATCATAAAGGGCGACACTTTATCAGCTTCAATCGCGGCAGCCTCGATAATTGCTAAGGTTAAAAGAGATGAAATCATGGAGAAACTGGCTTTTATTTATCCTGATTATGGCTTTGAAAAAAATAAGGGGTATCCAACGCCAACTCATCTGGAACAATTAAGAATTATAGGTCCC
The DNA here is from genome assembly GCA_029559915.1 of Bacillota bacterium. Lineage (GTDB taxonomy): Bacteria > Bacillota_I > Bacilli_A > Izemoplasmatales > Hujiaoplasmataceae > UBA2289. The sequence goes on from JAKPZU010000158.1 coordinate 32,120, forward strand.
AGCAAAATTCATAGAAAAACTTATAAACCGGTAAAAGACTGTCTATTGACGCAACTGGTATTGGAGGGATTAGATGAAATTTAAAGCAGTCATTTTCGATTTGGACGGAACCTTGCTTGACACAATCGAAGATATCAAGATTACAATGAATTTATCTTTAAGAAAATTTGGTTATCCAGAATTTTCTACGGAAGAATATAAATATTTTGTTGGCAAAGGCGTAGACAACTTAATTAGACAAGTTATCAAGGCTGGGAATATTGATGATACAGCTTTTGAAAAATTGAAAAAGAGTTATTATGACATTTATCATGAACAATCAAAAATCAATACCAAAGCTTATGCAGGAATTCAAGAGCTTTTGGATGAATTGAAGGCAAAAGGCATTTCCTTGAATGTTTTATCAAACAAACCACATTCCCAAACAATAGATGTCATTAGACATTATTTCAAAGAAGATTTGTTTGACGAAGTTTATGGTAAAAAAGAAGAATTTTCACCGAAACCAAATCCTGAATCAGCTTGGGATTTGATTGAAAAACTTGCATTGAATAAAGAAGATATCCTTTATGTCGGCGATACAGAAACAGATATTTTTACGGCTAAAAACGCTGGTCTTTTTTCTGTTGGCGTATTATGGGGCTTTCGTAAAGAAGAGGAATTGATTGCCGCAGGAGCGGATGCAATAATTAAAAATCCTTTGGAAATTTTAAACCTTTTATAATAAGTGGTAACAATCTTACCCACAATCAATTTTTCTTTGATTCAAATATAATGCCCATATTTCAATATTGGGTATCACTAATCTTCTTAAGATTATAATTGTATTTAAACCTTAAATTTGATATAATCGTTTTGATATAGATTAAATTTTTTTAAAGGAGTGATAATATGCGAGTAGCTATAGGCGCAGATCATGCTGGATATAATTACAAGAATGAAATAGTCGCTTTTTTACAAAAAAAGAATTATGAAATAATGGACTTTGGGGCAGATACTCCTGAAGCAACTGATTATCCTGACTTTGCAGTTTTGGTTGCCAAAGCGGTAAGTATGGGAAAATGTGATTTCGGTATTTTAATCTGTGGTACCGGCATTGGCATGAGCATCGCGGCCAATAAAGTCAAGGGCGTCAGGGCAGCGGTCGTTTCAACCGAATTTACTGCAGAATCTTCTAAAACCCATAATCATGCCAACGTAATTTGTTTTGGCTCGAGAGTAAGTTCGATAGAAGAAGTTTTAAATTTCTTGGATATCTTCATCAAAGCGGAAAAATCTTCTGATGAAAGACATATCAATCGAATCAAAAAAATCGGAAAGTATGAGGAAGAAAATGAGTAAAGTAGTTGTATTTGATCATCCTTTAATCCAACATAAAATGACTATCATTCGCGATAAAACGACTGATACTAAATCGTTTAGAGAAAATGTCAATGAAATTGGCACTTTGGTCACCTATGAAGTTACCAGAGACTTGCAAACCAAAGAAATCGAGATAGAGACACCTATCGCAAAAACCAAGGCCAAGATTCTTGCCAAAGACGTTGTTATCGTCCCTATCTTAAGAGCGGGCTTGGGAATGGTCGATGGAATTCAAAAAGTGATTCCAACTGCCAAAGTAGGACATATTGGTCTTTACCGGGATGAAGAAACCCTTACTCCGCATGAATATTACGCCAAATTCCCTAAAGAAATTGTCAATGCTACAGTATTGGTAGTCGATCCTATGCTTGCAACCGGCGGTTCGGTAATCGCCGCAATTGATAGGGTAAAAAAAGCTGGTGCTAAAGATATTCGTTATGTTGGCATCGTTGGTTGTCCCGAAGGCATCGAAGCTTTACAAAAAAGTCATCCGGATGTTGACATCTATATGGTCTCAATCGACCAAGGTTTGAATAAAATCGGTTATATTGTCCCTGGTTTAGGGGATTGTGGAGACAGATTGTTCGGAACCAAATAAAATGGAAAAAAAAGATAAAAGCGTCTTTCTTACTTTGAATTTAGTGATACAATTTTTCTTGGAAACCTTCGTTATGATGGTTCTGGGATATTATTTTGGACAATACTTAGATAATAAATTTATGGATGGAGAAACCGCTTTTATCTATGTTTTTGTTATCTTGGGCATTTTTGTCGGCATTGCAAATTTCATCAAAAGAGCGTTAAAAATGAGTAAAGGAGAGGAAAATGAAAAAAATTAACCTGATTGAGAAAATCTTTCTTTTCTCATGGCCTTATGCAATACTATTTTCAATAATCCTTTACTTGATCACTTGGGATTTAGACTATGTTTTAAGCTTCTTATTAGGTGTTGCAAGTTGTTTGTTGATGAATTCTCTCAATTACCGAGTCATGAAAAATGTTTATCAAAATAAGCAACACCAAATCAAGAAAATGCATATAACCATGTATATTGTAAAAATGTTGTTCTTTGCCTTTATTCTCTTCATTACTTATAGATACCCCGAAGAATGGAATATTTACTTTACCTTCGTGGGACTATTGACTTTTAGATTGGTTTCTTTTCCGGTTACCTTAATTTTTGCGAATAAGGAGAGTGATGAATAATGCTTGAATTTACTTACTCGAATGAGTTGTCACCTCAAGTTATTTCGACTTTGATAATTGTTTTTTTTCTTGCACTTGTTTTCATCATCGCCGGTATAAAAGTCAAGAAACTTGATCCGAATCAAACGCCAAAGGGATTTTTATTAGTTTCAATCATGGCGGTTGAGATGTTCAACAAGTTGATTAGAAGTTATATGAAAGAAAAACAATTTCGTTTTTTCGCACCTTATTTGTTTACCATCATCACATTTTTGGCTTTTGCCAACACCATTTCTCTTTTTGGCCTAACACCGCCGCTATCAAATATAGGTGTTGCATTCTCTTTTTCGGTTATGACTTTTCTTGTCTTGAAGATTGCTGAAATGAGATTTATTGGTATTAAGGGCAAGATTGATGGACTTCTTGGACCAGTCAAACCGATTGCACCGTTAATGTTGCCCATCAATTTAATTGGTGAAGTCTCAACACCATTTTCGATGGGACTACGTTTATTCGTTAATCTAATGGCTGGATCAGTAATGGCTGCGATGGTATATGCAGTTTTGCACTGGACTGCCGGAATTATTGCCGGAGTTATGTTACACGTGATATTTGATATCTTCTTTGGTTTAATTCAAGCTTTTGTGTTTTTTATGTTATCTGTAGTTAGCATTTCCATGGCATCTGATGCTTAGGAAAAATATATAGGAGGAATAAAAAATGTTTGAAATGATTTTAGATTCTGTAGTTCGCTTTGCCACTGAATACAATGAACACTTCAGCAGTGGTTTGGCTTATCTAGGTGCTGGTGTAGCAGTTATTGCTGGTCTTGGGCCTGGTATTGGACAAGGTTTCGCAGCTGGTAAGGCAGCTGAAGCCGTTGGTCGTCAACCTGAAGCACAAGGTAAGATTCTTGTTACGACTCTTGTAACTCAAGCCGTTGCCGAAACAACCGGTCTTTATTCTTTACTAGTGGCTTTAATTTTAATTGGCAAATAGTAAAAGAATTGTTTAAGGAGGGCGTTTATGCCTGCTTTTGAAAGAATGATTGAGGCTGTATCAAAAGTTATCGAACAAGCCTTGGGCGTCAATTTGCTTGATATGATTATCCAAATTGCCGCAACTTTGATTTTGGTGATTATCGTCAAAATATTCTTTTGGGGAAGAGTCACTGCTTTTCTTGAAAAAAGAAAACAAATCATGGATCAAGAAATGGAATCGGCTAAAGAAGCAAACCAGGAAGCCAAAGTTCTCAAAGAAAAAAGAGAGTTGGAATACAATGATTTGCGAATGAAATCAAAAGATTATCTTGATCAAGCTAAAGAAAAAGCTGAGTTGGAGCGTTTGTCAATCATTGCTAAAGCCAAGGAAAGTGCTGATCAGATGATGAGTCGAGCAAAAAAGGAAATTGAAGCTGAAAGAATCAAAGCTGAAAATTCCTTACAGAAAGAAGCGGTAGATTTAGCGGCCTTGATGGCGGAAAAAATCATCCGCAAGGAACTTGATGATCAGGAATATCAGAATATCCTCATCAATGATTGGGAAAGTAGTGGAAAATCATGATCGATGTTGAAAGACAATATGCTCGGGCTCTTTTTTCACTTGCTTTGGAAAAAGAAGCAGTTGAATCGACATATCAGGATTTAACCGATTTCATTAATGCTTTGGATAATCAAGCAAAGCTATTTTTCTTGCATCCAAAGATTGAAATTGCCAACAAACATCAGGTAATTCAAAAAGTTGGAAAAAATAGTCTGGTAATCAATTTTCTAAAAGTTTTGCTTGATAATTCGCGTTTTGAATTATTGCCGGCAATTGCTACGGAATATCAGGAATTGATTAACGAGATGAATGAAACAGTTGAAGTAATGGTTTATGCAAAGAACGAATTAAGTGCGACAAACATCAAAAAAATCAAGAAAAAACTTCAAAATAAATTATTAAAGAATGTGGTAATAAAGCAAACAATCAATGAATCCATCATTGGTGGTTTTAAGATTGAATATCAAGGTCAGGTAATTGATGAAACAATCAACTCCTCCTTAAATATGCTTAAGAAGACTTTAACCGGAGGTAACTAATGAGATTAGATCCTTTAGAAATCAGTTCTTTGTTGAAAGAACAAATTAAAAAATACGAAAAACAAATGAAAACCGAACAAATTGGCTCCGTTATCTCCGTTGGTGATGGTATTGCTTTGGTTTATGGAATCGATAAAGCCATGGCTGGCGAACTATTGGTTTTTCCTCAAGGTGTTTATGGCATGGTCCAAAACTTGGAAAAGAATCATGTAGGGGTAATACTTTTGAACGATTCCTCTTTGGTTAAAGAAGGAATGGAAGTCAAAGCAACCGGTAAAATCTTAGAAATCGGCGTTGGTGAAGAGTTGATTGGACGCGTCATCAATCCGCTTGGCCAAGCTTTGGATGGGTTGGGTAAAATCACCACTTCAAAAACTAGACCAATCGAAAGAAAAGCTACCGGGGTTATCGACCGTCAATCTGTCAATCAACCTTTGGAAACGGGAATTAAAGTGTTGGATGCTTTAGTACCGATTGGCAGAGGTCAAAGAGAATTGATTATCGGCGACCGCCAAACCGGTAAAACTTCCATTGCTGTTGATACAATCATCAATCAAAAAGGGAAAGATGTTATCTGTATCTATGTTGCTATAGGGCAAAAACAATCAACAGTTTTAAATGTTTATGAAACATTAAAACAATTCGGAGCGATGGATTATTCCATAATCATTGCCGCGAGCGCATCTGATCCAGCTCCATTGTTATATCTAGCTCCTTATTCAGGAGTTTCAATCGCAGAAGAATTCATGTTTAATGGTAAACATGTTTTAATAATTTATGATGATTTGACTAAGCATGCAATTGCTTATCGAGAACTGTCATTGCTTTTAAGAAGACCACCGGGTCGGGAAGCTTTCCCGGGTGATGTTTTCTATCTTCATTCCCGTCTTCTGGAAAGAGCTGCAAAACTTAGTGATAAGTTGGGCGGAGGATCAATTACGGCTTTACCGATAATTGAAACTCAAGAAGGCGATATTTCCGCTTATATTCCTACCAACGTAATTTCAATTACAGATGGTCAAATATTCTTGCAATCACAACTCTTTTATTCCGGAATCAGACCGGCAATCAATGCCGGATTATCCGTGTCTCGTGTCGGCGGTGCCGCTCAACATAAGGCAATCAAAAAAGTGTCGGGAACTTTGAGATTGGATTTAGCGAGTTACCGCGAACTTGAAGCATTCACTCAATTCGGATCCGATTTGGATGATGCAACCAAGTCAAAACTTGACAGGGGAGAAAGAACTGTAGAGATTTTGAAACAAGGTCTTCATGAAACCATGCCTTTCGAACTTCAAGCAATTTCAATTTTAGCTCTTTCCAGTGGCTTCTTGGATCAAATCAAGATTACTGATGTCAAGGAATATGAAAATGACTTACATCAATTTTTCTTAAATGATAAAGAAGCAAATAAATTATTGACTGAAATCAAAGAAACAAAAGATCTTAAGAATAGAGATGGATTGATTCAAGCCATTGATCGTTTCACCCAAGATTACCTATGATGAAGGAGTGGTTTAAATGGCTTCATTAAGAGATATAAAGAAGCGAATAGAAGCAACTCGTAAAACTTCGCAAATAACCAAAGCCATGAATATGGTTTCAGCTTCAAAACTAAGAAAGGTTGAACGTAAGTTTAAGGCTTTTCAACCAATCAAGGGTAAAGTTAAATCAATCCTTGAGCAGGTTCTATCTACAAACGCCGATTACACTCATCCTTTGATGTTGGCAAGAGAAATAAAAAGAGTCGGGTATATTTTAGTAACCAGCGACAGGGGATTGGCTGGGCCTTACAACAATCAAATTATCAAATATTTTGAAAATTTGATTAAGGAGGACAACCGTGATTTCATCGTCGGAACAATAGGCTATAAAGCTTATAGTTATTGTAAAAGAAAACAATACCCACTGCTTAACGCCGAATCAATAAACTCTCGTGACGATATTAAATTTATCGACTTTCAAGCTATGTCGAGAGCTTTCATCAAACTATATCTAGATAGACAAGTGGATAAGATTGTCATAATCTTTTCCGATTATATCAACACAATTACCCAAATGGTAAGAAGTGAGGTTCTTCTGCCGATTACGGATTTAATTGAGAATAAACAAATGGTTGATAAATACCTCTTTGAACCTTCTACTGAAGAAGTAATCGACAAACTGTTGCCAATCTATTTAGAAAATACGCTTTATGGCATCATTCTCGATGCCAAGACTGCAGAACATGCATCAAGAATGAATGCGATGAAAAACGCAACCGATAATGCCAAGGATATTATCCGTAAGCAAAATCTGATATACAACCGTGCTAGACAAGCAGAGATTACCATTGAGCTCACCGATATCATCGGTGGAGCGAACGCGGTTAATTAGGAGGGAATATGCCTAACCTAGGAAAAATAATACAAGTGATGGGCCCGGTCGTGGATGTCCAGTTTACTGGAGAAATGCCGCAGATCAACAATGCCCTGGAAATTAAAGTTAAACCAGAAGATAACAATGGAGTCGAAATTAATTTGACTTTGGAAGTATCTTTGTTTTTAGGTGGTGGAGTCTTAAGGACAATCGCAATGGATTCTACCGATGGATTAACCAGAGGTATGGAAGTTATAGACACAGGTAAACCGATATCTGTTCCTGTAGGTCATGTTACTTTAGGGAGAATCTTCAACGTTTTAGGCCAACCGATTGATGGCAAACCACTTGAGGGAGAGTTTGAAATTTTGCCGATTCATCGTCCAGCTCCAGTATTGGAAGACTTGAATGCCGAGACCGAAATATTAGAAACTGGCATTAAAGTCGTTGATTTGTTGGCACCTTATATAAAAGGTGGCAAAATTGGTTTATTCGGTGGTGCCGGCGTTGGCAAAACCGTTTTAATCCAAGAATTGATTAATAACGTAGCTCAGGAACATGGTGGTATCTCGGTCTTTGCCGGTGTTGGTGAAAGAACGAGGGAAGGAAACGATCTTTATCATGAAATGACAGAGTCGGGAGTTATCAAAAAAACAGCCATGGTCTTTGGTCAAATGAACGAACCGCCGGGAGCGAGAATGAGAGTCGGGCTTTCGGGACTCACAATGGCGGAATATTTCCGCGATAAGGAACATCAGGACGTATTGCTTTTTATTGATAATATTTTCCGTTTTACTCAAGCGGGTTCAGAAGTATCAGCCTTGCTTGGACGTATGCCTTCAGCGGTTGGATACCAACCGACATTGGCTACTGACATGGGTCTTTTACAAGAAAGAATCACTTCAACCAAAGCCGGGTCCATCACTTCCATTCAAGCTGTTTACGTTCCGGCCGACGATTATACCGACCCTGCTCCAGCAACTACCTTTACTCACCTGGATGCAACAACCAATCTTTCCAGAAAGATTTCCGAAGAAGGAATCTATCCGGCTGTAGATCCACTAGCCTCAACTTCCAGAGCGTTAACTCCTGAGATTGTCGGCGAAGAACATTATCGAGTTGCTAGAGAAGTACAGCGTACCTTGCAAAGATACAACGACCTATTGGACATCATCGCCATTTTGGGCATGGACGAATTAAGTGATGACGATAAACTGGTGGTACATCGTGCCAGAAGAATTAGATTATTCTTATCACAAAACTTCCATGTAGCTGAACAATTCACCGGACAAAAGGGATCTTTTGTCAAGGTCAGTGATACTGTCAAAGGTTTCAAAGAACTATTGGAAGGTAAATATGATCATTTGCCTGAAGACGCCTTCCGTTTGGTAGGCAGTATTGAAGAAGCGGTAAAAAAAGCAGAAAAAATGAAGTAGGAGGTAGAGTATGAAAATTTCCATAGTGACACCGGACGGCGAACTATATAATGAAACAGTGGACGCTGTTATGGTTTCGTCAGCGAATAACGGCGACTATGAGATGTTGAAAGATCACTTACCTATCATCTCCACCATCGATACCGGATACATCAAATTAAGCCAAGTCAACTTGGTTTATTATGTGGTTATTATCAATGGTGTGGTGGAACAACACGATAATATCATCACCGTTATCGCTCAAGATGCTTTTATCGGTGAATCTAAAGAAGAAGCGATGAAAAATCTGATGGAAATCAGAGAAAATAGGATTGAAGAAAACCGTCAAAGAAACATTGAATTGGCAAAGGCCGAAAAAGAGTTGTTAAAACAAATTAAACAAACCGGTGCCGGTCACTTGTAGGGGGAAAGATGAAAACAAGAGGATTTGAAGTAGTTACTAAATATCTTGATAATCAGATATCTTTACCAGAAAGAAAGACTAAAGGCAGTGCGGGATATGACATATCTTGTGCCGTTGATACTTTGATTAAAGCCAATGGATACCAGTTTGTACCAACAGGCATCAAAGCCTACATGCCACGGACGGAAGTGTTGAAAATTTATCCACGCAGCTCCTTGTCTTTTAAGAAACATTTGGTTTTGTTGAATTCGGTAGGCATCATCGATTCCGATTATTACAACAATCCAGATAATGAAGGAGAAATTCTCTTGATTATGTATAACTTCGGTAAAGAAGACGTCTTAATCAAGAAAGGCGAAAGAATAGCTCAAGGACTTTTCAGCAAGTATCTCAGTATTGATGGCGATTCAAATAATACAAAAAGATCAGGAGGATTGGGTTCGACAGGACACTAATCCTTTTTTCTTGACAATATTTGCATAATAAAATTAAATATCGAAAAACAGACGATTTGACGGTAAATAATGCTTGATTTTACTGCTAAAATTTGATAAAATACAAGAGCCGTAAAAAATACACACACTTATGAGTTTTAAACTCGGGAGCTACTGAAACTTTGGTGGTGGGTTTAAAACGCTGATTAAGTGGAGGCTAAAAATCAAAAAGGAGGAAATAAAAATGGGAGTTATTGCAATGAAAGCTCTGCTTGAAGCAGGGGTACATTTCGGACATCAGACTAGAAGATGGAATCCTAAGATGGCTAAATACATCTACACTTCTAGAAATGGTATTCACATCATCGACTCACAAAAAACCAGCGATTTAATCGATGAAGCTTACAAGGCTTTATTCGATATTGCATCTGAAGGCGGAAAGGTGTTGTTTGTTGGAACCAAGGAACAAACACAAGATCCGATAAAAGAAGCAGCTGAACGTTCTGGACAATACTACGTTAACCAAAGATGGTTAGGTGGCACTTTGACAAACTTCAAGACAATCAAGAAATCAATCGCTAAATTACAAGGCCTTTATAAAATGCAAGAAGATGGTACTTTCGATGCTCTACCGAAAAAAGAAGTCATCAATCTGAAAAAAGAAATAGCTCGTTTGGAAAAATTCTTGGGCGGTATCAAAGAAATGCGCAAAGTACCGGAAGCGCTATTCATCATTGATCCAAGAAAAGAAAGAAACGCTATTCTTGAAGCAAGAAGATTGGATATTCCAGTATTTGGTATTGTTGATACAAACTGTGATCCTGATGAAGTCGATTATGTTATTCCGGCTAATGATGACGCCTTACGTTCAGTAAGACTTATCGTCAATAAATTGGCAGATGCAGTTATCGAAGCTTCTGGCGGTCAAAGCAATTTGGACGTTGAAGCGGAAGAAGACACTACAACTGAAGAAACCGATATTGAAGAAGTATTGGAAGAAGAAGTTGTTGCTAACAAAAAGCCAGCACCAGTTGCTAAACCAGTCGTAGTCAAAGTCACTTCACAACCTGTTAAAGAAGAAGTTAAACCTGTTGAAAAGGCTGAAACTAAAGTTGTTGAAATCGACTTGGATTCCAAGACTGTAGCTGAATTAAAAGATATGGCTAAAGAACTTAACTTATCTGGCTATTCTAGTTTAAGAAAAGCAGATTTAATCGACCTTATAAGAACAGCACTTTAAGAATTTCGGGAGCACGTAAAAATGCTCCCTTTTTAAAGAGTTAACCTGTTGTAATGATAGGTGATATATGATATATTTAATATGGTAAATTAGGAGGAATTATTATGGATATCAGTGCTTCATTAGTAAAAGAATTAAGAGACAAAACCGGCGCTGGACTAATGGATTGCAAGAAAGCCTTAGTCGAAACAAACGGTAACATAGATCAAGCTGTGGATTGGCTAAGAGAAAAAGGTATTGCCAAAGCAGCTAAAAAAGCTTCAAGAATCGCTGCTGAAGGTGCTTGCGAAGTTAAAGTCAGCGGTAATACAGCGGTTATTTTTGAATTGAACTGCGAAACTGATTTTGTTGCTAGAAACGAAAAGTTCCAAAATTTAGTAAAATTAATCGGCGACGCATTATTAAAGAATCAACCTGAATCTACTGAAGCGGCATTGGCTTCCAAAGTCAATAACAAACCACTTCAAGAATTATTATTTGAAGAAGTTTCCACAATCGGCGAAAACTTGACATTTAGAAGATATGAATTAGTCAAGAAAAATGATAACCAAACTTTTGGCGCTTACGTACATATGGGCGGAAAAATCGCTTCTTTGACAGTTATTAACGGAATTAGTCAAGAAGCTGCGAAAGATACAGCTATGCATGTCGCCGCTTCAAGCCCAAGATACATTTCCCGCGAAGAAATTTCAGAAGAATACATTGCTCACGAAAAAGAAGTTTTGTTGAAAGAAGCATTGAATGAAAATGCTGAATCAGACAAACCAAAACCGGAAAATATCATTGAAAAAATGGTTGAAGGCCGTTTGAACAAAAACCTAAAAGACATTTGCTTGTTGAATCAACCATTTGTTAAAAACCCTGATGAAACAGTTGAACAATATGTGAAATCAAAGGGCGTTACAATCGCTTTGTTTAAACGTTTGGCTGTTGGCGAAGGCGTAGAAAAGAAAGAAGAAAACTTCGCTGACGAAGTTATGAAACAAGTCGGTTAATTAAAGGACATTAATTTGTCCTTTTTTTCAAATAAATTAGGAGGTACAATTTATGCCGAAGAGAAGAGTAATGATTAAATTGAGCGGTGAAGCTTTAGCTGGTGAAATTGGTGTTGGCGTCGATCCGCAAACAGTCAAGAACATCGCCAAGGAAATAAAAGAAGCTTATGAAGCCTGTGAATGTGAAATTGGCGTGATTGTCGGCGGTGGTAACATTTTCCGCGGCAAATTGGCTGAAGATATGGGGATTGAAAGATCAAGCGCTGATTATATGGGCATGATAGGAACAATTGTCAACGCTTTGGCCTTACAGAATTCTTTGGAAGCCATCGGTGTAGAAACCCGGGTCATGAGTTCAATCAATATACCTGAAGTGGCTGAACCTTATATCAGAAGAAAAGCTTTATCTCATTTTGAAAAAGATCGAATTGTCATTTTTGGCGGCGGCACAGGAAACCCTTATTTTTCCACTGACACCACAGCCGCATTAAGAGCCGCAGAACTGGGAGCTTCCATAGTCTATATGGCAAAAAACGGAACTGATGGCGTTTATGATAAAGATCCTCGCAAACATGATGACTCAGTCAAATTTGAAAATTTGACTCATCAAGAAGTTTTGCGTAAAAATCTTTCCGTCATGGATTCAACAGCCGCAGCACTCTGTTATGACAACAATATTGATATTTATGTCTTTGACATGAATGTACCGGGGAACATTCGCCGAGCTATACTTGGTGAAAATATAGGAACAATGATTCAAAAAGGCAAAGGAGGAAAATAAGATGCCAGAAACAATTTTATTAGAAGCCGAAGAAAAAATGGAGCACACGCTATCTATTCTCCATCGTGATTTTTCTACTGTGAGAAGCGGACGTGCGAATCCGAAAATGTTGGAAAGAGTACATGTCAGTTATTACGGTGTCGATACGCCTTTAAATCAGGTTGCTTCAATTGCCGTACCTGAAGGTAATCAAATCTACATTAAACCATACGACAAAACTTTGGTTAGCGAAATTGAAAAAGCGATTTTTGGAGCTAATCTTGGAGTTACCCCTTCAAATGATGGTATTGGTGTAAGAATCGTTTTACCGCCGATGACTGAAGAAAACCGGAGAAAATCAGTCAAAATCATTCACAAAATGGGTGAGGACAGCAAAGTTGCTATCAGAAACATTCGTAGAGACGCAATCACACAGTACAAGAAAATGGAAAAAGATTCTGCTATTACTGAAGATGATTTGACGTATTACCAAGACGAAATCCAAAAATTGACTGATAAATTCGTTGAAAAAATTGATGAATATTTTAAAGAAAAAGAAAAGGACATCATGCATATCTAATGAACAATTAAGTTGTAAACTGCTTTGAAACAAGGTTTACAACTTTTTTATTTTCCACTAAGACAAACCCTGAATAAAAATCATAGAATAATCACATAAAATATAGTATAATTTAATACTAGGACGGTTTATGACATGTTTAAAACTAAGAAAATAGAAAATTTAAATATTCCACAACATATCGCCATCATTCTTGACGGTAACGGTCGTTGGGCGAAAAAAAGACATATGCCGAGAACCTATGGTCATCAAAAAGGAACGGAAAATATCAAGACAATTGCCATAGCTGCCTCAAAAATGGGGATTAAAGCTTTGAGCGTCTATGCTTTTTCCACGGAAAATTGGTCCAGGCCTGATGATGAAGTTAGTTTTTTGATGAAACTTCCTGGCGAGTTTGAAGCTAGATTCAAGGATGAGTTCAAAAAACACGATATCAAGGTCATGTTTTCTGGCAGAAAAACACATCTAAGCAAAGAAAACCTGGAAATATTGGAACGAATTACGGAAAAAACCAAGGAACGACAAGGGTTGGTCTTGAATATCTGTTTTGATTACGGCTCAAGAGCTGAAATCACGGAAGCTATCAAAATAATCGCCAAAAAGGTTGAAGATAAGCAAATTAAGATTGAAGAAATTGACGAATCCATGGTTGAAGATAATCTATATACCCGTGAATTACCTAAACTTGATCTCTTGATCAGGCCAAGCGGGGAAATCAGATTATCCAATTTCTTATTATGGCAAGCAGCTTATGCCGAACTATATTTTTGTGAGACCTATTGGCCTGATTTTAATGAATCTGAACTTATGAAAGCCATCGTTTCTTACAATAATAGAGACAGAAGATTCGGGGGTCTGAAGAATAAATAATGAAACAGCGAATTATTACCGGCACTATCTTTGTGGTGGTGCTCGGCTTATTTGTTTATTTTGGTGAAGGCAATCTTGAATTTCTTTTCTCGGGATTGGCAGTGATTTTGTCACTTGGAGCGGCGATTGAATTCAGCCGCATGTTGAATAAGGACAAAGAATTTTGTTTATTCAACTATTTGGCAGTCCCATTAACTTTTTTGTTCAGTCTATTGAGTGTCATCTTTTTTGACGAAGCTTGGTATTATTTATTTGTTTTTGTCTATCTGGTAAGTTTGATTCTAATTTATGCCATAATTTTTGTTTTTAAGGAAAACTTTACTAAAAAAGATTTTTCAGAACAATTTTTAACGATACTTTATACGTCTTTAGGTTTTATTGGGTTTGCGTATTTAAGGTCAATATCCATCCATTTGATTATTTATTTGTTTATGGTGGCGATGTTGACTGACGTTTTTGCTTATTTCTTTGGTATCAAGTTCGGAAAACACCGATTGGCACCTAAGATTTCACCAAAGAAAAGTATTGAGGGCGCAATCTCCGGCTTGATTTTCGGTGGGGTTATCAGTGGGTTATACGCTTATTTTCTTGATGTTTTCAATTTTGGCTTGATTCTGACGATTGGATTTTCTCTTGTGTTATCAATGATTTCACAAATTGGCGATTTAGTCGCTTCTAAGTTCAAGAGAGAGCATGAGATAAAGGATTATTCGCAGATTTTTCCTGGGCACGGTGGGATTTTGGATCGTTTTGATTCCAGCATGTTTATTGCGATATTCTTGATGATCTTGGTAATGGTGTCCTGATGAAAGAAATATATTTATTGGGAGCTACGGGCTCCATTGGACAGCAAACTTTAGAAATTATCAGAGCCAATCCGCATGACTTCATTCTTAAAGGCGCTAGTGCTAATGATAATTTGAAGTTGCTCATTAAGATAGTTGAAGAGTTTCATCCAGAGGTTATTTCAGTCAAGGATGAAATGCAAAAAGAAGTATTGGAAACACTCTTTCCTAAGATTACAATTTTTATAGGAGAGGAAGGTTTGACCAAATTAGCCGCTTATAATCCCGATAGAGATATAACATTGATCAATGCCCTGGTGGGAATGGTTGGTTTGAAACCGACTTTGGCCGCAATTAAAATCGATAGAAATGTTCTGTTGGCGAACAAAGAGACTTTGGTTGTTGGCGGTCATTTAATCAAGGAGGCTTTAAAGAACTCTTCGGCCAAGATTTATCCGATTGATTCTGAACATAGTGCCATTTGGCAAGCGTTAAACGGCGAAGGTATCAATACGGTTAAAAGATTGATTATAACCGCAAGTGGGGGTGCTTTTCGAGATTTAACCAGGGATGAACTTAAAAAAGTTAACGTAAAAGAAGCACTCAATCACCCTAACTGGTCGATGGGAAACAAAATTACTATAGACTCAGCCACGATGATCAACAAAGGGTTTGAAATCATCGAAGCTTGCTATCTGTTTGACATTGATATCGATCAGGTTGAAGCCATCATTCATAAAGAAAGCATTATCCATTCAATGGTCGAGTTCAATGACGGATCGGTTATGGCGCAGATTGCCGATCATGATATGCGCTTGCCAATTCATTATGCGATGTATTATCCAAAAAGAAAGCCGTCAATAGCCAACAAGTTCGATTTGATGCGCCTTAACAATCTGCATTTTTCACCGCTAGACATCAATCGCTATCCTTGTCTAGGATATGCAATTGAAGCTTTTAAAAAAGGCGGAAGTTTAAGAACGGTTTTAAACTCAGCAAATGAAGTCGCAGTTAAACTTTTTTTGGAAGAAAAAATATCATTCTTGGACATTGAAACAATCATTAAAAAAGAAATAGATTCACATAAGATAATTTCTAATCCGACAATTGATGAAATTTACGCGATAGATAAAGAGATCAAGGATAGAATTTATCAACAATATTAAGGAGCAAATAATAATGTTAATTACTTTAAGTTTTATATCTACCTTAGGAAACATCTTGATTTTTCTCTTGGTTCTTTCTTTGGTTATTTGTATACATGAATTAGGCCATCTTTACTTTGCTAAAAAAGCTGGCATTCTTTGTCACGAATTCTCCTTTGGCATGGGACCGAAATTATGGAGTACCAAAAAAGGTGAAACTACTTATTCCATCAGAGCGATACCTTTTGGTGGTTTTGTCGCAATGTCTGGTGAGGAACTGGAAGAAGAACTAGTGAAAATCGGTCAAGAAATCCGATTGGGATTTAATGAAGATGGTTTGGTTGAAAAGATTATTCTTAATCGCAATAACCCTAATTACCGTGATTTATTGGCAGTTACCGTAGAAAGTATGGATTTAAGAACTGACAATGCTCTATATATCAATGAATATAAGGTAAAAGACGATGCTTTTTATGTTTTTGACAAGAAGGAAATGCAAATAACTCCTTCATCAAGAAGTTATACAGGAAAAACCAAATGGCAAAGATTCTTGACAATATTTGGTGGACCGATGATGAATTTCGTTTTAGCTTTTTTCTTTTTCCTTATCATCGCTTTAGTTTCTGGTGTTCCCAACACAGATAGCACCATTATCGGTGAAGTCAGCCCAGGATCGCCTGCATATGAAGTCATCTTACCTGATGACAAGGTTGTATCAATCAATGGAGTTGAAATTTCAAGCTGGAGCGGAGAACTTAATTCAATCTCCAGCGAATTGGGTAAAACTATCGATGGTTATGATATCGTCGTGGAAAGAAATGGTGAGCTGATTACCTTGCCGACGATTTATCCGACTTTAAATTTCATCGGTCTAGGTTTTTCCGGTTCTGCTCAAAATTCCGAATTAATCATCGATAGACCGCTTTATAATGTTACAGAACTTGTTGCTGGGGATAAGATAATCGCCATCAATGATCAACAAATGAATAATTGGGAAGATGTCATTGCCTTTTCCGATGCTAATAAAGCAGGTTCGATAGATAAAGAAGACCTTTTCAAAATCACCGTTTTTCGCCAATATAAATCCAGTGTAAAAGGAGAAGTAATAAGCATTGATCTTGTTGAAGGTAAGTATCACATCCATATTGTTCCGATTGAAGAGGGTGAAGCAATTGCTTATCAATATATCTTAGACGCTGAAGAAACTCTTTATATAGAAGATGGAGATATAGTAGAAGTAGGTCAAGTTTTGGGCAGTGGCAGCAATTATGATTTTGAATATGTTGTTTATGGCGAAGAAGTATTGTCAGCAATGAACGCTGAATTCTTCAATTCCCGAATTGGTATAGGTGGAACCACCAAGTTCAGTTTCTTTGGTGGAATCGCTAATAGTTTTGTTTTATTTTGGAATGCAGCTGCATCAATCTTTGGAACACTTGGATTATTATTCACTTCAGATTTAATTGGAATTTCCGATTTAAGTGGTTTCGTTGGTATTTTTTCGCTGACCAGCCAAGCAGCTTCTGCAGGCATAATTTCCTTAATGAGTTTCATCGGTTTATTGTCCGTCAACCTTGGTATAATCAACCTCTTGCCGATACCGGCACTCGATGGTGGCAAGATTGTTTTCATCGGTTATGAAATCCTCACAAAACGTAAACCGAATCAAAAAGTTGAGAATTGGTTGCACACAATAGTTTTCTTCCTTTTAATCGCCTTGATGATTTATGTTACTTATAATGATATTTTGAAGTTAATTGGCATTTAAAAACTTTACAATTTTATTGTTTTTTACATTTAAAATACAGTGAATAAATAAGATAGTTGAAAGCCAAAGTTAGCCAAAATCAACTATCTTTTTATTTGATAAATTTTTGTTAAAATTTCCGAGAAATAATCATTGACAATAATTTTTTGGTATGATAAAATATATAAGCGCGTCAAGATAGCGCGAACTTAATATCCCAAGGTTAAAAGCCACAAGGGAACTGATCTTTGAAAACTAAACATATGAAAGAATCGAACAATAACAACGAACCAAGCAAAAAGAGTAACAAATATGAGCTAAAA